>JBMNQI010000011.1:0-45276 GCA_050944055.1 Oscillospiraceae bacterium | reverse complement strand
GCGCCGGCACATTTGAAATTTTCTGGAGCGTTTCCACGGCTACGTCGTCCAGCTCGACGGCGACCGCCATAGCAAGAAGCATGCTCTGGTCGTATCCCCTGTCCTTCTCGCGCTCCTTGCTCAAAGGAACCCAGGTGATAAGCTCGTACTTGCCCGAAAGATTCTCCCTGATGATCTCCGCCAGCAGCTTCGCGTAATACTTGGCGTATTCGGTCCTGCCGTTGAACTTGTAGCGCAGAATCGACTCCCGGACGCTGTCCTCATAGTAAAGCGCCGACCAGCAGCCGTCGAAAAATTCACCCGTCTGCACTTTTGAGGCTCCCTCCGTATACGGCAGGGACGCTTTGCACGTATTGCAGACTTCGCGCTCGCCTCTGCTTAGAAGGCTGCGGCAGAATACGCAGCGCGGCGGATAAATAAGGTCCAGAAGTGCTGAGAAAAAACCGTGTTTGCTCATGGCGGTCCCCTCCTTCAGCTTCTTTATAAGGCTTATTGCCAGGCGCGGCGCGCTGATGTAACCCTATTGCTTATCCATCAGTCTTGCCCTGAGCCCGCTGTAGCGGCGTGTGTGGCGGTTGTTTGCAGTCATCCTCTCGATAATCGCGTCGTCACCCACGATTATGAAAAGCTCGCGGGCGCGCGTAACCGCCGTGTAGAGCAGGGCACGGTTGCACAGAAGATGCGGAACGTCCAGTGCGGCCAGAACGACGGCGCGGTATTCGCTGCCCTGCGCCTTATGTACCGTGACAGCGTAGGCCAGCTCCAGGTCCTCTACCATATCCTCGACATACTCTACTCGCTTTTCATCAAAAAGCACCGTAAGAGTATCGTTTTCTATCCGCTCAACGGCGCCGACGTCGCCGTTGTATACACCGGCGCCCTCTTCTCCCGTTGTCGAATCTGTCCATATTATATCATAGTTATTTCTGATTTGCATCACCCTATCGCCTTCACGGAACACAAAATCACGATATTTTTTCTCTTTTTTTCCATGGTCCGGCGGATTGAGCGCCGCCTGAAGCTCGCGGTTTAAGTTGATTGTGCCCGTTTTCCCCTTGCGCATGGGCGCAATGACCTGTATCCTGTCGCGCGATATGCCCATATTTTCGGGCAGGCGCTTACCGACAAGCTCGACAATTGTCTCCACCGCCCTGTCCGGGTCCTTACGGCGCAGGAAAAAGAAATCCTTCTCGTTGCGGCCCAGCTCGGGCAGCTCTCCCCTGTTTATGCTGTGGGCGTTCAAAACTATGTTGCTCTCCCGCGACTGCCTGAAAATCTCGTCGAGCCTGACGACCGTGACGGAGCCGCTTCGTATTATATCCCCGAACACATTGCCCGGCCCCACGCTCGGGAGCTGGTCGCTGTCGCCAACGAGCACAAGCCGGCAGGAGGGCTTCATAGCCGAAATCAAACTCCTTATAAGCTCAATATCCACCATCGAACACTCGTCAAGTATGACGGCATCGGCGGAAAGAAGGTTTCTGTCATTTCTGGAAAAGCACATGCGGCCCGTATGCGGGTCTATGCCCGCTCCAAGCAGCCTGTGTATGGTCTGAGCCTCGGCCCCGCAGAGCTCTGTGAGCCTTTTGGCGGCGCGTCCGGTCGGGGCGGCGAGCACCGTATCAAGCCCCATGCGGTTAAACAGCGAAAGAATGCCGCGGACAGAGGTGGTTTTGCCTGTCCCGGGGCCGCCTGTCAGCGCCATGAGCTGCTTTTCCGCCGCCGCCCTGACCGCCTCGCGCTGCTTGTCGGCATATTCTATGCCCTGCTCGCGCCCCGTTTCGTCAATGAGCCTTTCTATATTGGCCGGCAAAAGCGCCGTTTCCCCGGCCATGCCGAGAAGCCTTTTCGCCGTGTACACCTCGGCTTCGTACATGTTATAGAGATAGCAGGCGTCCTCCCCCGCGATATTTTCGCAGATTATCTGCCCGACGAGCCTCAGCTCCTCGATTGCGCTGAGAACCGATTCATAGCCGACATCCAGAAGCTTCGCGGTAGCCTCGGCCAGTTTGTGCCGCGGCAGAAAGCTGTGCCCGTTATTAAGATTATGGCGGAGCTCGAAAAGCACGCCAGCCCGGATGCGCAGGGCGCTCTCCCCGTCTATGCCGAGGCGAAGCGCCAGAGCGTCGACATCGCTAAATTGAACGTCGAAGTCCTCGTCGGCGAGTATATACGGGTTTTCCCCGATTTCGCTTATAGCGTCGTCCCCATAAATCCTGTGCAGCGGAATCGCAAGCTGAGGCGGCAGTGAGTTTTCGGTCAGAAAATCCATAAGCCTGCGCACGCTGGTCTGCTGCCTGAAGCATTCTGATATCTCCTTTGCCCGCTTTGGGGTCACGCCCTTAATTCTTGAAAGCTTGTCCGGTGAAAGCTCGATGACCTCCAGGGCTCTTTCCCCGAAGGCGTCGACTATTCTCTCGGCCGTCGCCGGCCCGATGCCTTTAAGCGCGCCGGAAGCCAGATACTGAAAAATGGTGTTGGAGGTCGCCGGCAGGCTCCGCTGCACGTAATCCGCCTGGAACTGCTCGCCGTGGCTCGGATGCGTTATCCAGCGCCCCTCCGCTTCGATGAATTCACCGGGATAGCAGCCCGGCAAACTGCCTACAACCGTGACCGTACCGAATTCGGCCGACTCCGCCGACAGCACCGTATAGCCGTTTGATTCATTGCGGAATATTATGGTTTTTACCGTCCCGGTCAGTATCTCCGGCTCCATGTGCGGGCCTCCTTTGTTGGAACTGCGTTCGCTGCTGGATAAAAACGCACCATATCGCGCAGATTATGCCGAAGGCGGCGAAGAAAGCGATAAGCGAATCAAGTATGACCTGCGTCATCGGGAACACCCCGACCTATACTATGCAGTAAACGGCCATATTGCGCACTTAACCCGGGCTTTATTGAATAAAACCTCTACTGAAGGCGTTTTTATGCAGCTGACGTATAAGGCGGCTTTTATTTTCGCTTAAGTACCCTCTTGAGGAACTGCCCTGTATACGACTCCGGAGCGGCAGCTATATCCTCGGGCGTGCCTGTCGTGACAATTTTCCCGCCGCGGTCTCCACCCTCGGGGCCGAGGTCAATAATGTAATCCGCCGTCTTTATGACATCGAGATTATGCTCGATAATCAGCACCGTGTTCCCGTCCTCGACAAAGCGCTGCAAAACCTCTATGAGCTTATGCACGTCCGCGACGTGCAGGCCGGTCGTCGGCTCGTCGAGCAGGTATATGGTGCTGCCCGTCGAGCGCCTGGAAAGCTCCGTCGCCAGCTTGACGCGCTGAGCCTCGCCGCCCGAGAGCGTTGTGGACGGCTGGCCGAGCTTAATATAACCGAGCCCGACATCCAGGAGCGTCTGCAGCTTTCTGTTTATTTTCGGTATGCTGCTGAAAAAGCCCAGCGCCTCGTCAACCGTCAGGTCAAGTACCTCGCTTATATTCTTTCCCTTGTAGCGCACTTCCAGTGTCTCGCGGTTATAGCGGCGGCCCTTGCACACCTCGCAGGGTACGTAAATATCCGGCATGAAGTGCATTTCGATCTTGATGAGCCCATCGCCCGAGCAGGCCTCGCACCGGCCCCCGCGGACGTTGAAGCTGAATCTCCCCGCGCCGTAGCCCCGCGAGCGCGCGTCCTGCGTCATCGCGAAAAGGTTTCTTATCTCGTCGAAAAGCCCGGTATACGTCGCCGGGTTGGAGCGGGGCGTGCGCCCTATAGGGCTCTGGTCTATGTTTATCACCTTGTCAAGATAATGCAGGCCTTCAATAGATTCAAATCTGCCCGGGCGCACCTTGACGCGGTTGAGCTCCGCCGCCAGCGCCTTATATATTACCTCGTTGACAAGCGAGCTCTTGCCGGAGCCGGAAACTCCGGTTACGCATATCATTGTGCCGAGCGGCAGCTCCACGTCAATGTCCTTAAGATTATTCTCCCTGACGCCGCGGAAGACGACTTTTTTGCCGTTGCCTTTCCGGCGCGTCTCGGGCACCGGAATCCTCTTTTTCCCGCTTAGGTACTGGCCCGTCAGGCTGTTTTCACAGGCAATTATCTCCCCAGGAGTGCCCGCGCAGACGATCCTTCCTCCGTTTACGCCCGCCCCGGGGCCGACGTCTACAACATAGTCCGCGGAAAGTATCGTATCCTCGTCGTGCTCGACGACAATGAGCGTGTTCCCGAGGTCGCGCAGGCGGCAGAGCGTGCCAAGCAGCTTATTGTTATCCCGCTGGTGCAGGCCGATGCTCGGCTCGTCCAGTATATACAGCACGCCCATAAGAGACGAACCGATCTGCGTTGCAAGGCGTATTCTCTGCCCCTCGCCTCCTGACAGCGTCCCGGCCCTGCGCGAGAGCGTGAGGTAATCCAGGCCGACGCTGGCAAGGAAGCTGAGCCGCTCTTTCAGCTCCTTGAGTATGCGCCCGGCTATTAACTCGTCGTTCCCCTCAAGATGCAGGTTTTCTATGAACTCTAAAGCCTCCGTAACCGACATATCGGTAAACTGCGCGATGTTTATTCCCCCGAATGTGACGGCGAGGCTCTCCGGGCGCAGGCGCAGTCCCCCGCAGTCCGGGCATTCGTGCTCGGACATGCACTGCTCCAGCTCGCGCCTTATAGCGTCGCTCTGCGTCTCCCGGTAACGGCGCTCCAGGTTGTTCGCAATGCCCTCAAACGGCTGGCTGAGCACGCCGAAGCCGTTTGCCCGTTCATATGACAGCTTCAGCTTCTCGCCTCTTGTGCCGTACATTATCACGTCAATTACGTCTTTGGGCAGGTCTTTTATCGGTGTCGTGAGCTTGAATCTATACCGCTTCGCCAGCGCCTCAAAATACATGCGAGAAATACTGTCGTTCCTGACGTTCCCCCAGCCGGAGGCCAGTATGCCGCCTTCATATATCGAGAGGTTTTTGTTGGGGATTATCAAATCCGGGTCCACCTTCAGCTGGCTGCCCAGGCCCGTGCAGGTCGGGCAGGCCCCGTAGGGGTTGTTGAACGAAAACATGCGCGGCGTAAGCTCCTCGATTGATATGCCGCAGTCCTCGCAGGCGTAATTCTGCGAAAACAGGACTTCCTCGCCCGTGTCGTTAAACAGGATGCTGACAATGCCGCCCGTGAGCGAAGAGGCCGTCTCGACCGAATCCGTGAGCCTGCGCCTGACATCGGGATTAATCACAATGCGGTCGACTATTATTTCGATTGTGTGCTTTCTGTTCTTGTCGAGCTTTATTTCCTCGCTCAGGTCGAAGTTGCTTCCGTCCACCCTGACCCTTGCGTAGCCCGAGCGCCGCGCGTCGTCGAAGACCTTCTGGTATTCTCCCTTGCGCGCGCGCACTACCGGCGCTAGGACGGACAGGCGCGTTCCCTGCGGGTAGCGGAGTATCTGGTCTATGATCTGATCTATGGTCTGCTGTCTTATTTCGCGGCCGCACTTCGGGCAGTGCGGGATGCCGACGCGGGCGTAAAGCAGGCGCAGATAGTCGTATATCTCGGTAACCGTGCCCACTGTGGAGCGCGGGTTTTTGGAGGTTGTTTTCTGGTCTATCGAAATTGCGGGGGAGAGCCCTTCTATATAGTCCACGTCGGGCTTTTCCATTTGCCCGAGGAACTGGCGGGCGTATGACGACAGCGACTCCACATAGCGCCGCTGCCCCTCCGCGTATATGGTGTCGAAGGCCAGGCTGGATTTGCCTGAACCTGAAATGCCGGTGAAAACTACCAGCTTGTCCCTCGGTATCTCAATGTCAATATTTTTCAGGTTGTTTTCCCTTGCGCCTTTAACGTAAATACTGTTTCGCATTTGCCGCTTCCCTTATTTCTAAGCTTCTCCGCGGAGCTTTATTATCTGATCCCTGAGCACCGCGGCGTATTCGAATTCGAGCATCTTGGAGGCTTTGAGCATCTCCTTTTCGAGCCTCCTGATAGCCTCTTCCTTTTCGCGTTTCGTGAGCTTCCTGCCCTCTCTATCCGGAGCTGCGTCGGGACTTGAAATCTCTATAAGGTCCCGGACGCTCTTGATTACCGTCCTGGGCTCTATCCCGTTTGCCTTGTTGAAGTCGTCCTGTATTTTGCGGCGCCTGTTCGTCTCGTCTATGGCGGCCCGCATCGAGCGGGTAATTGTATCAGCATACATTATAACCGTTCCCCCGGCGTTTCGCGCAGCTCTGCCGATGGTCTGAATCAAACTAGTCTCGCTGCGCAGGAAGCCCTCCTTATCCGCGTCGAGAATCGCGACCAGCGACACTTCGGGCAGATCCAGCCCCTCGCGCAGAAGGTTTATGCCGACCAGCACGTCGAATTCGCCGAGGCGCAGGTCGCGTATTATCTCCATGCGCTCGATCGTTTCGACGTCATGGTGCATATACCTGACGCGTATGCCGGCGGAGTTGAGGTAGCCTGTCAGGCTCTCGGCCATCTTTTTCGTGAGCGTCGTTACAAGGACGCGCTCCCGGCGCTGCACACGCTTGCTGATTTCGCCTATGAGGTCGTCTATCTGGTTTTCGGCGGGGCGCACCTCCACAAGCGGGTCTAAAAGGCCGGTCGGGCGTATGACCTGCTCGACGAGCTGGCCGCAGCGGGATCGCTCGTATTCGCCCGGCGTCGCGGAGACGTATATGACCTGGCCTATGCGCTGCGTAAACTCTTCAAAAGTGAGCGGCCGGTTGTCGAAGGCGCTCGGGAGGCGGAAGCCGTAGCGCACCAGCTCCTCCTTTCGCGAGCGGTCGCCCGCTGACATCGCGCGCAGCTGCGGCAGCGTGACGTGGCTCTCGTCTATAAAAAGCAGGAAGTCCTTCGGGAAATAGTCGATGAGGGTCATCGGAGGGCTGCCCGGCTCTCTTCCGCTTATGATGCGCGAATAGTTCTCTATGCCGCTGCAGTAGCCCAGCTCCCTCATCATCTCGACGTCGAACTCCGTGCGCTGGCGTATTCGCTGTGCCTCTATCAGAAGCCCGTTTTCCTCAAAGTATTTTACCCTCTCCTCCATCTCGCGGAGAATCTCGCCGACAGCGCGCTCCATTTTTTCAGGCGTCGTGACATAGTGCGAGGCCGGGTATATGGCGACATGGCCGAGCGTCCTTACAGGAGTGCCCGTAACTACGTTTATCTCGCTTATCCGCTCAACCTCGTCGCCGAAAAATTCTATGCGTATCGCATTGTCCCTGGCGTAAACCGGGAAGACTTCGACCGTGTCCCCGCGCACCCTGAACATATTGCGGTCAAACGCTATGTCGTTGCGCTCGTAGCGTATTTCGACGAGCTTGCGCAGCAGCTCGTCCCTGTTCCTCCTCTGGCCCGGGCGAAGTGAGATCACCATGCTCGAGTAGTCGATGGGGTCGCCCAGTCCGTATATACAGCTTACCGACGAGACGACTATGACATCCCGCCTCTCAAAAAGAGCGGACGTCGCCGAGTGGCGGAGCCTCTCGATCTCGTCGTTTATGCTGGCGTCCTTCTCAATAAACGTGTCCGTATGGGCTATATACGCCTCTGGCTGGTAATAGTCGTAATAGGAGACAAAGTACTCAACGGCGTTATCGGGGAAAAACTCGCGGAACTCGGCGCACAGCTGCGCGGCGAGGGTCTTGTTGTGGGCCAGCACCAATGTGGGGCGCTGGACCTTCTCGATCACCTTCGCCATGGTAAATGTCTTTCCTGAGCCTGTGACGCCGAGAAGCGTCTGCTCAGCAAGACCGTATTCCACCCCGTTAGCCAGGGCCTCAATCGCCTGGGGCTGGTCGCCGGAGGGTGTATAATCGCTTACTACGTGAAAATCCATAATATTCGCCTCATACTTTCGCCGCGCTGATCCCTCCCCGTTAGCCCGGGCCGCATATGCTTTCAGGTATCAGCTTTCCGCGGGAACCGCGCCAGGTTCTGCCTTTTCTCTCCCGCCGTGTCAAAACGCGCTTTTGGGAAGGCTCAGTACTTCATGCCCATCATCGATATGAACTCCCCGTCCGCTACGACGATATGATCCCGCAGCCTCACACCGACGGCTTCCAGCGCGTTCTCCAGGCTGCGGGTCATAAGTATGTCCTCCTGCGACGGGCTCAGAAGGCCGCCGACATGGTTGTGCGCGAGTATGACGCCCGACGCGTTGAAAGATAGAGCCAGCTCCACTACGCGGCGTATGCTTATAGAAACGTGGTTTACTTCTCCCCGCGCTATCATGCGTATGCAAAGGAGCTTGTTCTTAGCGTCCAGGCACATGAGATAGGCGACCTCGTCTTTTTCACCGAAAAACAGCGGTGCAAGCGCGGAGCCCGCCGCCGCCGTCGAGGAGATAAAGCGGCCAGGCTTGTTCTTCGATACTATATAGCTGCGCCCTATCTCAGGCATCAGCTTTATCAAAGTCGCTGAATTCTCGCCTATGCCCGGTACTTTTAAAAGCTCGTCATACGGCGCGTCAAACACTCCGGCGATATCGTCAAAGCGCCGGAGCAGCTCATGGGCAATCGGGTTTGTATCAACCCTGGGTATTGCGTACTGCAGAAGTATCTCAAGCACCTGATGCTCGTCGAATCCGGTAAGGCCCTCACGCAAAAAGCGGTTCCTGAGACGCTTTCTGTGCCCGTCGTGCACGCCCAAGCATTTCACTCCTTCGGTAAAGCCTGTCGGGCGGAATTCGCTCCCGGCAGTTATGCAGATTCTTTATTTTATCATACTTTATTTCTCTCTACAAGCAGTCCCCGTAAAAGAAATAGCGGTTGTTTTGTTAGGGTTTCAATGATAAGTGAAAAGACACACGGCGAAGCCTTCCATGATTTGGATAGGCGAGCGCACATAATGTGGCAGAAACAGCTCATTTTACACTTCATTGTACGGATTATTGGACGCCGATTCCTGTATGATGGATTCAAACGAAATAGAGGAGGAAGTTCTGATGTTAAAACTGAAAACCATTCTCGACCTTTATGACGACGGCAGAATTGATTCCATTGAGCGCGCTACGGAATACATGATTATCGCCAATACCATTAACACCTGCTATTGCAATGATGAAATTGACAGGGAGGTACCGCATGAAGAAGCGTCCGGCTGCGGCGGCAGCTGATATGATAACGGCCATATATCGAAACAAATACAGGAACCGGCCCTTGCGGAAATGAAACTGCAAGGGCTTTTTGTTGCAACAGTCAATATCCGTCTTATTATCTATTAAAACGATTTTTCGCTCAGTATTTTAGATAATTTTATATAAATTTGGTTGCTGAGCAGTTTATTTGCAGAAAAGACTTGCAATTATTAGTGAAAGTGATAAAATGCTTCCATGAATGCATAAAGTTAGCATATGTGGGATAAGCTGGTATTTATTTTTCCTCTTTCTGGAATACCGTTTCTGGAAAAATTTTGAAAGATTTCGCGCCATTTACTGCAACATTCTTCACATCGGCCTCTTCTTGCGTTTTTTGAAATCTGGTTCCTAAATCGAAGCAATGTTTCTAAACTGTGTTAATTCATACGTGCCCGTTACAATTTGTCGTCGACCCAATTATATATATCACAGCATGATAGCGCAGCCAGAAACAAACAATACGAATGGAGGTAATCACGTGTCAGAAAACAGCAAACCCAAGGCGATTCCCGGCACAGCGCCACCACCTGTGGGAGCCGACAAGACCGTTGTAAAGGCTATCAACCTAAGTGGCGGCATCTTCGGCGCTTGTCCAGCTCATGTCGACGTCAAGGACGGAAAAGTTGTCCGCATCAGGCCCCTGCATTATGATTCAAAGTATGATTACGAAAGCTTCAATCCGTGGGAGATGGAGCGCAACGGCGTAAAGTTCAAGCCGTTGAGCAAGTCTGTGCCGCCCCCCTGGGGCCTGGCATACAAAAAGAGGACTTACTCCCCGAACCGCGTGCCGTACCCGATGAAGCGTGTCGACTGGGATCCGAACGGCGAACGCAACCCGCAGAACCGCGGTTCGAGCAAGTTCGTGCGTATCTCCTGGGACGAGGCTACGGATATCATCGCATCCGAAATTAAACGCATACACGAGAAGTACGGCCCCCTGGCGATTCTGGTCCAGGCCGACGGGCATGCCGAGCCCAAGCTTATACACGCTCCGCACGGCTGCTCCACGCTGCTTCTTGACAAGATGGGCGGCTTTACGCAGCAGGTAAGAAACCCGGACAGCTGGGAAGGCTGGTACTGGGGCGCAAAGCATGTGTGGGGCAAGGGCTTTATCGGCAATATGGCCCCTGCCGAAAACATAGTCAAAGACATGACCGAGAACACAGATATGATCGTCATACAGGGCGGCGACCTCGAAACCACGCCCTGGGGCTTCCGCGGCCAGATGGCGAGCCGTCTGATGTTCTTCTGGAATCAGTGCGGTATCGAGCAGGTTTATATCTGCCCCGACCTCAACTATGCGGCGGCCATCCACGCGGACAAGTGGATACCCATACTGCCCAACACAGACGCTGCGATGCAGCTTGCGATCATCTATACGTGGGTTGTTGAAGATACATATGACAAGGAGTATGTCGCCACGCACGCGGTCGGTATGGATAAGATCGAGGCTTACGTGCTCGGCAAAATCGACGGCGTCCCGAAGACTCCGAAATGGGCTTCCGAAAAGTGCGGCGTCCCCTCCTACACGATAAAGGCGCTGGCCAGGCACTGGGCCAAGGTGACTACGTCCACCGGTCACTACTTCGGCGGCGGTTTTATACGCGGGCCTTACGCAACCGAGCCTGCTCGTCTGGAATGCATCCAGCTGGGCATGCAGGGTTTGGGCAAGCCCGGCGTGCACCACGCTCAGATCGCCTATCTGGGCATGCCGAAGAATATTACGTGGGATCAGCTGAACTACGATATCGCGAGCTCCGACACGGCTAAAGGATTCCAGGAGTACTCGGGAACCTTTGAAACGATCAAAATGAAGGATCCCGAGCTGTACGACAGGATATTCAAGCCGCACCGCGGCACCCCGCAGGCCTGGGGCAAGCAGTTGATCCCGAAGACCCTCATAGAAGAAGCAATCAAGAAAGGCACGGACAAGTATCTTGAATTCTGGGGTACGGGCGGCCATGAGGAAGAGCCCATAGACCAGATGCTCAAATACACCTACCCGTGCAAAAAGGGAGATCTTCGCTTTACCGGCGCGGAGAAGACGAATCTTGCCCATGACGACAGCGATATCGAGAAGATTTATGAAAAAATCGACTATGACGGAACCCCGATACGCATGGTTTGGACGGATACCCCCTGCCGTCAGACCTGCTGGGGCGACGGCTTCGATATCGGGATGACGATCCGCAGCCCGCAGATCGAGTTTGTCCTGGCTCAGCATCCGTGGCTGGAAAACGACTGCATATACGCGGACATCGTCCTGCCGGCGAATACCACGCTTGAGGTTGACGACGTAATGCCGTGCGTGCGCGACGGCGAGCATTTCCAGACCATGCTCAACATGCGGCAGGCTATCCCGCCGGTCGGCGATTCGAAGAGCGACTTTGAATGCGTCGTCGAGATCGCCAAGAAGCTCGGTATGGAAAAAGAAGTCACCATTGGCAGAACGATTGACGAATATGTAGAAGGCGTCTACAAGGGAATGAACTTTGACAAGATCACTTCCTGGGAAGAGTTCCAGGAGAAGGATTACATGGTAATCCCCGTCTCCAAGAACTGGAAGCAGCTCCCCGCCGGCCTCTACGAATTCTATAAGGATCCCGAGAAGAATCCGCTGCCCACTCCTACGGGTAAGCTGGAGTTCTGCTCGACAAACCTTGAAAAATACTTCCCCAACGACGAGGAGCGTCCGCCGTTCCCGCAGTGGATCGAGAAGGGCATCACGCACGACGAGCGCCTCTCCAGCTCAAGGGCGCGGACGTATCCGCTTCTCGCCGTCACTAACCATCCGAGATGGAGGGTGCACGCCCAGGCCGACGATATTCCCTGGACAAAGGAAGCTATGACCGGCAAGATCAGGGGCTTTGACGGATACCTCTACGAGCCGTGCTGGATCAATCCCAAAGACGCCGAAGCCAGGGGCATCAAGACCGGCGACATCGTCAAGGTGTTCAACGAGCGCGGCATCGTGCTGTGCGGAGCCCTGGTAATGGAACGCATCATACCGGGGGCCGTCTCTATCGACCACGGCGCGCGTACAGACATCATCATCCCAGGCAAGCTCGACCGTGGCGGCGCGATAAACCTCATCACACCGAAAGGGCTTACATCCAGGCATGCCGGCGGCCAGGCGACTACGTCTTTCCTGGTTGAAGTGCAGAAGGTCACTATGGAGGAGTATGACAAGTGGAGAACTGAGTATGCCGAAGCTTGGAACCGCCCGTATGACCGGGCTTCCGGGCTGAAAGCCTCCGCTTGGATTGAAGGGGGTAAGCAGTAATGGGTAAGAAAGTATTTTTAATTGATAACAATATCTGCAACGGCTGCTATAGCTGCCACATCGGCTGCAAGGACGAGCACGTCGCCAACGACTGGTCGCCGATCGCCAAGCCTCAGCCCGAAATCGGCCAGTTCTGGCTCAAGATGCACGAGAAAGTGCGCGGTACGGTTCCCAAGGTAAAAGTCTCCTACAGGCCGGGCCTCTGCATGCACTGCGACAACCCCACCTGCGCGCAGGCCTGCCCCCACGACGCTATCTACAAGAGGGACGACGGCCTTGTAATCATCGACCCCATAAAATGCACCGGCTGCCGCAACTGCCTCGAGGCCTGCCCGTATGAAGATGTGATTTACTTCAACAGGGACCTGAACATCGCCCAGAAATGCACGGGCTGCGCGCACCTCATAGACGCCGGCTGGAAAGAGACCCGCTGCTCTGACAACTGCCCGACGCTGTGCATACGGATAGTCGACGAGGACTCCGAGGAAGCGAAGGAGTTCATGAAGGATGCCGAGTTCTATAAGCCGGAAATAGCGGACAAGATGAAGCCCCGCGTCTACTACAAGGGCCTGCCCAAAAAGTTCATCGCAGGAACTGTTTTCGATCCGGTAGCGGACGAGGTCATCATCGGCGGCACCTGCATTCTCACCGGCGACGACGGGAAAACCTATACTCTTGAGACCAACCATTTCGGCGATTTCTGGTTTAAAGACCTCCCGGACGGGAAATACAAGCTGGAAATCAAAGCAAACGGCAAGACAAAGCTATTTGACAATATCGACGCCACGGAGCTTGACGTCAATCTTGGCGATATTCCCATGTAAATTCCGCGCAGAGCAATTAATTGTAAGGGGCCGCCCTTTTGGACGGCTCCTTACCTTAAATTCAGTTTTTTCGATTATGCAAGCATTTGCTGTTTAAATAACTCCGATAACGCGGCAACGGGTTAAATCGTTTAAACGAGGGGAAGACTTAATGGCTAATATCATGGTCAACGAGACCTGCAACCTTCGCTGCCCCTATTGCTTCGCCGAAGAATTTGTGAATAAGAGCCCGAAAGAGATGACGCTTGAGGATTTCCGCGCGGCCCTGGCGTTCGTCCTGAGCGACAACAGCGAAAGGCAGGTTGGCATAATAGGCGGCGAACCGCTGCTATATAAACACATAGACGAGGTCATGCGCATCGCAATTGATGACCCCCGGACCGAAATCGTAATGATCTACACAAACGCGGTGGAGCTTGACCGCCTGTCGCCTGAAATTCTCGATTCACCAAAGTTTCGCATGCTTGTAAACTGCAACTCCCCGGAGGATATGGGCACTAAAGCGTTTGAAAAGATGAGAAATAACCTCCTGCGCTTCCAGAAAGACCATTCCGGCAACGGCAAGTTCAGGCTCAGCGTAAATATCTACAAGCCTGATTTCGACTATAAATACGTTATCCCGCTTGTGCAGGAAATCGGATTTGATGTAATCCGGCTGTCAATATCAGTGCCGCAGAAGGGCGACCTGAAAGGCAAAAGCCCGCTTGAATACTTCCATGAAATGAAGCTTGTCGCGATGAGGTTTGTCTGCGACATGATAAAATGCGGCGTTATTACCGGGTTTGACTGCAACTTCTTGCCCGCCTGCGTGCTTACTGAAAATGAGCGCGACAGCGTGATGTACGCCAAGGACCTCTTTTACTCCGTTTTATCCAACAGATACTCAGAAGCGTTCTGGCAGCGCTCCATAGTCTGCGAGACGCATAACTGCACGCCGGTCATAGACATACTGCCCGACCTGCGCGCAATACGGTGCTTCGGCCTGTCCGAATACACAAAGAGGGATATACGCGATTTTCGCAGCATTGGAGAGCTAAGAAATCATTATATAAATACCGTGGACAGACCCGCGATAAGCCTGTGGGCATCGGACGAGTGCCGGGACTGCTACGGGCGCGAATGCGGCGAATGCAGCGGAGGCTGCCTGCTGTTCAAAGCAAAGCAGCTGTTTCCAGGCGGGGCTTAAGCCGAAGGAGTGCAGCTTTGCTTTCATACGATTCGGAGTGAATTTATGCTTGTAAAGGATAAGCAGTTCTACAAGAGCTTCATCACGCTTACGGCAATGATCGCAATGCAGAACCTTCTGGCCTTCGGCGTCAACCTGGCTGACAATATGATGCTCGGGCGCTACAGCGAGACTTCTATTGCCGCAGCCTCTCTTGTTAACCAGCTCCAGTACCTGCTTCAGATGATCAGCGTAAACGGTATAGGCACAGGTGCCCTGGCGCTGGTTTCACAGTATTGGGGCAAGGGGGAAACGGAGCCGATACGCCGCATAATCGCACTTATGATGAAGTTTGCCGCAGCGACCGGGCTTTTATTTGGCGTTGTTACTTTCTTCTGGCCGAGGGCGGTCATCAGCCTGATGACCAATCAGCCGGCGGTCCAGGAGGATGGGATTTTGTACCTTCGCCTTATGAGCTTTACGTATATCACCTTCCCGCTTCAAAGCTCTCTGATTATGGCCCTGCGCGGCGTCAGGACAGTGAAAATCGGGCCTGTGATTTCGGCAGTGAGCCTTGTGACAAACATTATACTCAACAATATGTTCATCTACGGCAACTGGGGCGCGCCGGAAATGGGCATACGGGGAGCGGCGATAGCGACGATTATTGCCCGCGTGCTCGAACTCTGCATAACGCTTATCTACATACGTTTCATTGACAAAAAGCTTCGCCTGCGGCTGCTGGCATTCTTCCGTCCGGATTCCTTCTACCTGCGCGATTTTTCCAAAGCGGCCTTCCCTGTGATAGGCAGCGCCACATCCTGGGGGATAGGCACGATTATGCAGACTATGATACTCGGCCGCCTCACCGAGACGGTCATCGCCGCCAACAGCATCGCGGTCGTAGTCCATCAGGTATTGAGCGTTTATGCCCTGGGGGCAAACTGGTCAAGCGGGGTTATAATGGGCAACGTTGTCGGCGCGGGTAAGCTGGATCTCGTGCGGCCCTACACGCGTACTTTGCAGCTTCTCTACATCTTAAACGGCCTTCTTACCTCGCTTATTCTGTTTCTCGCGCGCAACATCGTTCTCAGCTTCTATATATTGACGCCGGAGACGGAGGCTCTGGCACGCAGCTTTATAACCGTACTGTGCATAACTGTAATTGGCACGGCGTATTTATTCCCCGTGGAGTCCGGCATCATACTCGGCGGAGGTGACACGCGCTATGCCGTCATAGTGGATACTCTGTTCATCTGGCTGTGGGTTATACCCGCGTCCGCGCTGAGCGCTTTTGTCTTTCGTTTTCCGCCGCTCGTCACTTTCATACTTCTAAAATCCGACCAACTTCTAAAATGTATCCCGAACGCCATAGTGGTCAACCGGTACCGCTGGATTCGCAACCTGACACGCGAAGCGCAGCAATAACGGAGCGCAACCAATAAGCGCGGCAGAGCGATGCAAGATTTGCGACTTCCCTGTCTGTTCTTTATTCTCTTTTACAGATCAGAGCGAATAATAATAGGCAGATGGAGTGTTTACAGGCTGCAGAACCGCGACTGAGAAAAGCGTAAAACCGGATTTGCGAAAACGCAGGCTTTGCAGATTTCATCAGCTGTCTTGCGCTTCAATAAATATAGAAGGTGAAAAAGATGATGAAAAAATTCATATCGGAAAACAATGTGCTGCTTGTTTTCGTTTCGATTTTAGTTGTCATATCAATCATTATCGCCTTGTTTTGGCCATTTGGGAAAGAGATAACCAGCGAAGAAATATATTCAACCGGACTGGGTGACGAGTTCCTGTTTAAACATACTGAGTTCCCGAACGCAAAGAGACGTGTGTCCATATACAGTTCAAACGACGAGTTCTTAGGCTCTTTTGTTGTCGGCGGGAAATCTGTGCCGGAAATGACGGTGTTAATTGACACTGATGAGCTAAGGTGTTACGAACTGGGAGGTTACTTAATCTTTAAAGTCGGAGACGCGGATTTCAAGTCTGTTTGCGAAAACTTTTTAGTATACGATAAAAACACGTGCGAGCTTACCGATGGAAACGACGGGAAGATAGACGTATATGTCGACGACCCCGACTATGTTTTTTTAGCCAATCAGCTTTTCCTGACAAAGCAGTGGAAATGGGTAAAGGCTTTCGGATGGCTGCTGCTGAGCGCAAGGGACCATGACGCTAAATCGGCTTTAGAGCGCTATGCCGAAGGCCGGTTTACAAGCGAGGAGCTGAGCATTAACAGCAGAAGCGAGATCGAAATCGACGAAGTGGAAGAATACACTAAGCAGATACTTAGGCTTAAAACGTGAATACGGAGCCTGTGTTTTTGAAAATCAGGGAGTGCCGCAAACGAGATGCGGCACTCCCTGATTCGGCTTTATAGATTCTAACGCGGATCTATTTTGGAAACACGGCCCTGAATACGATATAGCCGGCGGGGTTATTTTCAGCTTCAAGAATTCCGCCGTGCAAAAGCATAATCTTTTGAGCGATAGATAATCCTAATCCATTCCCCTGCTCGGTTTGGAAGGTATCTCCTCTGTAGAACTTATCAAATATATGGTTTATGGTTTCCTCCGGCATTTCTCCCTCGTTTGAAACGGAGACGACCGTCTCATTCGGGTTCTGCTGCACCTCTATTTTAACCGTGCCATATTCCGGGGAAAATTTAATCGCGTTGTCTATCAGATTGATCCACACCTGCTTGAGCATTTTTTCGTCCCCGCTCAGATAGACTTCTTCGGAATCAAACTGAATATCTATTTTCTTTTCGCTCCACTTTTTTTCAAGCAGCGCCACGGCGAGCCGTATCTGCTCTGAAATATTGACCTCTCTTTTGTCGGTTAAAATATGCTGGTTTTCAATCATGGACAGGTTGAGTATATTGGTGGAAAGCTCCGCAAGCCTGTCCGATTCTCGGATGATTATATCGAGGTATTCGTTCCTCTCTTCCGGAGTGAGATCGTCGCGTTTGAGAACCCTGGCAAATCCGCTTATTGAGACAATCGGCGTTTTAAATTCATGCGAAAAATTGTTGATAAAATCGCTGCGGAGCATTTCAATGCTCCCAAGCTCGCTCGCCATATGATTAAAGCAGTTGTTCAGTTCTTTAATCATATGAGGGCCGCGGGCATTCAGACGGACGCTGTAGTCGCCTTTTGAAACTCTCGACATCGCATTGAGAAGCTGATCAAAAGGCTTCAACGGCTTGCGTATAAAATAGGCTGAGAAAACCGTGCCCAATAAAACGCTGACAATCGCAAAAAACAATACCTGCGTTAAGGTCGCGCTGTTGTATATCGCAACACCAAGGCGATTTGCCAAAAGCATTCCGATAAAGCACAGCACCGCCGTGCCAAGCGTGATGAAAAAGTGCCGGATCGTAAATTTAACAGGCAGGCTCATATTTATCAGTTTTTTATACATTCCGTATCACCGCCTTATAGCCGATGCCGCGGATAGCTATAATCTCAAATTCCGGCCAGTTTTCAAACCGTTTGCGCAATCGCGCTACGTGAACGTTTACCGTCGTATCGTTGCTCTCTGAATCCATTCCCCAGATCTCATCCATAAGCTGCAGGCGCGTGAAAATTTTATCCGGGTATGAAAGCAGCTTATACAGCAGGTAGAATTCTTTCTGAGGCAGCGTCTGGCTTGTACCGTCCCGCGTGACGGACAGCGCGTCATAATCCAATACCACCTTGCCGATCTTCAGCTTTCTTTCATTGGCAATCTGCGAACGGCGCAGGAGCGCTTTTATCCTCAGCAGCATCTCGTCTTCGTTCACCGGCTTGACCATATAGTCGTCCGTGCCTACCAAAAATCCCTTGCACTTCTCTTCGGGAAGCTGCTTGGCCGTCACCATAAGTATGGGCGTGCTGTCCCCGCAGCTGCGAAGCCTCTCAGCAAACTCATATCCGTCCATTTTCGGCATCATTATATCCAGGAGAATCAAATCAATGTGCTGCTTATCCGTAATATCCAGCGCCTCCAAGCCGTTGCGCGCCTCGAACACCTCATAGCCGGCATGGGAAAGAATGGTTTTCATCAGCTTCGCGGTGCTTTTGTCATCTTCTACGACGAGAATGCGAAACATAATTTGCCCCCCTTTGATTTTTTATTATACCAAAAAAGATTAACTGAATATTAACTAGAAAAAACGCCCGCAAGATTAAATAATTGTTCATATTTAAGAGCATGCAGTTAATTTTCAGTTATTCAAATTGGTGTAAAATTCGTTTAATTATCAAATAGTAAGCAATAAGCAAGGGGCTGTACCTTATGTTAGAACTGAAAAATATTGTAAAAGTATATCCTGCCGGCGGCGGCAAGGTGGAAGCGCTTAAGGGAATTGACCTTAAATTTCGAAAAAGCGAGTTTGTGGCGATTCTCGGCCCTTCCGGATGCGGGAAAACCACGCTGCTCAATATTATAGGCGGGCTGGATCAGTATACAAGCGGCGATTTGACTATCAACGGGACGTCAACAAGGGATTTCAAGGATCGGGACTGGGACGCTTACCGCAACCATTCCATCGGTTTTGTTTTTCAAAGCTTCAATTTAATCCCGCACCAGACGATACTTCAGAACGTTGAAATCGCCCTGACGGTATCCGGCGTTTCAAAATCCGAGCGGAGGGCCAGAGCGAAGGCGGCGCTCGAGCGCGTGGGGCTTGGGAACCAGCTGAACAAGAGGCCGAATCAGCTGTCGGGAGGCGAGATGCAGCGCGTCGCGATTGCCCGCGCGCTGGTCAATGAGCCCGACATCATACTGGCCGACGAGCCGACAGGCTCTCTTGACACTGAAACTAGCGTTCAGGTAATGGAGGTCCTGAAAGAAATCTCCGCCAACCGGCTCATCATAATGGTAACACATAACCCTGATCTTGCGGAGAAATACTCCTCAAGGACGATTCATATGCTGGACGGAAGAATCACCGGCGATTCCGCGCCGCTTACGCAAGACGAGTATCAGGCGGAGCTGCGGCATGACCAGTCCGTAAATGCTCAGAAAAAGAAGGAAAAAAAGCCGTCCATGTCCTTTGGAACGGCGTTTAAGCTGTCGCTTAAGAACCTGTTCACCAAAAAAGGCCGCACTGCATTGACCGCTTTTGCCGGAAGCATCGGCATTATGGGCATCGCCTTGATTCTGGCGGTTTCCAGAGGAACAACAAGATATATTGACGCCGTGCAGGAGGACGCTCTTTCCTCATACCCTCTGACAATTGAAGAAACCTCCGTCGACATTACCTCGCTTATGGAAACGTTTATGAACGTCCGCTCTGCAAATATAGACCACGACAGGGACGCGGTTTATAAAAAGTCGGCAATATACGATATGCTGACCGCAATGAACAACCTTGAAAGCAGCGAAAACGACCTGAAATCCTTCAAAGAATATCTTGAGAAGGAATACCGCGCCGCTGAAGAAGACGGAGGGCTGAGCCAGGCGATCACCGGCGTGCAGTATTCATATGATCTGGGGCTGCTTGTCTATACAAAAAACGTTGACGGCGAGATTATATATTCCGATACGCAGGCTCTTCTGCAGAATCTGCTGTCCGAGTATATGGGAACTGATGTTTCGACTTTCTTCTCGTTGGCCGACAGCTCTTCCGTTTTCGGAAGCATGTCCTCTTTTGAGTCCATTAGCTCCACAGCGGCCTCCTCTATGGGCATGATGTCTATGAATCTGTGGCAGGAAATGCTGACAGGCAGGAATGGCGAGCCGGTCAACGACCTGTTGAAAAAGCAATACGACGTAATCTACGGCACCTGGCCCGACGACTACAATGAGGTCGTCCTGGTAGTGGACAAAAACAACGAGCTTGACGATATGACGCTCTACGCCCTGGGGCTGGAGTCAAGGGAAAGCGTTGACGCAATTATGAAGGCGTCGCTCGAAGGAACGGGGATAGAAAAGTCTGATTCAAAGTGGTCGTATGAGGATATATGTAATACCAAGTTCCGGGTTATACTCAACTCCGATTGCTACAGCTATGACGACAGGACGGGCCTATACGCCGACCTGAGGCAAACCGAAGCCGGTTTGCGGTATCTATACGACAACGCGCTTAAGCTCAAGGTCACGGGTATCATACGCCCCAACGAAGACGCGCAGTCGGCCATGCTTTCCGGCTCGATCGCCTATACAAAAAAGCTTACCGACTATGTGATTGAGCATTCCAAAACATCTCCGGTTATCGCCGCTCAGATGGAGAACCAGACAACAGATATTCTGACCGGCCTGCCTTTTAAAACAAACACGGGCAGCCTGACGGAGGCGGAGAAAGAAAACGAGCTGCGTGAATACCTGTCCGCTCTTAATGAAGATGGCAAAGCTTCCGCTTATGTGCGCATTATGAGCATCCTCCCCCAGGAGCAGCTTCAGGCGATGACCGCGGAGACCATGAAAAGCTATACGCGCTCTCAAATGGAGGAGGCAATGATTCAGGGTCTAGGCGAGAAGATGGGCGTAGACGAGGCGACCGTTCAGTCCTATGTCGCGTCGATGACCGACGAGGAAATCGGAGAACTGTTTGCGTCCTCGGTCGCCGAGCAGATTAAGGCCCAATATGCCGAGCAAGTCAGGCAGCAGATGTCAGGCATGGGCCAGGCGCAGCTTGCGGCCGCGCTTAATCAGTCCTTGAGCGCCTTTACGACTGAGCAATGCGCGCTCTATTATGACGAGATCATGGAGTTCTCCGAATCCACATATGAAGCGAATCTTTCTCAAATGGGCTATGTGGACATCGAAGCTCCTACCGCTATAAATATTTACGCCTCGTCCTTTGAAAACAAAGAAATAATCGAAGACGCCATTGCGGAGTATAACAAGAGCGTAGACGAGTTGTCTCAAATAAAATACACTGATTATATCGGGATAATGATGTCTTCAGTTACTACGATTATAAACGCCATCACATATGTGCTGCTTGCTTTTGTGGCGATTTCCCTGGTCGTATCGTCCATCATGATTGGCGTCATTACTCTGATATCAGTTCAGGAGCGCACAAAAGAAATCGGTATCCTGCGCGCGATTGGCGCCTCCAAGGGCGATGTTTCCAGTATGTTTAACGCGGAGACTGCTATTATCGGCTTTGCCTCCGGCCTGTTAGGCATAGCGGTCACCTATCTGCTCTGCATCCCGATCAACCTCATTCTGCACAGCCTGACGGGTATTGGGAACTTAAGCGCGTATCTGCCGCTGGTTCCTGCGGGTATGTTGATTTTAATTAGTATGGCTCTGTCGCTGATTGCAGGCATAATCCCGTCAAGAAGCGCGGCAAAGAAAGACCCAGTCGTCGCGCTCAGAACGGAGTGATATCGGCTGATGGATGCAGCTGCTATGGACACGACGCCGCAAAACAGCGTGTCGTTTGGGTTTTAGTAAAAGCGGCCCGCGCGGGACAGCGCGGGCCGTATATATTTATGATATTTTGTCGCTTTGCAAGTTCTTAAAAGCTCGTGCGGTACAGCGGTATCACGTTGATAACCGGCTCCTCGTAAGGGTGCGCCTTTTTGACGGCCTCAATGGTTTCATCCACCTTCTCGCGCAGGCAGGCGACCTCCACCTTCAGTTCCCGCTCGGAGCTGATCTCGTTCTCGCGGCCGAGATATGGATTGCTCCCGGCAAGCGGCCGCCAGCAGCCTGTCACCTCGCTGTAGGACAGGCAGCAGTCGTAGTTTCCTATATGCCCGGCGTCGACGCTCTGCAGCGCCTTCTGCAGCGCCGTCAGATGAGTCGCCGGGATAAAAATTTCCAGCTTGCAATATCGAAATTCGTCCATGATACTCCTGTCTGCTCCGGTTTCAATATGTAATCAGTTCGTTAAAAAGCGCAATGGCAAAGCGGTCCGTCATGCATGAAATAAAGTCCAGTATTGCCTGGATATACAATTCTTTGTTGCTGAGGTCCCCGTAAATCTTCTCATTTTCGCATTGCAGCGACAGATCTTTTAGTTCACCCGCGGGGATAACCTCCGCCGTACAGTAACGCGCCAGCCACTGACGAAATGAGTTTGACATCCCGGGGGCAAAAGAGAGCTTATCATGCAAAGCGTCCAGCGTGTGCCTCCCGTCGTAACAGTCGTACAGGGACGTGAATATCTGCGTAAGCACCAGCTCCGAATAGTGCTGAAACGGCAGAAAACGGCTGTGCTGATATATGTGCTCGTAATTAAATGCCTTTAGCTCCTTCATTTGGTCAAAAAAGAACGGGCTCAGGCAAATGCCTTTCTCGGGGCTGCTGTTCCGGCAGACATCAATGATCATGTTGTGCATGATAACAGTGGTGTTCATGACGTGCTCGTCGCTGGCGCGCGCCATTTTAAGAAGCTTATTCCGGGCGGCCTCATCCAAAAAGCCGAGGCTGATCGCGTCCTCAATGTCACGCCCGAGATAGGCGATCTTATCCGACAGCTTGACGACACATCCCTCCCATGTGGCCGGCTGAAACTGGCCCGGTTGTTCAAATTCATCCAAATCAATCAGCTCCGGGCGCGGGAACAGTCCGTTTTCATCCACCTCCCCGCAGTGGGAAATAATCCCGTCGCGAACCGCATATGTGAGGTTCAGGTTTCTATATATCTTATAGTTATCCTCTAATAGCTCGATCTTATCTATAAAGCGCAGCCCGTTTTGTTCGTGCCAGAAGTCTTGATTTAAGTACTTTCCCGCAAGCCGCTTGATTACGGTCTCGCCTTGATGGCCAAACGGCGCGTGTCCCAGATCATGGCCGATAGAAATTGCCTTTGTCAGCTCGTCATTTAGAGCCAGGCTTTTGGCGATGGTAGAGCTTACGGATTCCACGTGGCTCACGTGTTCCATACGCGTACAGATATGGTCGTTGTCAATGTTGAAGAAAACCTGCGTCTTGTGCTTTAGCCGCCGATAGGCCTTGGAGTGAAGTATGCGCGTATAATCCCTCGCGAACGGGTCGCGGACGTCGTCCGGCCGTGAATAAAGCTTACTTTGCCTGCTGATAAGCTTCGTCCATTGAGGATGATTCTCCGTTGCCGCCCTGAAGCCGGCTCCTGGCATAATGCCTCACTCCTTTCTGTAAAGCTTCGGTTTATGTAATAATACAACACAGTCTATTGTTTTTCAATGAAAACAAGAAACCAAGCTTTTTCGGCTTGGTTTCTTGTTTAGATAAGCGAAATGCTCTGTTGAAGCCCTCAATAAGCTGCATACAAGAATTTATATATGAACACGTAGATAAAGACAAACAGAAACGGTACTATCACAATATATATAACACGGTTTATGAACAGTCTTAAATCCGGCTTTGGGAAAGCAGTCTTACCGAAATATAAATTGACAAGTTCAATAATAATGAGTACTGATATGAGAATTATTATCGTTATCAGATTAATGACTGATATATTATGACTGCTAAGCCTGTCTATGGATTTGATAATTACCACAGGCAGCACCTCCTTTTAAAACGCAAACGGGCAAATTATATAGAGCGTTATGTTGATTAATCCGTGCGCCAGGATTAACCCATATATGGATTTCTGCAAGGTATAAAGCCTGCAGAATATCAACGAGATCAAAAAAGCAAGAACCGTATTAAAAACCGACATTTGAGAAATCGTCAGCGAAGCGTATAAAGCGCTTACTATGTACATCGATCTTTTATTTCCGAGCGCTTCAGCAAAAATATTGAATAAAATACCGCGGAATAGCAGTTCTTCAATAAAACCCACGCAAAAAATAAAGACAAATATCCATAGTAAAATCTCTGTTTTCGGAACTTCAGTTAAAACGGACTTAACGGCAAAGTATTCAAGAAGCCCGATCGGCAGGCCCAGAAGCGCGATTAATACCTGCCTGCGCCATTTATCCAAATTAAAACCGGCGGTTCTTAATTCCAAGCCGTTTAGTTTAAAAGCTATAAAAACCGCAATAACGAACGGGATGCTTACAATTATAATTCTATAGGCTTCGGATATGTTGCTGAAAGGAATTGAAACCGCCATTATCCTAAGAAGCGGTACTGTGCCAAGCGCCGCGCCTATTGCATGTTCGTGCTGAGGATATCTGACAGCTGACAGTATTAAAAGCAAAAAAAGCATAAAAAAGTAGATGAGTACGCCGGCATAAATATTTGCGTATGTCATGACGGTTTCAGCCGTAATAACAAGAAGAACAAACAGCCATAAAAATACATCGGCTTTTTTCAGGATTAATGAGTTTTTTATCTCGCCCGACCTCCCCGACTGCTATTTCACATCGACATATAGTCTGAGATTTCTGTAAGGCGCAGAATAATAACCAGATTTATAGAGTAAGAATTCAAGCTTCAGCTTCTCCCCGGGCTTATCGAACTTAAAATTTACCGTATCTGTCCACATTTCCAAATGCTTTAATCTTATCGGCTCTATCAGCCCGATTAATTCCCCGTCAGCTTTTATTTCAATTCTATATGTAGTTTCTTTATGCTCGCTGCTTTTAATTACCAGGCCGACAGAGCCATACTGTCCGGCCTGAAGCCCGGTCGGATAATCCGAGGCAAGACCATGCTGCCCAATAATATAAAACTCAGTAAAGCTTTCAAAGTTTTTGGGAACGGATATCGTGTATACAGCCGTTCCGAATACGAGTAACGCCGTTATTAATACTGACAGGCATATGATTTTTGTTGATTTCGGTTTTTCCAGCCATTTTTTAATACTGATTCTAAACAGGAAACGTTCTTTTTCGGGTATTCTTTTTCTGAAAGCCCATCCCAGTACGGCAAAAAGAAGATTGAATACAGTCAGGGAAATCAACACAGGCAGGAGCTGGACGCCCCATATATAGTTATTAAGCAGCCCAATAAGCGGCACAATGATAATGCTTAAACCAAAGCTTAAGCCTAACCTGGCTAAGCCGTTAAGCCTGTCGGCCTTCGGGAACAGTACCGCGGTCACTAAATACCCCGGGAGTACTAAGGCGTAGGGTATTAATATTACGGCTCTTATTGAGGTATTAAACGCGGCGAACGAAAAAGACAGAATAATAAATCCAATTATTAAATACTCTTTTTTCAGGGCAATCATCGCTCAGCCTTCCCCATTATTGATACGCTTTGGTGCCTCCCGAGTCATAAACAATATTGCAGTTTTCCAGACTGTTCCACAGCTGTAAATCAATTTGATAATAATCCAATGAATCTCCCAAAGAGGGGTCAGGAATAAACTCTTCGCTCGGGGCCGAGAACAATTGAAGCGGACGGTTTTTTAATTCATTCAGCCTGATAAAAATAATGTCGTCGATGCCGTACCTCAGAAATTTCTGGTCATATACTTCAAGAACGTTTATCTTGCCTTGTGATTCAAAGCCTTGCAGGTAACGGCAGGATATGTAGTCGGTCATTAAATAGGCCGGCGAGATCTGAGAGACCGTATCGAGCGAGACGCTCTCCTCCTCGCTGAGATAAAAAGTGTAAAACGGTCTTTTGACCAAGGGATTATCCGAAGCCGTAAAATCATTGGAAACGGCTAAAAAAGCCATTATAAAAGTCAAGGCGACCGCGAAAATCCTTTGCCTGCTTCCCAGCCTGTTAAAAATGACGTACAGGCCGGCTGCCCCCGCTATACAGATAAAAATGAAGGAGTATTCTCCAAAACGCGAGAAATTGAAATTGCCCGCAAGCTTATTCAGGAGCAACGCGGGACCTGGAAATGATACCGGCACCAGCAGCAAGCCCGTTATCATAAATGTTTTGGCTTCTTCTTTTATTTTCGCAGAACGCAGCGCCCACAATACTCCCGCTATTAAAAAGAAAAGCATCGGGCTGTACTGAAGATAATTGAATAATTCCCGGGCCGGCGTTTCAACAACGGATTTGGTCAGAATACCTGACGGCCCTTTAAATACAAGGCTTTTAGCCACAGATTCAAAAACCATTACGCCCGCATACATCCAATAGGTTAAGGTTGACACAATCATTAAGAGCAGGAGGTTGGGGCTGAACAGGAGTTTGGACTTATTAATATGATAGAAGACCTGAATTATATAGAAAACTGCCATTATCAGTATGATAAACGGCATTGACGCGGTATGGTAAATAATGAGCCCAATACTCAGAACAACGCACAGGCAAATTGTCAGATAATCCTTCTTTTGAAGCAGCAGGAAAATCAATAATGCTTCGAGAAAAAAGACAACGCTCCGCGGGATAGAATACATGCCGTAGAATATCGAATCCGTATGAAAGCATAAAAATAAAGCCGACAACAGAGCTATTTTCTTATTGAATAATTTTGAAGCAGTCAAATAAACGATCAGGACGAGAAATCCGTAGATAATGCCGTTCGTAATAAACATAACCTCGGCCGGCTTAACTGGAAGGCTTAAGAGGCGGTAGATAAACGCGCATAATATATGCCAAAGGGGAAACGCCTGATAGATTTCAAACGATTGGCTGATATATCCGGCATCGAGCAGGTTTTCTATAACGCTTGAGTGAAAAAGAATGTCGGTCCTGCCGATAAAAAGATAATATTTTAAGCTGACCCCCCAGATGATATTCAGATAGAGGATCACGATTTGTATCAGAATTATCTTTGTTTTACCGCTGTTTATCTCGCCTGAATACAGTATCTGGGCTGAAATAAGCATGCCCATAAGAGCGGCCACAATGTAGTACGATATCGTCCTGACAGGGAAAAGATATAATAGAAGTATTGAAATCAAACAGCATATCAGAAACGCCAACATGAGCAGGCTGTTTAAGTTTTGGCTTATTATTGTTTCCTCAATGCTTTTGTTTCGCAGCTTAAGCCATAATAAAGGAGCAGCCAGCATTGGGACGCCCAAATAAACACCCAGTAAAGCCAGGTTAAACTGCCCGAGTGCCAGGGGACCCAAACAGCCGCACAGCGCTATGGCAATAAGCGCTGTAACTAGGATTCTCTCCGTAATAATGTATCTCTTTTTCATGATATAAATTTTCATTTACGCATTACCCGCTTCATTGTTTAAGACACGTATAAAGTCATTATGACGGTACGTATTTGCCTCAATGAATTTGTTTTTCTGCATAAGCGGACTGCAATACGCGCTTGTTGATGTCCATACATATACGCCCGGGGCGATTCCCTCAATTAACACCTCGTATAAATCTGGAGGATTGGGCAGGCATAAATACCTCGTAAAACTGCTTTTGACAATCAGGCTTTTTTCCGTCCTGATTCTCCGGCCTTCTTTCAAATCGTTGACAATCACTTTTACTTCAAGATCCGAGCCGGCTGTATTCATTACGACTACAACCAGGCTCCTGGCAAACAAATCGCGCACAACTGGCCCCGTTGTAAGAGCGGATAACTGCGCTTTCCCGCGTTTAGATGCGATGCGTTTAATCAACTTGCCTGCCTCCGTTTTTATAAACGCTGATGCAATAATTAATGAAAGAATGACATGCGCCATGAGCCAGGCGTAGCCGACGCCGTTAATCTTATATCCGGGCGCCAATAAGCAGCTGCCGGCAATTATGAGAACAAAGCGAACAGCGCTTATTATGATATTCGTTCCAACCCTCAGCCTGATATTCTGCACGGTCGAATAGAGAAGGTAGATAAACACAAAAAAGCTTGAGAATGTGATGAGCAGGAGCATAGTATATGCGCCGGCATATTCTGCGCTTAAGAAATTGAGAATATATTTGCCGCACAGTCCTATAAAAGCCGACAGTGGAATTAAAAATAAAAACGCGCTCAAGCAGGCCTTGACAACGTTTTGTTTTAACGGCTGGCCGCGGCTCCCCTCAACAAACAGGGAAAAGCTCAAAGCATGGGGAATAATTAAAACTAGATTCCCTAAGGACATTGCGATGTAATATTTGGCGGCCGCTTCCCGGCCGATCAGATTAAGCACGAGAATCGGCAGGAGCAGTATAGGAGCCTCGTTCAATATGCCGGAGAGGTAATTCTTAACGGAAAAACTAATGGATTTTTTTAAATAAGAACTGTCCGCACCTGTAAAACTGATTTTTATTTCTTTTCGCAGCAGGTATAGAGATACGACGCTGGACAACACATAACAGGTCCCGAGGGATAAAAAAATGCCGAAATCTTTCAAAGCGGCGAGGGGAAACAGAAGAATCAATCGGACTGAGGTCAGCAAGGTCTGCAGAAGGTAATGTTGGCCTTTTCGGAGCGCCAGAAACATATTTCCGGTAATAAGTGTTATGGAGTTGAACACGGCGGCCAGCACAAACATAAGCCCACTGAAAAGGTTAAAAACCAAACTCGGCTGTATAAGTTTGACAAGTAAAACATATAAAATGCTTATAACAACTGAGGCAGCCGTCGTTATCGCAAGGCTTGTATTGAACGCACGGCTCTTATCACTGTCAATAAAGCGTACGAGCGAGATGTCAAACCCGAGCCTCGAAAAAATCATGACCAGCCCAAGCGAGGAGATAAGCGCGGTGGCATTGCCGACATAGGCGATTGAATACAGGCTCGCTGCGATCAGCCAGAATAGAAAGCCGGAGGTTACATTGAGAAGCCGGCCTAAGACCATGAACACTGAGTTTCTGTAAAGATGGTCATGGAAGATAAGGCGTAGTTTAGCCGGAAAACCGGACATCAATATGCTCCACATGCAGCTTATTTTCTCTTGACAAATCTGTAATAGAACGCTTCGGCTGTTTTGCCTAAAACATCCTTCTTTGAAACCGTGAAATACATATCCAGACGCGGATTGAACTTTGACCTGAATTTGCATAAGCTGTATTTATTTGCGCCGCTTATTTCAAACCTCTTGAACCCCTGGGCTTTTGCCTGCCGCATGAGCTGCCAGATCATAAACTCGTTTGCATATACATATTTTTTGTCTTTCATTTTGGACAGCCCAATCCACGCAATATATCTTTTATACGCCTGAATTAAAACGGAACCGACGAGTTTGCCGTTATCAAGCAGACAGTTGAGCTTAAAATTATCGGGATAAGCTTTCAGCACCTCGCTGAGATAATCAGCGCTCAGCGTCAGATTCAAGCCCTGCTCGCTATATCTTTCTGTCAGCCTTCCTGTTATTCCCGATACATCGCCGCTTGTTTCAAGCGTACAGTTGAGCGCTTCGCCTTTCCTGATATTCTGCCTGCACACTGTGGAAAAGCCTTTCCAGATAGCATTCAGATCCGGCGCCAGGCTGCAGGTATACGTATAGCCCGGCTCTACACTGTAACCGAGCCACTGGAAAGGCCTTATATCAAGAAGCCCGGGCACCAGAACAGCCGAGAAATAATTGGGCGCCAGTTTATTTATTTCCGCATCAATTTCCAGAACAATCGAGTTGATGATGGATTCTTTCTTTACCTGTTTGGCATTGTCATAGCTTTCCTGTAAAACCGGGCCCAGGTAGGGAATTCCGGACTTCGGCGGCGGCGAAAACAATTGCCTGA
The DNA here is from genome assembly GCA_050944055.1 of Oscillospiraceae bacterium. GTDB lineage: Bacteria > Bacillota > Clostridia > Oscillospirales > Oscillospiraceae > JBMNQI01. Next base: position 15,536 of record JBMNQI010000011.1, on the reverse strand, counting down.
CGCCGAGGATTTTTTTATAGAAAAGCGGAAAAACGCAGACTAATTGCTCGCCCTTATATATGCCGTAGGGCAAAAGCTTATAGCCTGTGTGTTTTTCCGCGAGCTTAAGGAAATCCCACTTATGAAAAACAAGGCCGTAAGGACTGCTGTCTATAAAGCCGTCCCAAAGATTTTTATCCGTTATCAGACGAACAGCCATTTTTTATCCACCAGCCTAATATCTCCTCTCCCGAAGTCATCCAGGCATTTCTCTGCCTGCCGTACTGCAGCAGCCTGACATACAACGCGCGCCAATCCTCCCTGTAGGGGCAGCTGAAAATACTGTTGTGCCAAAGTACAGTGAGAACCCCTTTGTTTGCTTCGGCCTTATCAAGAAGCCGGCTAATGAGCTCCCATGCCTTTCGGGGCTTATCGAGCATTGCGCTTTCCATTATATGTAAGGGCAGCTCAAATATCTCCATCCACTCCCGGCGCTTAATGTTATACGGCCTGTACGGATGGCACATCCCGCTGCGAAAGCCGATATCGTCGGAAAACCCGTACGTCGAATCATACTTAAAACCGCATTTTTCGAGGATCTCCCAGGTATCCGGTATCCGGAAATTCAAATAATGATTCCTGTACCCGACCACTTCCCTGCCGAGCGCTCTTTCCAGCCTTTTTTTCTCGCTTTCTATCGCTTTGGGATCGTCAAACGAATAATACCCTCCGTGCAGGCCGACTTCCCAGCCGGCTTTGGCAATCGACCTGATTTCATCCTCAATATCCTCGATGTTATACCGGAATCTGACGGGGTCGTATGACGTCGACATAAAGAAAAATGTCGATTTAGCTCCGTACAGGCTTTCAAACTCCATAATCTGCCGGAAATTTATATAGTCGGGCGCCTGTGAGCCGTTTGAGCGCATATACTTTTTAAACCCGCCCAAATCACGGTTTTTCAGACAATACAAACCGGATAATACACGATGCGCAGTGGTCGGATATATTTCGTCCACGTCATGTGTTAGGCATATGGCAAACTTTTTTCCGTCGGGATAGCTCGCTCTGAGCCCGCTGCTGACCAGATATTCCGAAACGGCCGGAAGCAGATGCATGCCCGGCTTTAAAGCGCGCGGGTCCAAATCGCCCGTAAATATATTCCACAGCTCCGGTTTTTGTCTTAAACGGTCAAACAGGTCCTGATTCAATCAGATCCCCCGCCTTCCAGGTATCGGCCATAGCAATACTATTAGGGTAATTCTCGACGAACCAGACCATAAATGACGTTACGTCGATTTTCTCCCGCAACAGGCGCTGCCGTTTCTTCTCCCATAAAGCTTTGGCATCGGGCGTGCAGGCCAGTTCGACAGCCTTTAATAGAGCGGGCCCGGCTTCCCAGAAGCTGTAGACCAGGCCGTATTTGTTCTCCAGCTCCTGAAATACGCCAAGCCTGTCTCCGCCGATAAACGAATCGCATCTTACAACAGGGACGCCCAGCAGCGCGGCTTCCACCGTCATCGTGCCGGAATCCGTCACAAGCAGAGAAGCGCCGGAGAGGAAAGAGTGCATTTCCTCCGGTTTGATTTTGAGCCTGTATCGCTCCAGGCTGTCAGGCAGCGCGCCCTCGGAGGAAATATACACGTCGGCGTATTTTTCAAGTTTTAAAACCAGTTTAATTTTAAAATCCTCATCGAACGCCATTTTGCCCAATTCATGAAAAGCCCTGGAAACAAAGCGCAGCAAAACCGCCGGCCTTCTGGGCATAACCGCTGCGTCCGGCTCAAACCAGCGGGGATGGAGGTAGGCAAGCTCCTTATAGCCGTTTATACTGACGATGTTTTTCCCCGATATGTCATAGCCCGAAAACGCGCAGACCGTACTTGCAAACCATCTGTAAAACGGGTATGTGAAGCTGTCGCCGTCAAAAATAATAGAGGGCCTATTCAGAAGCCAGGCGGCGTGCGCCGCCCGGACGGAACCGAATCCCAGAAAAATATCCGGCTTCAGATATTTAACGGCCTTATACATTTTGAAATCCATAACAGGAGCATTCAGGATTTTACCTAAGAGCGAGTTCCCGTATGAACCTAGGTTGATAAACTCAAAGCCGAAGGCCTTCAATAAAGCGGGCGCAATGTCTTTTTCACTCGCCGTAATTATTATCTTGTGCCCTTTGCCCAGCATGACCGTAATGAAATTTTTAAAGAAATGAGCGTGGGACGGGTGGCCGATATCGACAACAATCGTCATACTAATCTCCCTAATAGCATTAGCTGATTAGACAGCCGCTGATTTTTGATACTAAGCCGCCTTTATTCCATGCGCTTCTGAAAGCATCGAATGCGGACCTCATCAGAAGCGTGCCGCCCGTTATTTCCATATAGCTCTTCTGAATGCCGCCGAAGCTCCTGAACACCGGTTCTATACTGCGATGCATGGAGCCCTCGAAATCAAAGCTTTGCGAGACCCCACTTGCAAACTTAATGGCCTCCCACAGCGTGAGGTAATGCGCTCCAAACGTATTTAGACCGGGGTCCGCGCCTCCTATGAGATAGTAAGCGGCTTTTTTATCATAAACGATGTATGCCGCGGCATGAATCCTGCCGTCCCCGTCAACGGCAAAAAGCTTTTTCCCCGCGCCATGCTCCATGCAGGCTTCATCAATTTGGCGGACATAATCCCTTGAATACGGGAGGGCAAGCTTTTGTCTTTTGTATGTAAGCTCGTTGAGGTCGAGCAGCTTATCGAGGCTTAAGTCCGAAACAATCTTTATGCCGTGAGATACGGCTTTTTTGATTTTGCGCTTTGTATTGTACCGCAGATTCTCCCACAGTTTATTAATATCGGACAGGTCATCCAAAACGTAGGTATAGCGCGTCGTCTGCTTAAATCCCGCCCAATAAAGCGGAAGCCAGTTTGAAAATCCGGGGGAGAAACGCTGGCAGAACAGGCTATGGCCGGGCAACTTAGCAATCAGCCCGGATATAAGCTTCATTTCGTCCGATAGGCTTTCGGCATATCTGGCTTTTTGTGAGGGCGCAATCAGTATTCCGAGCCGGGGCGTGAGCTGAGGCTGGATGAGAAGCTTCAGCCCGGCCGTTTTTTTCTGCGTTATCGGCCAGGCGGCCAATAACTGCCCGTTCTTTTCAATTGAAAGAATCGTATACCCGTTTTTCGCAACGGCATCCAGCCACCAGGTCTTATGAAATAACGACCCCTGAGGGGCGGAATCCACAAACGCATTATAAAGCCCTGGGTCAATCATTTTTCCGCCCCCCGATTTTGCGAAAACAAGGATAAATGTATTCCCGGAATATTCGCCAGCAGAAGCTTTTTATAATCAGAAGCGATACTCTTCTTATAAAACTGCAGTATCTGATTTTTGAATTTTCGCTGCCGTACCGGGCGGGGATCTGCACATCCTTAACTATCGCGCCAAGAACGTGCAATCTGGTCAGCAGATCGTTGCAATAGCCGTACCCGGGGTAGATTTTATCCGGCTCAAGCCTGCTTAGCGTATCTCGTGAAATTGCGGTATAGCCGTTTTGCGTGTCCTGAACATTCCTGTAACCCGAGGAAATCCGCGTCAGCCTTGTGAGGATGCTGTTGCCGAACCTGCGCCACCTGCTCATTCCCGTGCGCAGCTCGGGCCGTGACATCCTGTCTCCCTTGCAATAATCGGCTGTGCCTCCGATTATCGGGTCAAGCAGTTTTGTAAGCTGCGACGGGTCCATCTGGTTATCTCCCGCCATAACCGCAATAATATCCATTCCATCTTCCAACGCCAATCTATATCCCGATGCAATGGCCGCGCCGACGCCCTGATTTTTTGAATGACGTTTTATTTTTAAGCGGGGATCTGATAAGAAGCTTGCGGCTTTGTCATAAGTCTGATCGGCCGAACAATCGTCAATAACGTAAACCCTGTCAACAAAATCAGGCATCGTTTGAATAACTTCCGATATAAGCAGCTCCTCGTTATATGCGGGTATGACTATACCAATTGTTTTGCCTCTATACATCGCATCCGGCACTCCTATATCAGCCTTATCTTTTCCGCCAGCTTCAGCGCGCTTTTAAGTGCTCTTCCGTCCGCGGGAATTAGACTCAGCAGCTTTTTGGCAAGCTGCGACGGGTAATCAATATCCCCGTTTTTTATAATGAGTTCCTTAAAACTCGGTTTGCTCAAGAGCCTGATGGCCAAATCGATATCCTCGTCGCCAAAATCCATAAATCTTTGCCGGAGCATCATGGCGCAGTCAATCTCTTCCCGCATATCTTCCTCCCATCGTCTTTGGTAGGAAGACAGTTTCTCCTCCGAGAGGTTATTTTCGCTCAGGGCTTCAATTGCAGTTTGCGCGCATAAATGCGCCCCTCTTAACCCCATAAAAATGCCGCCTCCCGAAACAGGCTTAACCTGGCAAGCAGCGTCTCCGACAAGCATGGCATGGAAGGCATATATTCTGGGCATGCGTCCCAGCGGCACCCAGCCTCCCGTGTATTTGGTTATTTTAAGCTCTTTAAAAAACTGCGGATACACTTCCGTCATATGCTGAAAATACTGCCGGGGCGAAGCGTCCGGCTTCATAAGCGCATAACCGGTCCCCACGCGGCAGGCTTTTTCGTCAAGAGGAATAATCCAGCCAAACCAGCCCGGCGCAAGATTCCGGCCTAAAAAAATGCTTATTAAGCCCGGATCCCGGTTTTTCATCTCGGCCTCGGCGGAATACATCACGGCTTTATATGCGCTTCGTTCCAGCCGAAGCCATTCGGCGACGCTGGAATTTGCGCCGTCAGCCCCTATGAGCAGTTTTGTTTTAAACGCGCTATGGTTTTCAATGCCGGAAACGTGCACCAGAAACCCGTCCTTTTCAGGCTCAATTCTCTCAGTCCGCATTCCTTTCAGGAATATTGCCCCGGCCTCTTGCGCGTTTTCTGCCAGATTCCTGTCAAAAGAAGAACGGTCGATTGCCAGCGCGATATCGTTTTCGCTTTCAACCTGCAATCCTGCGCCTAAGGGCGACAGTACGAGAAGGCCTTTCAGCCTGTTTATAACGACGCTGTCATCAGCCCCTGAAAGCTCAAGGGCCCTGGGTGAGATCAGCCCCGCGCACTGAACCGGACGCCCGATTTCAGAATGTTCTTCGATAACCAGAGTTTTAAATCCCGCCCGGGCAATCTTCGCCGCCGTAAAACATCCCGCCGGACCGGCTCCGATAACAATGACATCCCACTGCATGCTATTCCCCACTTCGGCAGTTTAAATATGGGGCTGTTTAAGCCCGACATTACATCATATGTTTTGGCCTGCGGAATGTCCGTCACAGGCGTCGTTTCAATTGCTCATGCAGTTTTCTTCTAATTCTTTAAACATGTTGAGCCATAAAAAGCTGAACCACTTTAACCTTTTAAACTCGGCAAACCCCGCTTTTTCCTGCACCCTGCGCGAGGCCGTGTTGTTTGCGTCGACAAGGCAGTAGAAATAATCGATTCTGCCTTTTAAGTCGGCCGACGCTTTGAAAAAAACCGCGGCAGGTATGTTGTTCCCGCGGGCTGAAGGCGCCGTCTCGCCTGAATGAATATAGGCTTCGTTCGGTTTAAGCCTGAATCTGGGGTAAGTGGAAAAGCTTTTCACGACTCCGGGGCCTAAAATTATCCATGTTCGGTGCACACAGATTCCGTCCAGGTACGCGTAATAACCTATATTTCCTTTTGCCAGGAAGTTTTTGTATTTTTTTATGTTCTTTCTGCCCTCATATGAGCAGATATCTTCGACATTTTCAGGCGTAACGGCGCGTATGTCAGCAGCGGTGAAATGCTCATTAATACTGCCGCATTTATACAGTATTCTTTCAAATGAACGGAATTTCAGCTGGCCGGCGGATTGTCGGATTTTCTGAATTATTTGCATGTCAAAACACCTTTTCACTCCGAGTCCTCATCGAACTCGTTTATAGCTTTTATGTTATTCCAGAATATTTCTCCGGCTTTTTCTATGCCGCAGTTAAAAAGGAAATCGAGCGACGACAGGTTCGGCACAAAGCCCTCGCTGTTAATCTGGGGATAAACGGGGTGTGTAAATTTCTGAAACCTGACCTCTATGCCGTGTTGGGCAAACGGAGGCAGTTCCATATACTTTCGCGCGCCTCTGCCCGAGAGGTACTGATCCGCGCCGACGGCACGGCAAATCTCCAGCACCAGATCAGTTTTTTGCGCATTTTTGTCATAAATCAATTCGCTTTGGAGAATCAGCCGCGTTGGGATTTTTAGCATGTTCTTTATTATCTTTAAGCTGTCAACCGCAACGTCGCATATATAACTGTATGTATTGGAAAAAACACATTCGATGTTTTCCCAGACCTCCTTAAAATACGGAGACTTAATATAGTTGTTTTTCAGAAAATTGACATGATTTTTCTGCCAGTTAATACGATGGTTTAATTCGACGTCCATAAACTTCTTTTGCATATATCCGGGCTTTAAAAAGCTGACCGTAAGATATTTCTCCCGCCCCGAGCTCGATAGGAATTTATTGCGGAACATGTTTGAGCTGTCTGTCAGCTGCGCCTCGTCCAGCAGGACAAAGATATCGCACTTCGCCATTTTGTCCATATAACCGAGCCAGGGGAAATAATGAGGCTGATGCATTGCGGCCTTCATTCATATGCTCCTTATATCAATATCCTCGGAACCTCGAAGACTTCGGCAAATTTGGCCCCTATCTTAATTCCCTGGGATTTTAAAAGCGCCCATATATATTCGTCAGACGTATAGGCCTTGTTTCTCTGGGACTTATAGCATTTAATCGCGGCCAGTTTGTTGACAACATCCTGCTCCTCAACACATGAAAACGCCTGATTATTAAAATAAAAGTTATTCCAGGGGATCTCATAGCAGAAGACAGTCGTTTTTTTGAATGCGCGAAGTCCCTCGGCTGAAATAGTGCTGTGATCCTGATGTATATCGTTTACAGACGGCATAAAAACAATATCCGGCTGAATTTTTTCGCCTAATCTAATGATATCGTCAAGTATATTCTGCCGGCGGGAGGCGAAATTCCTGACCTCATAATCAAATACAAATACGTTTTTTTCAGGTATTTTCAGCATACACGTTGCTTCGTATAATTCGTTTTTCAACGTATCCGCGCCGAATCCGTCGGGCAGCGACTCGGCGCAGGTTGAAAAAGCGGCGTAATACACCTGCTCTCCCCGGCGCAAATATTTGGAAATTGTTGCGCCGCAGCCGATTTCCCCGTCGTCGGTGTGCGGCGCGAGAACTAGTATTGATGACATATCATTCAACCCGGCTTTATTAGCTTAATTAGTTTCTTGCAGATGCCAAATATAACGTCTCTTAATAATGCCCCAAGATACCCAAAAATTCCGGGCGGCCATCTTTCGGGATGACAGTTTAAATAAACGATGCTTTCTCTGTTATTTTTCAAATACTCTATGATATCGGCAGTGCTGTGAAAGCTTTTATTCTGATTTGAGGCCCGCAGTTTATCCTTTAAGTTGTTGCCGCCGTTCCAGCTTCTGCCCGTATCCGTAAGATATAGCGACACTTCGCCGAGGGACAGATAGGCTTCGCCGATTATGCCGAATTCCCGCAGCGGATATGAGCGCCAGAGCTCTCTTCCGTCCCACTTGGTCAAAGGATTGCCATGCGCGCAGACAGTGCTTACGGGAAAAGAACGGCGGAAAGCCTCCAGCTCGTTTTGAAATACTTCAACGGCCTTACGCTGGTCGCCCCGGGCTTTATCCAGCACTTCGTAATGATAGCCGATTTCATGTCCCAGGCCTTGAATTTCGCGCATCAATGCAGCATCGTATGTCTTCGGGTATCTGAAGTAATAGGTTGAGCTTATGCCGTATTTGTTTTCAAGCCTTGCCATCGCCAGAGCGTTCTTCGCGCGCCTGTCGACATCATGGCGCAAAACGACGCAGGGCGGCTTTGGCCGTTTCTCGATAAACTGACGCACCGTCAAACTGTTTTGAGACTGCAGCGCTTTGCAGATTTCGGCATACATTGCCAGCGAAAAATCCGGAATCTTCACGTCAGCCCTCTATATCCTTCAGGATTTCTCGAAGCGCCATGGCCACCTCGTTTACCTGCGCTTTCGTCATCTCCGGAAACATCGGTATGGTAAACGCTTCGTTTGACGCGGATTCGGCTACCGGCAGGCATATGTCCGCGTACCGCTTTCCGTAAGCCTCCTGCCGGTGCAGAACCACGGGATAATAAACGCCGCATGCTATGCCCCTGTCGCTTAACCTTCTTATAATCTCCGGTCTTTTTTTATGGCCTAGAACGTAAAGATGGTAGGTATGCTCCGCCCCGGAAGCGGCGGGCAGCTTCAGTCCCGTGCCGAGAAGCAGTCTGTTGTAGACTTCGGCTATAGTTCTTCTCGCTTCGTTCCACTTATCTAAATGCTTAAGCTTCACGCGCAGAACAGCGGCCTGGATTTCGTCCAGTCTGCTGTTGTATCCGATAATACTGCTGTAATACTTTTTGGCGCTGCCATGGGCTCTGAGCAGGCGAAGACGGTTGGCGATTGCTTCGTCGCCCGTCGTAATCATTCCGCCGTCGCCGTAACCGCCGAGGTTCTTTGTAGGGAAGAAGCTGAAGCAGGCCGCATGACCCAGAGAGCCTGTCTTGCGTCCCTTGTAAGACGCCCCTATCGCCTGGCAGGCATCCTCAATAACAACTAGGTTGTGACGCTGTGCAATCTCCATAATTTTGTCCATTTCCGCGCTCTGTCCGAAGATATGCACGGTTATAATCGCTTTTGTATGTCCGGTAATGCTGCTTTCTATTTTATCGGCGTCAATGTTATAGCTCTTTTCATCAATATCGACAAAAACCGGCGAGGCGCCCACTCTTGAAATCGCTTCTGCGGTCGCAAAAAAGCTGAACGGGCTTGTTATCACCTCGTCGCCGGGTCCGATGCCGTAAGCTTCAAGGCATAACACAAGCGCGTCTGTCCCGTTGGCGACCCCGACGGCATGCTTTGTGCCGCAGTAATTGGCTATCTCCTCCTCCAGCGCCCGTACCTCGGGCCCGAGGATGTAATTTCCGCCGGATAAAACGCTGAGCACAGCCCGGTTTATCTCATCCTGCAAGCTCAGGTATTGAGCTTTCAGATCAATAAGCGGGATATTCATTGTTACTCACTCTCCAGCAGCTCGTTATAAGGTACCGGCCCAAATTCCCGCGCGGGCACGCCCCTGTACTCTTTTTCAGGCTCCGTATCTTTTGTCACAACGGAGCCCGCGGCAATAAGGCCTTCCCGCCCGATCGTCACGCCGGGGAGAAGTATGGCCCCGCCGCCAATCCTGGCTCCTGCTTCGATGATTGCTCCTTTCTTGTATTTAAAACGGTCTTCGGTACGGCCCATGAAATTGTCGTTCGTCGTCGTAACCATAGGCGCGATAAAGCAGTTTTCGCCGATAATTGTGTGTGCCGTAATATAAGCTCCGCTCTGAATCTTTGTTTTTTCCCCGATGACGACGGCGTTTTCAGTAATTGTTCCGGCGCCGATTATGACGTAATTCCCGATCGTGCAGCCTTCGCGTATGACCGCAGTATCACCGACCAGGCAGCAGGCTCCGATTACAGTTCCGGCATATATGACGGCGCCCGAACCGATAACCGTTCCCGCGCCTATTTTTACAGGGGGCAGCGGGCCCGTTATATTTAACGTACTGGTTTTTGAGGGACGGGGCTGCCTTCCGATTACCGCGTTTGATTCGATATAAACGTCGTCTCCAATCAGAGAACCAGGATATATCGTCACATTATTGCCTATGGTGACGTTTGAACCAATGTCTGCCCCGTCTTCAATGACGCAGTATTTGCCTATATTTACGTCCTGACCGAGATGTGCGGTCCGACTGATTGAATTCAATTTAACCATTCCAGTTCGATGTTAGTTTTACGGGTTGGTTGGATTTTATTGACTCGTAAATCGCGTTTATGAGATAAAGCGTTTTCATAGCCTCATCGCCCGAGACAAGAGGCTCCCTGTTTTGCTCAATGGAATCAACGAAATTTTCTATGATTTCCTTATGCCCGGATTTATCCTGTATGCCGTTAAGCAGGCCTATCTGTTTTTCAGCATCCTCGTCTGTCAGGCAGGAAAACTTCCATTCCAGTATTTTCGAGAGCGTCCTGCCTCCCAAAACGGCCGTCCCGTCGGTTCCGAAAACAGCCAGGCTCTCCTCCAGGTTTTCAGGGTACAGGGTTATCGCGGCTTCAATTGTCCCCAGCGCGCCGTTTTCAAACCTCAGAACGCATACGCATACGTCCTCGCATTCTATGGCATGATGCCGCGTCGCGCCGTACGCGAAAACCGAGCCTGCCGGCCCCAGCAGCCAATTGAGCAGATCGACGCTGTGTATCGCCTGGTTATATAATATACCGCCGTCTAGGTCTTTTGTTCCTCTCCACGATGCGCTGTTAAAATACTCCGGCGACCTGCTCCATCGAACGGCTGCGCAGGCATGCGTCAGTCTGCCGAACCAGCCCTGCTTAACAGCATTTCGAAGAGCCAGTACAATCGCTTTTGTCCTGTTCGGATGCACGACTCCCAGTTTGACATTCCTCAACCGGCACAGGCGAACAAGGCGCTTGCCCTGACTTATATCCAGGACAAACGGTTTTTCCATAAGGATGTGTTTGCCGTGCCGGGCGGCCTTTTCCCCCATTCGCGCATGCATGCCGCTGGGGGTGCAGACAATGACGGCGTCGATGCAAGGATTTTTTAAGAATTCTTCATAATCCGTGTAAGCCTCGACGCCGTTTGTTTCCGTTATTCCGGCAAGGCGTTCTTTGTCGCTGTCGCAGACAGCCGTTAGCCTGGCGTTGCTTATACTATTAAGAGCGGAAATATGCTTTTGAGCTATATGCCCGCACCCGACAATTCCGAAATTGACGATGGCTTGAACCCTCTTCCCTGTAATAAACCGCTAAATCAGAAATATCTTTTCCCGGTTCGTCTTTACATGCTTAGCAGCGTTTCTTGTGTCAACAACGACAGCGGCTTTATCAACAACCATATCGTAGTCAATATTTGAGTGGTCCGTAATTATAAGGACACAGTCGCTTTTCTGAATCTCTTCCTCAGTCAGCTCTACCCACTGCGCTTTTATAGAAGCTTCCGAATCCTGCATGGACTTAATATAAGGGTCATGATAACGAAGCTCGGCCCCCTCCTCTTCCAGCTGCTTGATTATCTTTATGGCCGGCGACTTCCTGTAATCGTTGATATCCTTCTTATAAGCGACGCCCAGCAGAAGTATTCTGGAACCTTTAAGCGGTTTTCCAAGCCTGTTTAAAACCTTGACGACCGCATCCGCAACATAGTAGCTAACCTGTATATTTATTTCACCGGCCAGCTCAATAAACCTGGTCGTACAATCAAACTGCCTTGCCTTCCAGCTTAAATAAAACGGGTCTATCGGTATGCAGTGTCCCCCGACGCCCGGCCCGGGATAAAATGACTGAATGCCGAAGGGCTTGGTCGCTGCGGCATCAACCACCTCCCAGACGCTTATATTCATTTTATGGCAAAGCATCATCAATTCGTTGACAAGAGCTATATTGACGGCCCGGTAGGTGTTCTCGAATAGCTTGGTCATCTCCGCCACGGTTGGAGACGATACAGGCACCACTTTTACGATTGTCTGTTCATAAAAATACTGAGCTATCGTCAAACAGTCGGGCGTCGCGCCCCCGACAACCTTGGTTGTGTTCTTTGTCGTATATCTTTTATTGCCAGGGTCGACTCTTTCGGGCGAATAGGCAAGGAAGAAATCCGACCCCGCCTTTAATCCGGATGATTCCAGAAGCGGAAGTATAACCTCCAGCGTTGTCCCGGGATAGGTTGTGCTTTCGAGAATGATCAGCTGGCCTTTCCTCAGCCTTCCGGCCAGCTCTTCCGTAGCGCTTTCAATGAACGATATATCGGGGTCGCGGTGCTCATTGAGGGGCGTCGGGACGCAGATAATAATGATATCCTGCTGAGGTATCAGTGAAAAATCACTGGCTGATTTCAATTTGCCGTTTTTAACTAGGGCACGCAATTCTTCGTCGTTAACATCCTGAATATAGTTCTGCCCAAGATTTATCATGCGGACTTTATTTGTATTTTTATCTATACCCAATACGTCAAACCCGACCTTAGCCTTTTCAACGGCCAGCGGCAGTCCGACATAGCCCATTCCAATGACGCATACTTTTGCCGTTCTTGTTTGGATATTATTCTTTAAGGATTCTACTAAGCTGCCCGATGATTCATTGACCATATTCGAACATCCCTATATGCGTATTGCAAAACCTATCTCAGAATATGAACGTCCTTATTAAATGTTAATGCAGCGCGGCGATTGGATGAACCCGCAACAATTAAGCCTTCCGGAGTGCATAATCGTCGCGACAATGTGGGTTGCAGCATCCGGAGAAGAATTGCGGGAATGCTCGGAAGGCCTGCAGTAAGGAATGGCTTCAGGTTTAAGTTTAGTCCGGCAAAGGAAAAGCCTTGCGGTAATTGCACTGCAAGGCTCCTCTTGGTGGAGATAAGCGGATTTGAGCTTTTTTATGAGCATCAAGTCGAATATATAAGAAAATTATCCTTTTTCCTCTTGACGTTTTCCTGAATATGTATATAATAATTGATGGATTATAGTATAGTGCAGTTATGCATGATCATTATTTGCCGGAGAGATCCCGACTGATAATGGCAAAACCGTCGAAAGGCGGCGACGCAAAGCTACAGGGCCTTATCCCTCAGGGGATTGGCAGCCAGCTACCAAAACGAGAGCTCTTTTTCTATTTCTGAAATTCAATACGTTTTTGATGCTGGACAACCAATGTTCCATGCATCTCAAACGATAAAGGCAAAACCGTCGAAAGGCGGCGACGCAAAGCCATAGGGCCTTATCCCTCAGGGGATTGGCAGCCGGTTGCCGAAAGGAGATAACATGAAACGCACGGTTCGTTTTTCCAGCATTTTTATTTTTGCGTTAATAGCGATTTCGCTTTTGGGGACTGCATTCGCGACGGACAACAGGATTGATGTCAGCACAGCCTCCGAAGGGTATTTTACAGTACACTATTCCGACGGCAGCGACATTAGGATGAAGGTCGGAGTCGAATACGGTGAGAAAGAGATATATTACAATTACACAGCGGGCGAGGATATTGCATATCCATTTGCAAACGGAAGCGGCGACTATTCGATTGCAGTTTACCAAAACGTTTCAGGCACATCATATAAAGCAGTGCTGAGCGAACGCGTTTCAGTCAATATTGAGGAAAAATATTCGCAGTATCTCGTCAGCACAAGCGAAATCACTTTTTCCGATACGGACGCAGTCGGTAAAAAGGCGGCGGAACTCGCCGGCGGCAAAAGCACGGATACGGAAAAAGTTGTGGCCTTCTATAACTATATTGTCTCGAATTTCTCATACGATTACGAATTTGCGCGAAAAGTCAAAAGCGGACTTATCACTCACTACACGCCGAACACAAACAGGATACTGGAAGCAAAGAAGGGCGTCTGCTACGATTTTTCCGCTTTGTTTGCCGCCATGTGCCGCAGCCAGGGTATTCCAAGCGTCATAACAAAGGGCTATTATTCCGGCGTTCGCCATGCGTGGAATAAGGTCTATGTAAATGGGGGCTGGTACGCGATAGACCTGACTTATGCCATCAGCAATAATGCCCCGACTGTAGTTTCCATGTCCGCCTGCCTGACGCCTGTTACCAGTTACACCGGAAGCAGCGACAACCTTCCGTTAGCCGATACTCTGCCCGATTTCAACATTAATCAGTATGTCGACTTAGATGAATCTGCATGGTATTCTGAATATATAGCCCGGGCATGCATACTCGGCTATATGAGCGGCAAAACAACGTCAACATTCGCTCCGAATACCGGCATGAAGCTTAGTGATGTTATAAAGCTGGCGGGCAGCCTGCGAAGCGATTATTATGGCGGCGGCTTTACCAAGACGGACGATAATTGGATACAGTATGCCGTTGATAACGGTATTATTGGTCGTTCCGAGTATTCAAACTACAACTCGTTCGCCACAAAGGCAGAGTTTGTGCAGATTCTTGCAAACGCCCTGCCGGATGAGGCCCTGCCAGTCATCAATCCCGTTGCCGACGGAGCGCTTGCCGGTGTGGAAATGTCGGCCGTTTATGCGCCTGCCGTATATAAGCTTTACCGCGCAGGAATTATTTCCGAAAGCGACCTTGAAGGATTCAATCCCGATTCGAAAATGACAAGAGCTGAAATTGCCGCCATTGCGGTTCGCATGGCAGACGAGAGCTACAGGGTAACCGAAGCGGCAGTTTCGCCGGCAATTGCCGCCTAGTGTTGTTCTTTCTCCAATTTTGATGTAGGATCTCTTAAACAACGACTGCCCTGAAATTCTCAGGGCAGTCGCTGTTTTTATTTAGCTTTTTAGATACGCCTTATGGACTTATTTCTCATACACTGTCCAGTCGCGGGTTTCGCGAAGCTCTGTCCAGGTTTCATATACGCCATCCGAGTCTTTCTCGTAATAGTGGCTGTTTGTGGCCTCCTGAATCGCAAGGTAGTACCACTTGCCTGTATCCATGTTGTCTGGCCAGGTTATCATATCAGGCAGCAGAGCGGATACCGACGCTGGCAGGCGGCCAAGCACTTTGTTGACGAGCGTGGCTACTTCCGCACGTGTAATGTAATTGTTGGGCCTGAACGTATCGTCCTCGTAGCCGGTGATCCAGCCGTAGTTGGCGGCGCGGTTGATCGGTTCTTCCGCCCAGTGTCCGACGGTATCCAAGAAGACCGTTACGCCTGTATACCCGCTGCTGTCAAAGCGTGCGGCAATTGCTGCAAACTCGGCGCGTGTAATGTTTGCGTTGGGCCTGAATGTGCCGTCGGGATATCCCGTGATGATGCCCATAGAGGTTAGTGTGGAAATCGCCGTGTTGAACCAGTTGTCGGGGCTTACGTCGCTGAAGTCATTTTCGGTGGTCAGGTTGCTGTCTCTCGCCTCGTCAGTAAGCAGACGGAAGAAGATTGTCGCAACCTCGGCACGTGTGATTCCGGCTTCCGGATGAACCAGTCCATCGTCTCTGCCGACTATGTAGGCGAAATGGTCGGTGGTGTTGAGGTCGGCCAGGGGGATATCGTCGGGAATATCAATTGTCACGGCCTTGTATACAAAGCTGATTGTTGTGTTCCCGGTCATCGTCCCGGATACAGTGCCGATGGTTCTGGAATAGGTGTAGTTGCTGAAGCTCCTGCCGGAGCCGCCCTCGTAGTTTTCGGCGTTATAGCTGGAGCCTGCTGGGATACTCCTGATGACGGGTGCGGCCAGCTGATTCCCGTCTTCATCCACCCATCTGACTGTCAGGCTGTAGTAGGTCGGCTCAGGATTATAGTTTCCGGTGTAGTTGTTGGTGACCATGAAGCCGTATTCACAGTCAATCATCGGGAAAGTGAATGAATTGGTCTCAGTGGTCTGCTGCCCCTCACCGTAAATCGTCAGCAAGTAGGA
>JBMNQI010000010.1:0-46092 GCA_050944055.1 Oscillospiraceae bacterium | reverse complement strand
CAGGCTCCAAAGCCAGGAAGAAACGGAAGGTGAGCCCCGTGCGCCTCGTCCACTACGAGCTTCACGCCGCGCTCGCGGCAGATCTCCGCTATATCCGAGACAGGCGAAATCACTCCGTAATATGTCGGCGAGGTGAGTATAAAAGCGCGTATGTCAGGGTTCAGGTCGAGCGCCGCCGCGACGTCTTCAGGCCGGACAGCGTCGGCTATGCCGAAGCGCGGTATTATGCGCCTCGGAAGCCTGTCTGGCCGCAGGTCGAAAAAGGCCAGAGCGTTTTCAACGGAGAGGTGACAGGCCCTGTCTACAAGCACGGTTTCGCCGGCGCGGGCGCAGAGCCTGAGCGCGGCGTGTATCCCCTGCGTCGCGCCGCCGGTGAGAAAGGCGCAGCAGGGCGCGCCGAAAGCTGCGGCAGCCAGTGTCTCGGCCTTAAATATGGGGCCGTCAGCCAGGTAAAGGTTTCCTGTGCCGTTGAGCTCGGTAAAATCTATGAGGGCGGGGTCCTGCGGCATCCCGGGCAGGGATCTGCCCTTGTGCCCCGGCATATGGCCCCGCCACCGGCGCGCAGCGGCCAGTTCCTTCAGCGCTTCGAGCAGCGGCGCGGGCATCATCTTCACCTCTTGTCGGCCCCGAAAAACGGGGCTCCTCGTCTGTTTTGTCAACGCAACATGCCGAGCCTGATTGTGAGGCCCGCGGGCAGCCCCGCAGACGCTTAGCGCCGGCAGCGTTTAATCCATAGTAAAAATGCTTGCTCTTCCGCAGCGGTGGACAAATACGTCAAACTCTTCGCCGGGAAAGCTCATATGGCAGGTTTCGGAGGATTTTTCGCCGGCGAGGACCCGCCAGGCAGCCAGGGCAAGCGATTCAAAAAGCCCGTCGGGCGATACCGGGCAGGGGCCATGGCTGGGACAGACCAGCTTGACCGCGCTGCCGAGGGCGGCGAATTTGGCCTGCGTGTTTATAAACGAGAGAAGGTCGCGGCCGGGGCCAAACTGGAAAACCGTGGCCTCGCCTGCCGTGTCGCCGGGGAAAAGCAGCCCCGCCTCGCGGTCAAAAAACGCTATCGAGCCGGGAGTGTGGCCGGGCCCGTGTATGACCTCAAGAATACGGCCGCCGAGGTCAATATGGCTGTCGGTAAAAGGTTTGTAGCTCAGCCCGGGCGTTGTTTCGGCAAGCTTTTGCATTTCGTCGGGATGAGCGAAGCGTTCCGGCCAAAGCTCATTTCCCCCGACATGATCTATGTCCCCGTGAGAGACGAATAACGCGACCGGCAGGCCTGTGAGCCTACCGACGGCTTCGGGCGATACGGGCGAAGCCCAGTTGGAGTCGATAAGCACTGCGCGCCTGCTTCCTGTTATCAGAAAGCTCCGCACTCCGCCGGATGCGTCTTCTTCGTCGTATTCCTCGAAAGACCATACACCCGGCGCGCGAAGTATGACGTTTTCCATGCTAAGCCCCCCTGTCGCTCGTATTCTGATATGGATTATATCATAGAAGCGGGGATTTTACAATAAACTTATGTTCAGTATGGCTTCCGCCAAGTCATTTTATAAGAGGCGGCTTCCGAGGCGAGAGCCCGGCCGGCGGGCGAAAAAAGCGGGGACAAAGTGAAAGACCCGCCTTCCGGCGGGCCTTCTGCCATCAGATGTTATCCTCGATATAATTGACTACGTCGCCGACCGTATGCAGGTCTTTAACAACTTCCTCGTCAATCGGGAAATTGAACTGCTCCTCGACCATCATGAGCAATTCCACGAGGTCGAGCGAGTCGGCACCCAGATCGTCATAAATATCCGTTTCCTCGGTTATGCGCTCAAGGTCGATGTCAAGCTGCTGCGAAATCATCTGTCTCAGTTTTTCAAATACCATACTTATTCCACGCCCTTATCCTTAGAATACGCCACCACTATCCGGCGGTTCTGATCCTGCCCTATCGAGTAGGTCACGACATCCGGCCAATCCTGCAGAACGGAATGGATCAGGTGCCGTTCATATGAGTTCATCGGCTCCAGCGTTACGTTTCGCCGGTACCGCTGTACCTTTACGGCTATCTTTTCGGCAAGCCTCTTAAGAGTCTCCTCGCGCTTGCGGCGGTAGTCCTCAGCGTCCACAGTGACTCGGACGTGCTTTCCCCCTCCGCGGTTTATTACGTCGTTTGTCAGGTGCTGTATGGCGTTAAGCGTCTCACCGCGCCTGCCGATAAGCATTCCAAGATTTTCGCCTTTGAGTTCGGCGTTAAGCCCGCCCTCAGTTTCGGTTATTTCGACCTCGGCGTCAGAGCCCATATGCCGTAATAGTCCGGTGATGAATTCCCGGGTTTCTTCGGCTTTGCTCTTAACACAGGAGTAGGTCAAGCGTACTTTTGCCGGGACACTGCCAAGGCCGAGAAAACCGGCCTTATGGCGTTCGAGGATCTCAACGGAGACGTCGTCGCGCCCCAGGCCCAGAGCCTCCAGGCCGGCGGTGATCGCCTCTTCCTCGGTTCGCCCTGTAAATTCAACCGATTTCATCATCATTATCGTCCTCGTATTCTTCTATCTCTTCTTCGACGGGCAAATCGCCCTCGTCGAAACCGCCGTCGGGTACGCCGCCGGCTGCGGGTTCCGGAGCCGGCGCCTCGTCAGCCTCCGGAAGAATATCGGCCAATTCGGTTTTTTCCTCCTCTGCTTCGGCGGCCCTTTTAAACCTGTCCGGGTCGTATGCGCGGCCCCGCGCGTACGGCCTCGCGTCGTCTTTTTTCTTAAGCTGGCCGGTGCGCTCCTTATATTCGCGCTCAGCCTTTTCGCGCTCCTCGCGCTCCTTTTTCTGGAGCTTCTTCTTGGATGTGTTCTCGGCCGCCTTGGGGCCCTCAAGCGCCTTGCGCTCCTCGCTTTGGCGGCGCTTTTCCTCCTTTTCGGCCTCCAGCCTGGCTCTCTCGGCGTTTTTGACAGCGTCCTCCGCGTCGAACTTCTTCATATAGTATTTCGTCGCGAACCAGTCCTGTATGATGGAAAAGAAGCTGTTGGCAATCCAGTAAATGCTCATTGAAGCCGGCATGGCATAGCCTATCCAGACGGAGATAAGAGGCATCGTGATAAGCATTGATTTGTTGTTCTGACCCTCGGTCATCGGGGGATTGAGCTTCTGGCTTATCAGCATCTGCAATAACGCGAACAAGCCGGAAACGATCGGGATTAAAAACAGGCCGACAGTCGCCCATTGCCAGGCGTCCGGCTGCTTAAAGAACAGAAATCGCGGCGTCTGCGACAGGTTCAGGCCCCACATGTTCATATTGAGGTTGACAAACCCGTCGACCGCGCCGATTATTTTTTCGGAGTGCTCGGCCGCCTGCTGGGCCAGGGTCATTTCGCCGTAGGACGTAGTAGGGTCGGCGACGTCCTTGACTCCAAGTCCTGTAAGTATGGACACTATCCTGTTTATGGCGTCCGTTGAAAGGCCCATTATCTTGGATAGGGGGTGGCGTATGAGCGAGTATAGGATGATAAGGAAGGGGAAGGGGATAAGGTTCCATATGCAGCCGGAGAGGGGGCTTACGTTTTCCTCCTTATACAGCTTCTGGACTTCCATTGAGTATTTCTGCTTGTTGTCCTGGTATTTCTTTTCCAGCTCCTTGACCTTCGGCGCCAGACGGGACATCTTCATCATGCCCTTTTTCCCCTTCATGAAAAAGGGGAAGAGCACGAGCTTAATGACCAGGGAGAAAAGCACGAGCGCGAGCGCGTAGCTGCCCGATTGCTGGTAGAAAAAAAGAATAAGCCACGCAAAAGGCTTCGTGATGTAAGACATTTTAGTCCTCCAAAATTTATTGAGGGGAAATATGACGCTTATCCGGCGTCTGTGCGTTAAAACGGCCGGATGGAGAGGAAGATGCGAACGCGCTCCCGCCGGCATTCGCCTTATGAGGCGGCCCGCCTTACGGCACAGGGTCGTAGCCGCCCCGGCAGAACGGGTTGCAGCGAAGTATACGCCGTACTGCGAGCCAGGAGCCTTTTAAGGCCCCGTATTTATTAACGGCCTCAAGCGCGTACTCGGAGCAGGTGGGCATAAAGCGGCAGGTAGGCGGCGTCCCGGGAGAAATTCGTTTGCGGTAAAACTCAATTATCTTTATGAGCAGTTTTCTCATCTTTTATTCCCAGCGCCTCAAAAATAGAGTATAGGCTTTCGCATAGGCGCGAAAAATCGCAGCCTAGGGCGCGAGCGCGGCCCACAATAACAATGTCGAAGCCGGGGAGATAATCGCGCTCGCCCAGCCTGTAGGCCTCTTTAATGCGCCTGCGGATCCTGTTCCGCCTCACCGCGCTGCCCAGTTTTGTGCTTACTGTAATGCCAAGACGGTTCCCCGAAGTACCGTTTTTGCGGCAGTAAACGACCAGGTACGGGCCGGACTTGGTGCGGCCCCCGGAGTAAAGGCGGCGGAAATCGCGGTTCTTTTTCAGCGAGACAGTGAAGGTCAAAGCGTCAGGCGGAGATGGTCCTGCGGCCTTTTGCGCGGCGGCGGGCGAGAACCTTGCGCCCGTTCTTAGTGGACATCCTCTTGCGGAAGCCGTGCTCCTTGGAACGCTGGCGCTTTTTGGGCTGATAAGTGCGCAACATAATATATACCTCCTAATTTATTTTACCAAATGGCGCAGTGCACCATAGTAATAGCGTACTCTGCATTATACAGGAGCGGTTTTAAGCTTGTCAAGTATTCTTGTCAAGTATTAATATGTATATGTTGAAGCGAATATAAGCAGGCAAATGAAAGCCCGCTTATTATTGCCGGAAAGACGCGGCGGGAAACCTGCTTTTTGCCAGAATGGCCGGGGCGCAAGGCCCTCCGAAACGGGAAGCGGGCGGCAAGCGCGCAGGCCCCCGGATGGATGCTCCGGAGGCCTGCATCGCCGCTTATGAGTTTGAAAACACGGTAATCAGGCGATCGCGCCCAGATAGTTCGTGGGGTCAATCGGCCTGCCCTGGAGCTCAAGCTCGAAGTGCAGGTGCGACCCTAGGTCGCTTTCGGCGAGCGGCGTGGCGCCGACGGAGCCGATGACCTCACCTGTAAGCACGGTCTGGCCGACTTGGACTACCGGGTTCTCCCCGAGGCCGAAGTAGCGGGAGTAGAGTGTGTTGGCATGGTCCATCTCCAGGCAGTAACCCCAGGAAGGGTCCTCCCAGATCCTTGTAACGACGCCGGTGGTCATTGCTACTACGGGAGTGCCTTTTTCGGCCGCGATGTCTATGCCGCTGTGTGTGCGCCAGTCTGAAAGAGTCTCGTTGTACATGAGGCTTTCAGCGCTGTAGGCGCCGATGTTCTCGCCGGCCACAGGCCAGACGAAAACATTGTTGAGGTCTATCGGGCTTTCGGCTTCGGAAGCGTCTTCGGCGTCAGCCTCGATGCCGCCTTCCTCAATTTCGGCCGGCGTAACGGCTTCGACCGACTCACCGGCCGCAGCGGAGGCCTCCGCGCCCTCTTCGGCCCCGGCCGCGGTTTCAGCTATTTCCGCAGGCTCGGACAGGCTGTGGAGGGATGACCAGAGATACCATCCGGAAAGACCGATGACGGCGATGCATAGCACAAGGGCTATGTAAAAGCCCTTAGCGCTCATAAATCTTCCCGCCTTACCGGCTGAGTTGTTCTTCTTGCTGTTGTCGCTCATTATTCATAAGCACCTCCGATTCCTATTATTTCCAGCGAATCGCAGGTATAAACAAAAATTTATAATGTTTGAAATAATCCGGAAAATATGTTAAAATAATTTGCTTGTAATTTGCCAACATCAAACAGAGGTGCAGTGTATGAAAAACAGCGACAAGACCATGGAGCGCATCGTCGCGCTCTGTAAAAACCGCGGGTTTATATATGCGGGCAGCGAGATATACGGAGGCCTGGCCAACACCTGGGACTACGGGCCCCTCGGCGTGGAGCTCAAGAACAACGTCAAAAAGGCCTGGTGGAAGAAGTTTGTGCAGGAGAACCCGTATAACGTGGGCCTCGATTCGGCTATTCTGATGAATCCGCAGGTCTGGGTCGCGTCGGGACATGTAAGCACGTTCAACGATCCGCTTATAGACTGCAGGTCGTGCAGGATGCGCCACAGGGCGGACAAGCTTGTGGAGGAATGGGCGGCTGAAAAAAACGTTGCGGACGCTTCCGTGGAGTCAATGAGCAGCGATGAGCTTATCGCATATATACGGGAAAACAAGATAACCTGCCCGGGCTGCGGAAACTCCGATTTTACGGATATCAGGAAGTTCAACCTCATGTTCAAGACGCATCAGGGAGTGACGGAGGACAGTTCCAGCGAGGTATACCTGCGCCCGGAAACCGCGCAGGGCATATTTGTCAACTTTAAGAATATTCAGCGCACGTCGCGCAGGAAGGTGCCTTTCGGCGTGTGCCAGATCGGCAAGAGCTTCCGCAACGAGATCACGCCGGGCAATTTTACGTTCAGGACGCGCGAATTCGAGCAGATGGAGCTGGAATTCTTCTGCAAGCCGGGCACGGACCTTGAGTGGTTCGACTATTGGCGCAGCTTCTGCCGCGAGTGGCTGCTCGGTCTGGGAATTTCCGAGGAAAACCTGCGCCTTCGCGACCATTCGCCCGAGGAGCTGAGCTTCTACTCAAAAGCAACTACGGACTTTGAATTTCTCTTCCCGTTCGGCTGGGGCGAATTATGGGGCGTCGCCGACCGTACCGACTACGACCTTACGCAGCATCAGAACACCTCCGGCCAGGACCTGAGCTACTTCGACCCCGACACGAACGAACGCTACGTCCCCTATGTAGTCGAGCCTTCGCTCGGCGCGGACCGCGTCGTGCTTGCGTTTCTCATAGACGCGTACGACGAGGAGGTTATCGACATTGAAAAGAACGATACCAGGGTCGTACTGCGCCTGCACCCGGCGCTCGCGCCTATAAAATGCGCGGTGCTGCCGCTTTCAAAAAAGCTCGGGGACAAGGCCCTGGCCATAAGAGACATGCTTTCAAAGCATTTTATGACCGACTACGACGACGCGGGCAGCATCGGGAAGCGCTACCGCAGGCAGGACGAGGCCGGAACGCCGTTGTGCGTGACATACGACTTCGACAGCGAGGAGGATAACTGCGTGACAGTCCGCGACCGGGACACGATGGAGCAGGACAGGATTCCCATAAGCGAGCTTGTACCGTATATCGCAAAGAGGATAGAGTATTAGACCGCAATATAACGCGCGGCGGCGCTATGAGCGCCGGAATAAAATGCGCAAATGCCGAGGACGCCGGCGAAGGCCGCGCAGGGAGCAGCCCGGCAGGCTGGCACGAAGCAGGAAAAAGAGGTAAATTAAATGCGAAACGGATATGTTACTATAGGTTGCTGCACTCCGGAGCTTGTGCCGGGGGATCCGCTGAAAAACGCAAAGAGCATGGCAGACGCTGTAAAAACGGCGGCCGATAACGGGGTTAAGCTGCTCGTTTTCCCTGAAAACTGTATCACGGGAGCTTCTTTCCGGGAGGTATGCGGCCAGCGCATACAGGCGGAGATGCTCGAGCCCGCTATCATGACCGTTGTCGACGCGACGGAGAATTCGGACATAGTCGCCGTTTTCGGCGCTCAGGCAGAGCTGCGGGGCAGGCTGATTAACTGCGCCGTTGTCGCGACAAACGGGATGGTCCTCGGCGTCGTGCCTGAAACCGCGCCGAAACTGCCAGCGGACGCGGACAAGGCAGTGCTGGGCGGGGCCGAGGTCAATTTCGGGCAGAACCGGCTGTTTGAAAGCCTCTCCCTGCCCGATTTCCGGTTCGCTGTCATAGTAGGCTCGGACAATGTGGAGCCCGGCTCGCGGCTTTCCCGGGCCAGTATCGCGGGGGCGAACATACTTGTCCAGCTCCGCTCCGAGCGAGCCTTACCCGGCTTCGGTGGCATAACGGGCGAAGAGCTGCGCGCAGTAAGCTCGCGGCTTAAAGCCATAATAGTGCGCGCGGACGCCGGCTTTGACGACGGCGCCGACGGATGCGTGCGCGCCGCCCACAATATTATAGCTGAAAACGGCGAGATTCTGACCCAGTCGCGGCTTCGGACGATGGAGATAATGTCCTGCGAGGTCGACGTGCAGCTCATCGCGGCGCTTCGCCGGCGCAGCCATGATTTCCGGAATATACCCGGCGGCTGGGAGACACACTATTTTGACACGAAGGCCGTCCGCACGCCGATTACCAGGAAAGTCAGCCCCGGCCCGTTCGTTTGGCCGGAGCAGTCTGCCCGCGAGCTGTGGTGCGAGGACATCATGCAGCTTGTATCGCACGCGCTCGCCGTAAAAATGAAGACCAGCGGCAGCCGCGCGATGGTCATCCCCATGAACGGGGACATCGGCTCGACGGTTGCGGCGTTCGCCGCCATACGCGCGGCCGACATACTGGGATATAAAGAGGATTCGGTTATCGGCGTCGTGGCAAGATGCGAGGGCATTTCCGATCCCGCTGTAAACCGCGCCTCGTCGCTTACGCGCGCCTGCGGTATGACGCTCTGCCAGGTCGACGTTTCCGACGAGTTCCGGCTCAGGTGCGACAAGCTCGGCATAGACCCCAAGGAAGAAGGCGGGCTGGCGGACGATATACGCACCTCGTGCCGCCGCGCTTTTGCCCGCGACATCGCGACTCAGGTCGGCGGGCTGCTTTTGGGGCCGGAGGATATGACGGACTGGGCGCTCGGCAAAGCGCTGAATATAGCCGACTACTGCCCCTGCGCCTCGATACCGAAGACCGTGATGCGATTCCTCATGCTCTATTTCTGCAAGCAGCAGGAGAGCGTGAAAAGCGTGATGGCCGTACTTCAGGCGACGCTTACCGCGGCCTCGGAGCGCACCGGAAGCCGTATAGGAGCGGCGGAGGAGGCAGAGATGAATATATTCACGCCTTCACAGCTGGACGATTTTTACCTGTACCACGTGCTGCGCGGGGGCTTCCGCCCGTCAAAGCTTCTCAGGCTTGCCGAAGCGGCCTTCGGAAACAAGGTCTCGGAGGAGAGCGCCTTCGCGCGGCTTGATTCCTTTTTCCGCCGCTTTTTTGAAAACGCGGCGGCGCGGCGTTCGATGCCCGATTACCCGCATATATACGACGTGGATTTGAGGCTTGCCCCGGAGGCGGAAGCAGACCCGCAGCTCTGGGAGGAGGAGCTCAAGGCGCTGCGCCCGGAGGGCTGGAAGCCTGAGGAAGAGGAAGAGACGGAAGCGGCGGAGGGAGCGGAGGAAGCGCAAGAGGCGGAGGAAGCGGAAAAAGAGAGTTTAGCGCCCGCGGATGAGGAAAAGGCCGGGAGCGAGGACTCGGAGGAGCAGGCCGAGGAAAGAAGAAAGGCCGACTACGAGCGGTTCCTGGAGCTGCAAAAGCGGGCGATGGCCGTAATTGAGGCCGAGCGCAAGGCGGAGCGCGAGGCCGAGGAAAAGGGCATAAAGCCTGTCAGGACGGCGGAGGATCTTAAGCACAGAGGGATGTAAGAACGCAGAAAGCGTACAGGCAAACGACGGCCCCGGGTTACCGAAGGCCGCCCGGACACAATAAAGGGGAATGATGCCGATGTCGGACGTAATAGCCGCCATATCGACGCCCGCGGGCGTCGGGGCTATAGGCATACTGCGCCTCTCCGGACAAAACTGCCTCGCCGTCGCCGAGCGCGTGTTCAGGCCGAAAAACGGGAAACCGTTCTCGGAGAACCCGCCGCGCACCATGGTCTACGGGGATCTGAGGGATGCCGGGGGAGCGGTCATAGACCATATCGTCGCTTTTTACTCGCCCGCGCCGCGCTCGTATACGGGCGAGGACTGCGTCGAGCTGCACTGCCACGGGTCGCCGGTGGTTCTCGCATCGGGACTGGAGGCCCTGTGCAGGAGTGGGGCGCGCCCTGCCGAGGCGGGGGAATTCACGCGCCGCGCCTTTTTAAACGGCAAGCTGGACCTGACGGGGGCGGAGGCGGTCATCGACCTCATTGAGGCGCAGTCGCCCGAAGCGGCCCGCAACGCCGCCGGGCAGCTGGGCGGCGAGCTGTACCGCCTGATATCGGGGGTTTACGACGAGCTTCTCTCTCTGGCGGGGCAGTTTTTCGCGGCCGTAGACTATCCTGAGGAGGATATCGAGCCGCCGCGGGCGGCAGCGATGCAAAAAACGCTTGACTCCGCAGCAGGAAAGCTTAAAAGGCTTCTTGAGACATACAACCGGGGGCGTTTCCTGCGCTCCGGCGTGCCGGTCTGCATACTGGGCAGCCCAAACACGGGAAAATCGACACTGCTTAACGCGCTGCTAGGCTATGAGAGGGCCATCGTGACGGAAATACCCGGCACGACGCGCGACACGATTACGGAGTCAGTCTATATGGGGGGAGTATTGCTCCGACTTATAGACACGGCCGGAATACGCGAGACGGGCGACCGCGTCGAGGCGCTCGGCATTGAGAGGTCAAGAGAGGCTGCGCGCTCCTCGGAGCTTGCCATTCTTGTGTCGGAGGGCTCCCGGGCGCTCAGCGGGGCGGATTTCGAGGCTATGGAGGCAGCGAACGCGGCCCCGCGCCGTATCGCGCTCGTGAATAAGACCGATTTGCCCGAGGACCCGTCCGTTTTCAAAACTCTTTCGGAAAGGTTTGAAACTGTATTGCGAATCTCGGCTCGGGACGGGACCGGCATAGACGCGCTGGAGGAGGAAATAAGAAGGCTGTTTTCCTCGGACTGCCCGGCGGACGGGAGCATTCTCACAAACCTCAGGCAGAAGACCGCCGCCGAGGCGGCGCTTGAAGCAATAGCGTCGGCGCGGGACGCGCTCAGGAACGGACTAACGCCGGACGCAGTGCTCTCCGATATTGAATCGGCGATGGCCGCTCTGGGGGAGATTACGGGCAGGCGCGTAACCGAGGACATTGTAAACGACATTTTCTCGAGATTCTGCGTGGGGAAATAGAAGACGAAGCAACGGACTATGCATAAACCGACACGCCGCCGAACAAAATCTTTTCGGTGGTGTTTTTTTATGCGGTTTGGTATATTGACGTCCGGCGGGGACGCGCCCGGTATGAACGCGGCCCTGAGGTCTTTCGTGCTGCGCGCGGTCGAGCTGGGCGTCTCCGTCGGCGGGGTGCGCCGCGGCTACCTGGGGCTTCTTGCCGGGGACATTATACCGTTCGGCGTCGGGGATGTAAGAGGAATAATCCAGCGCGGCGGCACTGTGCTGCGCACCGCGCGCTGCGACGAGATGTTCACGGGCGAGGGACGCAGGCGGGCGTATGAGATGGCCCGCGGAGAAGGTCTGGACGCTCTTTGCGTCATAGGCGGGGACGGGACGCTCCAGGGGGCGCGCTGTCTTGCCGAGCTGGGGCTGCCGACTGTATGCGTACCCGGGACAATCGACAACGATATGGACTGCACGGATATGACGATAGGCTTCGACACGGCGGTCAATATAGCCGTATCCGCCGTGGACAGGCTCAGAGACACGACTGAAAGCCATGAGAGGTGTGCCGTGGTGGAGGTGATGGGGCGCTCAAGCGGGAAGATTGCCGAAACCTGCGCCATAGCCTCCGGCGCGCTGGCGGCGCTTGTGCCGGAGAGGGATGCCGATCTTGAAAAGGTCCTGTTCGCGCCTTTGCGTTCGGGAGCGCAGCATATGAATATCGTGATTGTCTCGGAAGGCTACAGGCTGCCCTCGCGCAAAGTGGCAAAGCTTATTGAGGAAAACACGGGGTATGAATCGCGCCTTACCGTACTTGGCCATATACAGAGGGGCGGAGCGCCGTCGGCCTTCGACCGCGTTCTGGCTGCAAAAATGGGAGCTCTGGCCGCGGAGACGCTGCTCCGGGCCGAGGGCTCCCATATTACGGTATACAGGGACGGCAAAGTTTCTGTATTAAAGCTGAGCTGAGGCGGCGGCGGCCGGCCTTCGTGCGGAAGGCGGGCCCATTACAGGACCAGGGCCGCAACGAGGCGGCCCGGATGAGGTTTAAGGCCAAGCCTAAAGGCGGCGGCCGTTATTTTTTAGAAGGCTTTCGACCTTTATAAGCTGCTCGGGAGTGTTTACGCCAAGCAGCTCGAAGCCGGAGCAGGCGCATACGGCGCCGACGTTCCCGCCGTCCTCAAGTATATAGGCCGGGGCGTCGGTCAGGTAGTATTCGCCCTGGGCGTTGCAGCGCCCGAGGCGCTCCAGGGCGGGAAGGAGGGCGCAGGCGCGGAATACGTAGACGCCGGAATTGACCTCCCTGACGGCGCGCTCGTCCTCCGTGCAGTCCTTTTCCTCCACAATGCGGAGAAAAGCCCCGTCCTTACTGCGTATCACGCGGCCGTAGCCGTGCGGGTTTTCAAGCGCTCCGGAGAGCAGGGTACAGTCGTTTCCCTTTTCGAAATGCTCCCGGAGAAGTGCCTTATAGCTCTGCCTGCGCATAAGCGGCATGTCGCCGCAGCATATGAGAACCGGGGCGTCGGAAGGCAGCGCTTCAATATAGCGGCGCGCGCTCATGACGGCGTGGCCGGTGCCGAGCTGCTCCTTCTGCTCCGCGAAAGCGTAATCGGGGAAGGCGCCGAGCAGCTTGTCGCCCCTGTATCCAATGACGATTACAATGCTTTTCTTCGGTATAAAGCTCAGCTCGTCGAGCACCCACTCAAGCAGCGGGCGCCCGGCTGCAGGGCGGAGGACCTTGGGCAGGTCCGTTTCGGCGGAATGCAGGCGCGTGCCCTTGCCCGCGGCGAGGACTACGGCCAGGATTTTATCATGCATCGGGTATAATCTCCTCCAGCGGTTTTTCGAGAAATCATTATAACACAGCACATGAGCAAGCGGATGATAAAAATGCGCGAGAACAACCGAAAAACCCGCCCATTTCGAAATGGGCGGGTTTTTTACTCAGGCGTCCAGCGCCAGTATCATGCCCGGATATATGAGATTGGGGTCGCGTATCATAAAACTGTTTTTTTCAAATATACTTATCCAAAGCCGGCCGTCGCCGTATATTTTTTCGGC
This sequence comes from Oscillospiraceae bacterium, assembly GCA_050944055.1. Classification (GTDB taxonomy): domain Bacteria; phylum Bacillota; class Clostridia; order Oscillospirales; family Oscillospiraceae; genus JBMNQI01. The sequence continues at coordinate 33,143 of JBMNQI010000010.1, read as the reverse complement.
TATACCCCACAGGCAGTCCCCGAGCCGGACGGTATAAGTCCCGGGAAGCCTGCGCCCGGCCTCAATCCGCCCGCTGCCCGAAGGCAGGGAGACAAGGCCGTTTAAATATGCTATCAGAGCCTCGTCCTGCGTCATGCCCAGAGAACGGGCGGGCGCCGAGGCGAGCATATCGAAGCCGTCGCCGCCGGAAGCGAGGAATGAATTGACGGCTACTGTATAATCCTTGCTTTCAAGCAGAGGTTCCCCGCCAATTTTAACCGAGACGAGGCGGGAGCCCGGATCCCCGTCCGGGTCGTAAACAAGCTCTATACCGCTTACCTGCAGGAAATGCGCGCTCGGCTCCGGCAAGGAGCTAAGTCCGTGCTCCAGAGCCTGCCTGAGCTGGCTGCCGGTTAAGCTGAGAGCGACTATATCGTTATAATAGGGGAGAACGTCGAGAATATTGCCGTGCGTGACGGCACCTGCGGGCAGACCGGCGCGGAGCCCGCCCCCGTTCTGCAGCGCCGCGTCGGCCCCGGCGAGGGCGCGCATCGAATCCGCGACAAGGTCGCCCAGCTCTGTTTCGCGGCTGCGGAACGCGTCGTAATCGCCGTCAAGCGGGCGGCTCATGTGCGCTACGACGGTATCGAGCAGGGGCGCCTGCTCCTCCGCGAGAGATTCTGCCAGCTTTGTGATCTCAGGGTCGGGCGCAGTATCGCTAGCCGGGACGGCTGAGGCGACTGAAACGCCACGCGGCCCAATATATTCGACCACACCGATGCTTTCAAGGTATTCCCCGGAAGAGACGATGAGCGTGCTGCCGGAGCAGAAGGACGTCGCCTCGTGCGCGCGGCCCTCGACTATAAGGTCTATCCCGTTCACTGCTCCCGCGACAAGCGAAGCGCTGGAGGATTCGCCAAGCCATGTAAGAGCTATTATGTAGTCCGCGTCCAGCGCACGGAGCTGGGCGACTGTGGAGGCGGCGGCCTCGCAGGGGTCCGTGAATACTATGCCCTCGGTATTCTGCACCGCGGTCATTTCTGAGGAATCGGCGGCAATCAGGCCGAATATGCCGATTTTCATATCCTCATATTCTTTAAGCACATATTCTTTAAAGACCGGGGAACCGTCTTTATATTCGGCGTTGGAGCAAAGAAAGTCGATTTTTGAGGCTTCGGCCAGGAAGGAAAGACGGCCCGAACCATAATTAAAATCGTTGGGAGAGACTGAAGTGGCGTCGTAACCGACGGCCTCCATCAGCTTTAGTATGCTCCCGCCGCTGTCAAGAGAGGCGAAGGCCGTCCCGTGAAAAGCGTCGCCCGCGTTGAGCAAAAGCACTCGCGAGCCTTTCTCCTCGTATTCCTTCTTCAGCGCGCACAGCTCCGCAAAGCCGTCAGTATGGCCGTGTATATCGGCGGTGTGGAGTATGACGAGCAACGAGTCCCTCTCGGTTCTCATGGCGGCGGACGCGGCCGTAAGCATCAGAAAAATGGTAAGGAGGAGGGATATGATTTTTTTCATAGGCGCCTCCTATTTCGGGAAATAAATGTTTCAGCAAATATCCGGTTTCGACTTATATGCGGCGGTCATTCCGACGCACCTGCATTTTAGCATGGAGCGGGCGAAAATCAGAGCGAAAACGGGCGGCTTTGCAAATTAACCGAGCCGGTTTCCGCGCCCCTCCCAACCTGTTTAAAAGTGCGGACGTCAGGAAGAACGAAGCCTCCCGTCAACAGGCCGACAGCCTAATTATAAACAAGTATCGGAAAATTGCAAGTATTATTACTTTGAGGCGCAAAACCGCCTCAAAAAATACGCCGGAAAAAGGCAGCCGCGTCTGCGTACACGCAAACGCGGCGCGGGAAATCAGTAAGCAATGCCCTGCCACTTCATGGCGTCGGCAACCTTCATGAAACCGGCTATATTGGCGCCGACGACGAGGTTGCCCTCATATCCGAACTCTTTCGCTGCGTTATAGGAGTTGTGGAAGATGCCCTGCATAATTCTTTCAAGCCTTGAGTTCACCTCGTCAAACGACCAGCTGAGCCTCGCGGAGTTCTGGCACATCTCGAGCGCGGAGGTTGCGACGCCGCCGGCATTGGCCGCCTTCGAGGGCGCGAACAGCACCCCGGCTTGCATGAACTTTTCCATGGCCTCCGGCGTGCTCGGCATGTTTGCGCCTTCCGCGACAGCTATTACGCCGTTTGAAATCAGCCGCTCGGCGGCGTTTCCGTCCAGCTCGTTCTGCGTTGCGCAGGGCAGCGCGACGTCGCATTTTATGTCCCAGATATTGCCGCAGCCTTCGGCGTAGGACGCGCCGCCGACCATGGTCGCGTATTTTGAAATCCTGCCTCTCTCAACTTCTTTAATCTGCTTGACTATATCAAGTTTGATGCCGTTAGGATCGTATATATAACCGTCCGAATCGGACATAGCGACTACCCTCGCGCCGAATTGCTGCGCCTTCTCCGCCGCGTATATGGCGACGTTCCCGGAGCCGGAAACAACCACGGTCTTATTCTGAAGAGTCTCGCTGCGCAGAGAGGATAGCATTTCCCTGGTAAAATAAAGCAAACCGTATCCCGTGGCCTGAGTCCTCGCCAGCGAACCGCCGTATGAGAGGCCTTTACCCGTAAGCACGCCGGTGAATTCGTTGCGCAGCCTCTTGTACTGGCCGAACAGATAGCCGATTTCCCTGGCCCCGACGCCTATGTCCCCCGCCGGAACGTCCGTATCCGCGCCTATGTGCTTAGAGAGCTCAGTCATAAAGCTCTGGCAAAATCTCATGACCTCGTTGTCCGATTTGTTCTTGGGATCGAAATCGGAGCCGCCCTTGCCTCCGCCTATCGGAAGACCGGTCAGGCTGTTTTTAAATATCTGCTCAAAGCCGAGGAATTTGATTATCGAAGCGTTTACGGAGGGATGGAACCTCAACCCCCCCTTATACGGCCCGATAGCCGAGTTAAACTGCACCCTGAAGCCCCTGTTGACCTGGATCTTGCCGCTGTCGTCCACCCAGGATACCCTGAACTGGATAAAGCGCTCCGGCTCGACTATTCTATCGATTATTCCCGCGTCGACAATATCCTTGCGCTTATCGACGACCGGTTCCAGGCTGTGAAGCACTTCCCTCACCGCCTGCTGAAATTCTTCCTCTCCCTGGTTTCGCGCGCACACGCTGTTGTATACGGCGTTCAGATAGGGGCTTTTAATCAACATTGATTTGAACCTCCAAAGTATTAAATTTTCCAAAGAAAGCTTCTATTTTACTGTTTTTATCTTAGACTGAACGATTTGACATGTTTAAGGGAAAAATCCGTAAGAGGAAATTTAGATTATCTCGGCTATTATAATACTTATGTCGCCGGATTACAAGAATTTTTTCATATAGTCAAGGCGCGATGCGCGACGCCTGTTTGCGGGGCGCGCCCACGGAGGCAAGCCGGCGCGAGGGCGCTTAAAAAGTAAATCGGGACGCTTTTTTTATAAGAAAAACGGCGGCGCCCGGCTTATGCCGTACGCCGCCCTTCGCTTATCCGGAGCCGGCTTACGCCCGGTTCCGCCCGCCTTCGGGAAATGAAACAGGGCAGCGCCGAAGAACGCGTGCCCTGAAATTAAATCCCGCTAGGCGTATATTCTGTCTTTGTTTATTCTAAACACGCTGATGCTGGATTTAAGACCCTCGGCCTGGCTGGAGAGCTCTTCGCTGGCAGACGCGCATTCCTGCGCGACAGCTGCGTTATTCTGCACCACCTGGGAGACATGCGTGATGGTTTGGTTTATCTGCTCGAGCGCCTCCGCCTGGCCCATTGAGGCGGCAGCAATCTCGTCTATCAGCTCGGTAGCAGTATTTATGCCCGAAACGATTTTGCTTAGAGATTCTGCAGTCTCGTTGGCAATCGCCGTCCCGGCTTCAATCTTCTTGATTGAGTTTTCGATGAGATTTGTGGTTTCGCTTGCAGCGTTTGAGGATTTGGCCGCCAGAGACCTGACCTCCTCGGCCACGACGGCGAAGCCCTTGCCGTGCTGGCCCGCCCTCGCCGCCTCAACCGCGGCGTTGAGCGCGAGTATATTGGTCTGAAAAGCTATGCCTTCTATTGTCTGGATGATGTTTTTAATATTGTCCGAGGAGACGTTAATCTCGTCCATGGCCCGCAGCATTTCCATCATCTGGGCGTTGCTAGCCTCGGCGTCGGTTCTTATCCTCTGCGTAAGCTCATTCGCCTTTTTCGCGTTCTGGGCGTTTTTGCCGGTCTGCACCGTCACTTCCTCAAGTGACGCCGTAAGCTCCTCGATGGAGCCCGCCTGCTCCGATGCGCCCTGCGAAAGCGCGTTGCTTGAATCGGCAACCAGCTTGGCCCCGGAATCCACCTCGTAGGCGGAAGACATTATGGAATTAATAAGGCGGCTGATTTTGCTTACCAGCTCGGTCAGCGCGATGTTCAGAACGTCATACTCGGATCTGGGCGTGATCACCGTCGTAAAATCGCCGTCTGAAACAGATTTTGCTTTATCCACCTGTTCCATCGTGCCTTCGATCATATCGGCGAACGCGTTTGCCAGCACGCCAATCTCGTCCTTCCGGAGCTTGAATTTGTCCTCCTTTTCACCGGCGTTGACCGTTTCAAAACGTACGTCACCGACGGCGAGAAGCTTGGCAAACTGGGAGAAAAGCTTAATAGGCTTGCTTATGGATGTCGAAACGGCGGAGGACAGCAGGAGAGCAACGACGACTGTTATGGCCAAAGAAGCCAACATGATGATAAGCGTTTGCCATGAGGACTGCTTAATCAGCTCGATAATGCCCGCGGCGCTTGACGCTAATGCCAATATAAGCACGATAAGAAAACATATTCTTATTTTTCTCGAGACCGGGAGTTTAGCGTACCACGTCTTCATAACTATATATCCTTTCTGAAAAATTATTAAACGTCATGTAATGAGTGAATCCTCTATTAATATCGAAATAAAATGAAAATGGTTAATAATTAAATTTAAAAATCCGGAAAATTCAGGGAGTAGATTTGACAGCTTAGCCGGCGCCTGCGTTCAGCGCGCACAAGGAAATAATGTAAATGATTGAAGACAGCGCAATAATATGTTATTGTACTTCCAAAGGATGAACCGGAAGCAAAATTCTGGAAGCGGCGTCGTCATTGCGGACAAGGTATTTGCGCTAAATCCGAAAGGACAGGAATATATGAAAGTCCGGAAAGCGTTTTATAGGCTAGGCTTTATATTGATTTCGGCGCTGGTTCTGGCGTTTCCGCTGCTTTGCGCGGCTCCGGAAGGCTCGGTCGCCCGCCGGGACATAGTTTCATACTGCGTCGGGGACGCGACGGGCGACGGCTCGCCCGAGCTGCTCGCGATAGCGGGGCGGGCCGGAAAAACCGATACCGGAAGAATCTGCGGCAGCTGTCTTCTGGTGTGCGCCGCCTCCGCGGCCGGGGATATGGAGAGCCTGGGCTACATACCGCCCGAAAAGATACGCGATTTCGTCGATCTTTCCGGAATCAGCCCGCTGAAGGTCCAGATTGGCGACGTCAACGGGGACGGAATTAACGAAGTGGCAATCTGCGTATATAAGACCGCTAAATTCCACCCGGTAATGGCCATGCGCCCTTTTTTCTTCGACCTTGTGGAGGGCTGCCTTATTCCCGTCTGGCTGGGCTCCAGGCTTTCCCGCCCATTCGACGATTACATACTGTATGATATTGATAAAGACGGGATTGACGAGATAATATCCGCCGAACAGCTTGAAAACGGCGGAAGAGTGCTTGCCGTATACAACTGGGAGGGCTTCGGCTTCGAGATGCTGACCCAGTCGGAGGCGTTTGACGGGGAGATTCGCTTTGATCCTGTCGGCCGGGCGGATGAAACCGGGGGAATCAGCGCCGTTTATATAAAAGGCATGGAACAAACTGGAATTGTTTTCCGTCTGAAAGATAACAGACTAATTCATTCGGAAACGAGCGTGACAGGGGGATAAAGATGAAAGCAAAACACTATATTAAGCCAATGTCCATATTATTGGCCGCGTCTGTGCTGATTGCCTTCTCCGGCTGCTTCAGCCGGCGGGAGAATCCCGGCACGTCCGAAGCGGGCCCGCCGGCGGCCTCTGAAACATTAAATCCGGTTGAGACGGAGCAGCCCGCAAAAAACGGCGCCTTGAAACTAGAAACCGCGTTCGGCTGGTCGGGCGAGGCCTACGTTCCGGTGCAGGTTACGCCCAATGTCGCGCCATATGAAATAAGCCCGGATCTGTCCAACGTCGTAAACCTTGGCCAGTTCCCCAACCTCACCGCGGAGCAGATGGCCAAAATCGCCGAAAACGGGTTTGTCGTCGCTCCGGGCCGGCAGGAGCAGCTTTTCTACATTTACGAGGACAACACGTATAAGAAAATACCAAATTTCGTGACGACCGATTCGGTTCTGCAGGTCTATCACGTCTTCTTTGATTACGCTTTAAGAAGCGTCGAGGGTATGATGCTGCTGCCGGAGGCCGCCAGGCTCAACGAAAACATGATAGCCCAGGTTCAAAAGGAGTATGAAACGATAGAAGACCCGGAGGTCAAGCCCGAGGCGGGCGCCGTGCTCGCCTATTTCGGCGCGGCGCAGCTTGCCTTCGGTCAGGAGCTGCCCGCGGATTTTCCAGCGGAGCTTAGAAGCCTTGTCGAAAGCGAAATGGAGCTGATAGAATCCGCTTCGGGGGTCCAGGAGTCCCCGATTTTCGGGTATAAGCTCGACTACTCCCTGTTCACACCTCGGGGGCACTACACAAGGAGCGAGGAGCTGACTAAATATTTCCTTGGCATGAGCTGGTACGGGGTCGTGCCCTTCCCGCTGTATAAGGCGGACGGCAAGACTCCGGATAAGCAGTCGGCCATGCGCTCCATAATAGCCTCGGCGGCGCTTGCCCGCCTGCCTGATGAGGACGGCGGGAAGCTGTGGGAGAGCATATACAGCACATCGTCGTTTTTTGTTGGCTCCGCCGACGATTTAACACCGTACCAGCTTTCCGATATAATAATAAAGGTCTACGGCGCCGACCCCGACCTTAATTCGATAGCCGACCCCGCTAAGCTGGATGAATTCTACAGAGAGGCCGAGGCGCTGCCCAGGCCACGGATAAACGCCGCTGTCGCCGGCAATGAAGGCATTCCTACGGGGCCGCAGTTTCGGTTTATGGGGCAGCGCTATATACCTGATTCCGAAATCCTGCAGGAACTGTGCGAGCCTGTTTTGCGCCCGTTCCCGACGGGGCTGGACGTGTTCGCCACGCTGGGGTCTGATAGGGCCGCCGACATCATAGCCGAGGTATACAGGCCGACTGATGCCTGGCCGGAATATACGGAAAACTTCCGGCGGCTGCGCGAAAACTTCCTGAGCCTGCCGGATACGACATGGCAGTCCAACATGTACTACGGGTGGCTGTGGACGCAGACCTCGCTCATCGGCGAATACGGCGAGGGCTATCCGATGTTCATGCGCAGCACGGCCTGGCAGGATAAATCCCTCGCCACAGCGCTCGGAAGCTGGGCGGAAATGCGCCACGATACGATACTGTACGCCAAGGGGTCGGCGGCCGAATGCGGCGGGTTTGACGCGCCGCCCGTCGTGCGCGCCTATGTGGAGCCTAATCCGGAGCTGTATAACCGCCTGCTGTGGCTCACGAAATTCTCGCGGGAGAACCTGTCCGAGCGCGGCATACTGCCCGAGAACATCGAGTACATGTGCGAAAGCTTTGAGAATCTGCTCGCCTTCCTGCGCGACTGCTCGATTAAGGAGCTGAGCGGGATTGACCTGACGGCCGAGGAATATGACAGCCTCCTGACATACGGCGGGACGCTCGAGTACCTGACGTCGAACAGTGTCGAAAACGGATATAAGTGGTTCCAGATTGAGTCGGCGACGGACCGCAATATGGCCGTCATAGCCGACGTCCATACGGTGTATCCGAACAGCTATCTCGAGGAGGCTGTCGGACAGGCGGCTGAAATCTACGTCGTGGTGCCGATAGGCGGAGAATTGTATTTAACGCGCGGAGCAATGTTCGACTATTTCGAGTTTGTGTCGAATGAGAGGCTGACAGACGAAGGCTGGCAGGAGATGGTGGCGACAAACCCGCCCGAGCGCCCGCCATTCACCTCGAGCTTTATGGAGGGCGAGGCCGCCGAAGTGCCGGCTCCGATTGAGCCCTATACAACGGGATGCTAAGGCAGTATAAAAAACGTTTGACGGCGGCGGCTCTTGCCGCCGCCGTCGCTGCAGCGCTGTGGGCGGCCGTAATAGTCTTAAATCCGGGCGTTATGCGGTGTTTTAGGCGGGAGGTCGTCATATCAATCGCGGGCGACGTGCTGCTTGACAGGAAAGTCGGCGAAACGATGCGTGAATACGGGGAGTTTTACCCTTTTCAGGCAATCTCCGATCTATTCGGAAACGACGATATAACGATAGCCAACCTCGAATGCCCGCTGACCGCCGCCGGGGGAACTGCGATGAAGGGCAAGCAGTTTGTGTTCAAAGCCGACCCGGGCAGCGCGGCAGTGCTTAAACAGGCGGGGTTTGACGCTCTTATGCTCGCCAATAACCACACTATGGACTATTTGAGCGCGGGCCTTTCCGATACGATGGACGCACTTTCCGAGGCGGGGATTCTGTATGCCGGAGCGGGAGAAAACGATTACGACGGAAAGCCGTGCTTCATTGAGAAAAACGGCGTCAGAATCGGTATACTCGCGTACAGCTCGCTTCCGCCGGAGGGCTTCATGCATGACAGTGGCAGCGCCACAATCATGTACGCCAGAGCCGGCTTTCTTGACGACATGAAAAAAGAGGTGTCCGAAGCGGCGCGAAGATGCGATTTCCTTATTGTTTATTTCCATTGGGGCACGGAATTCAGGCACGACGCAAGCGATTCGCAGGTCGAAATCGCCCGCGCCGCCGCCGACTCCGGCGCCCGGGCGGTATTCGGCACACATCCGCACGTGCTGCAGGGCAGGGAGGTCTATAACGGCGTTCCCATATATTACAGCGTCGGCAACTTCGTGTTTGATAAGCAGATACCGGAGGGGACGGACGAGTCGTTGATCGTCCGGCTGAGCGTGAATAAAAGCGGCATCGTCTCACTGGAGGAGCTGCCGGTCGTCATAGAAAACTGCAGGCCGGCTCTTGCCGAGGGGGAGAAGGCCGCCAAGATCAGGTCGGATCTTGCGAGGTATTCAAGGCGGTTCGGAGAATTTTCTTTCGGAAAATAATTATTATGTACAGACTCCCATATTTAGTTTATAATACAAAAAGGATTTTTGCTAAAGAGGGAGGACCGCCTGATGAAGCTGTTCGGCAATCAGCCCGCGGTAAAAGAAAAAGCGTTTGGCCGGATCTACTACATAATTCAGGGCGTTGAGATCGTACTGTCCTGTATACTGATTGTATTTGTCCTGGTATCGGTCGGCTATATGGTGGCGGGCTTTGCAAAAGACGCGGCCAATATGGTCGGCTACGACAACCTGCAAAGCCTTCTGTCCTATCTCCTGCTTCTCATTATTGCGGTTGAGCTGGCGGTAATGCTGATAGGGCACAATCCGGCAAGCGTGCTGGAGGTTATGATATACGCGATAGCAAGAAAAATGCTGATATTCAATACAAGCGCCGTGGATATGCTCCTGTCCGTAATCGCTATCGGAATTTTGTTTTTTATCAGGTCATATCTGTATGGCGGCATCTTCCCGAAATTCAAAAAGGAAAAGCCCGAGCCTGATGAGCGCAATCAGGACTGAACCCGGCTCAAATGGCAGGAGGGAGGCGGAATGCGTTTCGGGATTCAGACGGGGAGGTTTATGGTCAGAAAGAGCCTTATAAACGATATGAGCGAAGGGCCGCTTTTTAAGCAGCTGGTTTTCTTCTCTCTGCCCATCATACTCGGGAACATACTCCAATCGTTTTACAATATAGCCGATATGTTCATCGTAGGAAACTTTGTTGGGGCCGCCGGCCTTTCTGCCGTCGGCATCGGCGGCATGCTCCAGGGCCTTCTGCTCATGGCGGGCATGGGCATGGGATTCGGCGGGCAGATACTGCTCTCCCAGCAGGTCGGCGCCGGGGATATAGACGGGATAAATGAGAGCGTAGGAACCTTCTTCTCCGCGTCCGCTATATTCGCCGTTATACTGGGCGTTCTCGGGGCCGCGCTATACAAGCCCCTGCTATCGGCGCTTAACACGCCTGCGGAAGTGTACGGCCAGGCTTTATCCTACTACCTGATATGCTGCTGCGGGCTGCTTTTCATATACGGATACAACGCCGTCTGCGCGGTGCTGCGCGGCATGGGCGAATCAAAGCTGCCGACAATTATTATCGCGATTGCTTCAGTCATAAATATTCTGCTGGACCTACTGTTTATTGCCGTCATGAAAATGGACTCGGGAGGGGCCGCGCTGGCGACAGTCATCGCACAGGGCGCGGCGTTTTTAATGGCGGCAGCTTATCTTTACCGGCACAGAAACAGCTTTAAGTTTGACTTTAAGCTTAAAAGCTTTAAAATCAATTACATAAAATTCAGGGCGATAATGAAGCTGTCCATGCCTCTAATAATCTACGGCTTTCTCATATCGCTCTCATTCATGTTCATCAATTCCAACGTAAATATCTTCGGCGTCGCGGCTTCCGCGGTAGACGGCGTCGGAAGCAAGCTCGGCATGATAGCAAACGCCGTCACTATGGCCATATATTCGGGAGGAGCCACAATAGTCGGCCAGTGCTTCGGCGCGGGCAACTTCGAGCGCATAAGGAAGCTGTATTATCTGACGCTGAGCCTGAGCCTTGCTTTCTGGGCGTTTACCTCGGCGCTGATGCTTGTCTTCCCCGTGCAGATTTTCAGGATATTTACGGCGGATGAAGCGGTGCTCGAAATGGCGCCGCGCTATTTGCGCATATCTGTGCTCATGTTTTTCGGAATGGCGTTTTCCACGGGTACGTTTGCGATTATTGAAGGCGTCGGGAACACGATGCTGGAAATGTGGGTCGGGATAGTTGAAAACCTGGCCGTCAAAATAGGGCTTGCCATGCTTTTCAGCAGTATGATGGGGCTTTTCGGCTACTGGCTTGGAAACGCGCTGGCGAGCTTCACCACGCCGATTGTCGGGAACATATATTTCTTCAGCGGCAGGTGGAAAAAGCGCAAGCCCGTGCTGAAAAGCTAAAAAACAGGGTATCGCATCAAAGCGGTACCCTGTCTGTTTTATGAAGTTTTAGCTGCCTGCCGGCGAGAGTTACAGAATGCTGCTTAGAAAGCTGATTGCCTTTTCGTTTTTCGGATGCTCGAAGAGCTCTTTCGGCTCTCCCTCTTCAAGTATCATGCCGTCCGCCATAAAAACGACCCTGTCGGCAACCTCCCTGGCAAAGCCCATCTCATGCGTGACGCAGAGCATAGTCATTCCCTGCGAGGCAAGGTCCTTCATAACGCTGAGAACCTCTCCTACAAGCTCAGGGTCGAGGGCGCTTGTGGGCTCGTCAAAAAGCATGATCTCCGGCTCCATTGCCAAGGCCCTCGCGATGGCCACGCGCTGCTGCTGGCCCCCGGACAGCTTGCTTGGATACGTGTACAGCTTATCCGACAAACCTACTCTTTCAATAATGGATTTCGCCGAGGCCGTCGCTTCTTCCCTCGTCTTCTGGCGCACCAGCATCGGAGCCAAAATCACGTTTTCAAGCACGGTCATATGAGGGAAGAGGTTGAACCGCTGGAAAACCATTCCCATCTCCAATAGCATGGCCTTCTGCTTGTCCGCTTCAACCTTGTACAGGGTCTTGTTGTGCTCCCTGTGAAGGAATAACTCGTCTTTTATATATATTTTACCGCTCGTTATCTTCTCAAGCTGGTTCAGGGAACGCAGGTAGGTGGACTTCCCGGCTCCCGAAGGCCCTATGATGCAGATCACTTCGCCTTTTTTAACCTCAAGGCTGATATCCCTTAGCACCTCAAGCGGCCCGAAGGATTTGCAAAGCCGCTCTGTTTTTAAGATGTACCTGTATTCGTCCATAACTGCCTCCTCACTCGTAAACCGACAGTCTTTTTTCTATCTTGCCAAAGATGTACGAAAAGATCGCAGTTATGATAAGGTAAATTATCAGCGCGGGGAGAAATACAAGATAGTTGCCCTCGCTTGTCATAATCGTCTTTGATATGGTCGTTATATCCATAAGCGAGATGGCGAACACCAGCGAAACGTCCTTGATCATCATTACAAATTCATTGCAGACAGGCGGAATCATTCTTCGGACGGACTGCGGTATTATTATCCTGCTCATGGTCTGCCTGTAGCTCAGGCCCAGGGCTTTGGCCGCCTCGTGCTGGCCTTTGTCGATTGACTGAATAGCCGCGCGGACAATTTCCGCGCAGTAAGCCCCCGTATTCAGGGTAAACGCAATAAGCGCCGCGACAAACGCCCCTTTATAAACCGCTTCCGGGTCGCCGGCCGCAAACAAGCCCCTCCACGAGAAACCGAAGATCTCGGGTATCGAGAAGTATACGACAAACAGCTGTATAAGAAGCGGCGTTCCCCGGAAGAAGAAGACGTAAGCGCTGCATATCTTGCTGATTACCCGGTTTTGCGAGATCTTGCCCAGGGCGAGAAATATGCTGAGAACAAGCCCGAACAGCATGGACAGCGTGGTAAGCAGCATGGTAAGCTTGACTCCGTGCAGCAGGTTCTCTCCCGAGCCGAGCATCCTGTATGTATAGTTCACCATCTGGCCCGTAAACTTCCAGACCCCGCTGTCCGCCTCGTAAACGCGGCCGGCGAAAGCCACATAAGATTCTTTTATGGCCTTCGCGCCCGAGGTCGAGAAGGAGAGATAGCTTATAACGCCGAGATCATTATAAGTAATTGTCAGGTATTTTCTTGCGCTGTCCTTTTCTTCCTCAATGATCTGCTTGACCTGATCGGAAGCGTATCCCATCATTTCTTCTTTGGACAGGTTGATTGCCGAAAAAATGGCTATTAGCGCCACAGCTGCCACAATTAATATGGCAGCTGCTTTTGACGAACGTTTCCACTGTTTCACGCCAACAATTTTTTTAATAATATTCATTTTTTCTACCACTTATTCCGCTGCCGGGCAGCAGTTTTTGCCGGTCACGCCCCGGAACCGAACCAGTATTCGATACTCTCCTCGAAGAAGCCTTCGGCCTCTAGCTGAGCTATCGCTTCGTTAATAGCTTTCTGGAGGGCCTCATTGTCCTTTGCCATAGCCACGCCGAAAAGCTCCGGTTCGCTTTCATCCTGATAAGCCTTTACATACTTGTCGGGGTTGGAGGCCAGATACCCGTCCGCGACAGGGGAGTCGACCACGACAGCGTCGACCTCGCCGTTATCAAGCTGCGTAAAGCAGGTAGTGACCTTTTCGTTTGCCGAAATGGTGCAGTTTATGGAGCCTGTATCCACATAGTCGGATATAAGTATGTCGGAGGTCGTCTCCTTCTGAACCGCTATGGCAAGCCCGTCCAGATCCAGGAAACCGTTTATCTCGCGCTCGAAATCGGGCCTGACTATTACGGATTGGTAGCTGGTTATGTACGGGTCTGAAAACAGCATGGTCTCTTTTCTTAATTCAGTGATCGTTACGGACGAGATTACGCAGTCGTAGTTAACGCCGATGCCCTGGAAGATGCCGTCCCAGGCCGTGTTTATAAAGTTGACCTCAACGCCGAGCTTTTCCCCGAGCGCCTTTGCAAAGTCGATATCGTATCCTATCGGGGTGGTTCCGTCTTCCGCAAAATCCTCGAAAGGAGGATAGCCGATCTCGGTGCCGATTGTGAGTGTGCCCTCATGCATAAGCTTTACGCCCGACATATCGATGGCAGTTGCCGGCTCCTCGTTTGCCTCGGCCGGCTTTTCGGTTACTTCCGCGGGCTTATTGCTTCCGCAGGCCGAAAGTGAAATTACCATTAATACGGATAATAGCAGCGCAGTTATCTTAATTTTCATGTTGCCCCTCCTAAATGGGTGTAATACCTTTCTAAAAAAATTAACATATATAAAAAAGAGTGTCAATAAATATTTCAGCGAATCAGCGCAATAAACAGAATTTTTCAGATTATTGTGCGAAAATAATGCTTATTCCAGAATTTTCGGGGTTGGAACCGCGAAGCCGCTCCCTAAGCGGGGAAAGAAAACGGCGGCGAAAGCGTCTTGCACCATTACCTTATCGGAACAGCCGACATATGATGGCATAGTGCTGAAAGGAGCTGAGCATATGGAAGAAACCGAATACATCCTGAGGGACTACGGGCCGCGCCCCATAGTTATAGACATAGAAGAGGCGACCGTGCAGAATAATAATTTCCGTTTGGCCCTGTGGACGGGTGAGCACCTGCAGATAACGCTCATGAGCATTAACGTTGGCGAGGACATCGGCCCGGAAGTCCACCCCGGGGTTGACCAGTTTATACGCATCGAGCAGGGGCGGGGGCTTATTATGATGGGCAACCGGCGCAATGAGCTGAATATGCGTACAGACGTAGGTGACGACGACGCCATCGTCATACCGGCCGGGACGTGGCATAATCTGATCAACACGGGCAGCAGGCCTTTGAAGCTGTATTCGATTTACGCCCCGCCCCACCATAACCGCAATACTTTGCATAGAACCAGGGCGGAGGCCATGGCCGAAGAGCGCAATGAATAAAGCTGCTCGGTAATAGCGCGCCGCCGGACGGGTTTCCGCCCGGCAGCGCTTTTTTATGGGGCAAAGAATATTATTCATCATATTGACACTTCTCGATTTGATGCATATAATAGTCATATCGAAGTATTTGGATTTGAGGTGCTGTGTTGGAGAAGTATACAGAATACGCCAAGGCATTCAAGGCGCTGGGCGACCCTAAGAGGGCTATGATTGTCGATATGCTCTCCTGCGGGGAGCTTTGCGCCTGCATGATTTTAGAAAAATTCGAGATTTCGCAACCCACGCTCTCGCACCACATGAAGCTTCTGTGCGAGTGCGGCCTTGTCAGGGGAAGGCAGCAAGGCAAATGGACGTATTACTCGCTTGACTCTGATATGGTCGGAAATATAAAACAGTTTTTATGCGACATCACCTCCGACAAGGAAAACTGTATCTGCAAGGAGAAAGCAGGCTGCTGCGAAGGATGTGATGAAGCTGAGTGAAGAAAAATCCTGCTGCTGCCGTTCCTCAGGCTGCTGCGGTTATGAAGAACCGATTACGCCGTATGACGAAAAAGACACGTGGATAGCGGGTAAACTCCGCACGCCTGCGGGAGACGTGCCTGTTATTTCTACGGCTATTTGTTTTAAAGATAAGCTCGGAGCGTGGAAGGTGCGCTGGGGCATTAACAGGATGAAATACGCAATTAACCCGGGGCTTTATGCGCTGGGCTCACCTGACAGCTCGTCTCCTGTGCTTGTGAGCGCAAACTATAAGCTTACATTCGACACTCTGAGAAAAGAATTGTCCGGGCTTGACTGCTGGGTTTTAATACTTGATACCAAAGGAGTAAATGTATGGTGTGCCGCCGGCAAAGGCACGTTCGGAACCGATGAGCTCGTATACCGCATATCGAGGACAAAACTATCCCGGATCGTTTCGCATAGGAAGCTGATACTGCCCCAATTGGGCGCTTCCGGCGTCAGCGCCCATGAGGTTAAAAGACAAACCGGATTTACCGTACTGTACGGCCCCGTCAGAGCGAAGGATATTAAGACATTCATTGTTTCCGGCTTTGAAGCCACGGAAGAAATGCGCACCGTGAAGTTTACGGCCCGGGACAGGCTGGTTTTAACGCCTGTAGAGCTGGTGCAGGCCGCAAAGACCTCGTTATATGTGTTCGGCGTTCTGTTTCTTGTTAACCTGTTCGCTGTAAGGAGGTTTGGGCTTCCTGACTTTATCGCCTACGCAGGTGCAGTAATTACAGGAACAGTTTTAACTCCCTTGCTTCTCCCATTTATACCCGGCAGGGCGTTCGCCTGGAAAGGATGGCTGACCGGACTTATATGGACGGCGGGATTTGCTCTGTTTAAACGCTGGCTTGCGCCGGGCAATCTGCTGCTCGGTATAGGCTATCTGCTCGCGCTGCCGTCCCTCTCTGCGTATTTGGCGATGAATTTCACCGGCTCGTCAACCTATACTTCATTTTCGGGCGTGATAAAAGAAATGAAAATCTCGCTGCCTTTTATTGTTTCCTCGTCGGTCATAGGAATCATACTGGTGCTGATTAAAAGCTTTGCCGGCTGATAAGGAGGCTGTTATGAAACATAAGTATTTAAAAAATGTCGCGGCGCTTGAGCTTCTGGCCGAAAAATGCATAGGCTGCGGAAAATGCGCGGAGGTCTGCCCTCACAATGTTTTCAGCATATCCGGCAAAAAGGCCCTAATAGACGATATTGACAGCTGCATTGAGTGCGGCGCCTGCAAAATGAATTGTCCGGTCAACGCAATCTCGGTTCGGGCAAGCGTCGGCTGCGCAGCCGCCATCATCAAGAGCTGGTTTACAGGAAGCGAACCGAGCTGCGACTGCTCAGGCGGCGGAGACTGCTGTTAATAATAAGGAACAGGGATTCTTTTCCATAATTCAATAGATCAATAAAAACGAGGGTGTTATCTCTTAAGAGGCTAAGAAATAACACCCTCGCTTAGTCTGTATATCCCGGTCTTATTTGGCCGGCCTAGGGCTCTTTATCTGCGCCTGGGCGGCGGCGAGGCGGGCTATGGGCACGCGGAACGGGGAGCAGCTTACATAGTCAAGTCCGGCGTTGTGGAAGAACTCGATGCTTGAAGGGTCGCCGCCGTGCTCGCCGCACACGCCGATTTTAAGCTCGGGCCTTGTCGAGCGGCCCAGCTTGACGGCCAACTCCACGAGCTTGCCCGTCGCCTCCGCGTCGAAGCGGGCGAAGGGGTCGAACTCCAGCAGCTTCTTTTCATAGTAGGAGTCGAGGAACTTGGCGGCGTCGTCACGCGAGAAGCCGTAGGTCATCTGCGTAAGGTCGTTTGTCCCGAAGCTGAAGAATTCGGCCTCCTGCGCGATTTCATCGGCTGTAAGCGCGGCGCGCGGCAGCTCGATCATGGTGCCGACAAGGTATTTAAGGCTCCTCCCGCTCTTTTTGATCTCGTCGTCCGCGGCGGTCGTTACGATGGATTTGACGTATTTGAGCTCCCGCGCTTCGCAGACAAGCGGTATCATGATTTCGGGGACGATATTAAGCCCCGTTTCAGAGCTGACGCTAATTGCGGCCTGTATAATGGCGCGCGTCTGCATCTCGGCTATCTCGGGGTAGCGCACCGGCAGGCGGCAGCCCCTGAAGCCCATCATCGGGTTTATTTCATGAAGGTCCCTGATTGTGTCGCGCAGCTCTTCGAAGCTCAGGCCCATTTCGCTTGCGAGGGCCTTGATGTCCGAGTCAGCCGTGGGCAAAAACTCGTGCAGGGGCGGGTCTAGCAGGCGGATCGTGACGGGGCGCTCCCCCATGGCGCGGAAGATGCCCTCAAAGTCCCCGCGCTGCATCGGGAGCAGCTTGTCGAGCGCGCGCCTGCGCGCCTCGGCGGTCTTTGATACTATCATCTCGCGCATTGCGGATATACGGTCCGCCGCGAAGAACATATGCTCCGTGCGCGTAAGCCCGATGCCCTCGGCCCCGAAGCTGACGGCGGCAGCGGCGTCCTCCGGCGTATCCGCGTTGGTGCGTATGCGAAGCGAGCGTATAGAGTCGGCCCAGCCGGTGATAGTCGCCAGGTCGCCGCTTACCTCGGCCGGCACGCTGGGTATCTGGCCGCGGTAAACGTTTCCGGTGGAGCCGTCGATGCTGAGCCAGTCGCCCTCGTGCAGCGCTTCGCCGGCGAGCGTGGCCCTCTTTGTTTCGACGTCTATATTAAGCCCGGAGCAGCCCGCCACGCAGCACGTGCCCATGCCGCGGGCGACGACGGCGGCGTGGCTTGTCATTCCGCCGCGGGCCGTCAGTATGCCTTTGGCGGCGGCCATGCCCTCTATATCCTCTGGGCTTGTTTCCTGCCTGACCAGAAGGACGGGGCCGTCCTTGGCAGCTTCCTTGGCTTCCTCGGCAGTGAAGTACACCCTGCCGGTGGCGGCGCCGGGCGAGGCCGCAAGGCCGGTGGCGACCGGCTTAACCTCCCTGAGCGCCCTCTCGTCAAAGCGCGGGTGAAGCAGCGTGTCCAGCGAACGCGCCTCAATGCGCAAAAGGGCCTCCTCCTTAGTGCACAGCCCCTCCTCAACCAGGGCGGCGGCAATGCGCAGGGCGGCCTGCGCGGTACGCTTGCCGCTTCGCGTCTGGAGCATCCAGAGCTTTCCGCGCTCAATAGTGAATTCCATGTCCTGCATATCTCGGTTATGCTTTTCAAGCTTATCGGATATCTCCAGAAGCGCCGCGTAGGCTTCGGGATTTGATTTTTCAAGCTCGGAAATAGGCAGGGGGGTGCGTATGCCGGCCACGACGTCCTCGCCCTGGGCGTTCATTAAAAACTCGCCGTAGAGCTTCTTTTCGCCTGTCGCGGGGTTGCGCGTAAAGGCGACGCCCGTTCCGGAATCGCTGCCCATGTTGCCGAAGACCATCATCTGCACGTTGACCGCGGTGCCCCAGTCGCCGGGGATGTCGTTTAAGCGCCTGTAGGTTATAGCCCTGGCGTTGTTCCAGGAGCGGAAGACGGCGCGCACGGCCGCGAGAAGCTGCTCGGCCGGGTCGGAGGGGAAATCGCGGCCGAGCTGCTCTTTATAGAAGGCCTTGAACCTGGCCGTAAGCTCGCGCATGTCGTTTTCGTCCAGCTCTGTGTCGGCCGTAACGCCGCGTTTTTCCTTCATCTCGTCTATCAGCTTCTCAAAACGGGATTTGGGAAGCTCCATAACGACGTCTGAGAACATCTGGACGAACCGGCGGTAGCTGTCCCACACGAAGCGGGGATTGTTCGTAAGGCGGCTTAACGCGTCCGCCACCGTGTCGTTGATGCCGAGGTTCAGTATAGTGTCCATCATTCCCGGCATCGAGACCCGGGCGCCGGAGCGGACGCTGACCAGAAGCGGGTTCTCAGCGTCGCCAAAGCGTTTGCCGGATTCTTTTTCCAGAATCTTCAGCGCGTCGAAGATCTGCTCCTGTATTTCGCCGGAAATCGTCTCGCCGTCCGCGTAATAGCGTGTGCAGGCCTCGGTGGTGACTGTAAACCCCTTGGGGACGGGCATGCCGAGTACCGTCATTTCCGCAAGGCCGGCTCCTTTTCCGCCGAGCAGGTCTTTCATTTTGCCATTGCCTTCATAAAACTGGTAGACGTACTTCATTAAATTTCTCCCTCTCAAAAATTCTAAAAAATTTTGAATATTATAACACAGACACTGGGAAAAAGTATACAGAAAAAGAAAATTTTTCAAAAAAATCCAACCAAAGTTTTCCACAGCGAAACAATGCCGGCGCGCTTTGCTGCAAAGAAATTGAGCCTGCCTTGCGCAAAATTCGCGGCTTTATTTATTATCCGGATATTTATCGGGAAATTATCGGAAAATTTATGTCAACGGGATTTTTATGCATACGCCCTGTTGAAAAACCTGTGGAGAATGTGGATAAATGGCTTGAAATCTAGGGTTTTTGCATGCATAGGCGATGAATATTACAAAATAATACCGGCTTCGACACGCAAAACCGGTATTATGTAGAGTTATTAAACCAGTGTTTATTATTAATAAATTACAAAAGCGTCAACTATATGCCGGGCTGCTGTGGATGCCTGACAGACAAGCCGTATGGGCGCCGGGGCCGGGATGCGGCGGCCTAGGCGAGGTTTACGGAGCTGCCCCTGTAGCGCAGGGCCTCCCCGAGGTGCTCGCGGGAAATATGGGCCGAGCCCGCGAGGTCCGCAATGGTCCGGGCGACACGGAGTATCCTGTCATGGCTGCGGGCGGTCAGGCCCATTGAGTCGAAGGCCGTGCGCATCAAAACCTGTCCCGCGCGGTCGAGCTCGCAGAATTCGCGTATCGCGTTTGTATCCATTTCGGCGTTGCACTTCGGGCCGCCGGGGCCGAAGCGCTCGCGCTGGATTTCGCGCGCCCTGTCGACTCTGGCCTTAATGAAAACTGAGTGCTCCTCGGGCGAGCGCGACCGGAGCTCCGGGTACTCTACGGAGGGAACGCTGATGCGCAGGTCAATCCTGTCGAGCAGAGGGCCGGAGATTCTTGACATATAGCTGCTGACGGAGAAGGGAGAACATGAGCACCGTCCCGAAGGATGCCCATACCAGCCGCAGCGGCAGGGGTTCATCGCGCATACGAGCATAAAGCGGGAGGGATAGGTCTCCGTCCCCGCGGCCCTTGTGATGGTGACTTCCCCGTCCTCAATGGGCTGGCGCAGCACCTCCAGGACGTCGCGGTGGTACTCCGGCAGCTCGTCAAGAAAGAGGACGCCGTTATGAGCGAGGCTGACTTCGCCGGGTCGGAGGGAAGGGCCGCCGCCCGCCATGCCCACAGTGGACACCGTATGATGGGGGGCGCGGAAGGGGCGCGAGGTTACGATAGGCTTGTCCGAGCCCGTCATGCCGAGGACGGACCAGACGGCGGTCGTCTCCAGTATCTCCTTTTCCGTCATATCGGGCAGGATTGAGGGCAGGCGCTTTGCGAGCATGGATTTCCCGGCGCCGGGAGGGCCGACGAGCAGTATGTTGTGGCCTCCGGCGGCGGCTATCTCCAGGGCGCGCTTGGCGGTGCGCTGGCCCCTGACGTCTGCAAAGTCGGGCAGGCCCGCCGAGACCGGCTGCGGCACCGTGCGCGGCTGAGGATTCATGTCAGACTCCCCGCGCAGATGGGCAAGAAGCTGCATGGCGTTTTCAACAGGTATTATTTCGACGCCGGAGGCGTAGGCGGCCTCGGCGGCGTTTTGGGCCGGCAGGTAGATTCGCTTAATCCCGCTCTCGGCGGCGGCGAGAGCCATAGGGAGAACGCCGGCTATCGGCCTGAGCTCTCCGCCGAGCGAAAGCTCGCCGAGGAAAGCGGCCTCCTGAGGCAGCGCGGGAAGCTCGCCCGCGGCGCACAATATGCAAAGCAGGATGGGGAGATCGTAGAGCGTGCCTTCCTTTTTCGTGTTTGCAGGGGCGAGGTTGAGCGTCAGGCGCGTCTGCGGGAAGCGGCAGGAGCAGGCTTTGGCGGCGGCGCGCACGCGCGCGAGCGACTCTCTAACCGCCGCGTCCGGCAAACCGACCAGATCGGCTCCGGGCAGGCCGCCCGAAATATAGCACTCAACCGTTACGACAAAGCCGTTGAGCCCGCGCAGGCCCAGTGATATCGCCCTTGAGACCATTAAACAACCTCCCCGGAAAATGCTCGAAATGCACGGCCGCGGGCGCGAACCCCCGGAGCCTGCGCATGCCGCAGATAAAGCCGGAACCTGGCCGCCCGTCACAGCCGCTGAATGCCCGCAACTAAAGCTTCTTTTCCATGAGACAGAACCGGCCTTTCCGGAAATCCGCGAAGCCGGCGACGGAGTAACCCAGCTTTTCATACAGCCTCAGGGCAAAAGGATTGAGCGTAAAAGCGTCCAGTCGGACGGCCTCAACGCCTTCGCTCCTGAGCGATTGCTCAATATGGCGCACGGCAGCCGCGCCAACGCCCTTGTTCTGGTAATCAGGGCTGACGCAGAGCCTGTGTATGACGCGATAGGACGCGTCCGGGTAACGCCAGTTCCCGTTTTTATACTGCTCGTCATACTCGCTGTTGACGACGTAAGCGCAGGCAATGCGCCCGTCTATAAGGCCAATGTGCATCTGCTCTTTGAAGATGTCTTGAAGCAGCGTGTCTCTGTCAGGATAAACCTCGTCCCACTGCGGGATATTTCTTCGGTTCATCTCCCTGACAGCCTGCTCAAAAAGCCTGAATACGTCGTCACAATCAGAAATCAGAGCGCGCCTGAATACTATATCGCAGGAAGAATACATAACAGTTCTCCGGTGACCAGTTATCCTATAGATACTATACTACCATTTTAGCCAAATTCCGTCAACGAAGAAAAATTTTTCAAGCTTCTAGTTTTCATTATGTTTGTATGTTAAAATATTCAACAGAACACAGACTGCCGATGCTTGCGCCTGCAGCCCCGCCCGGAGGGTTTACGGCTCGCACGGCGCTGCTGGGCGCGCGGAAAGCGCATTTCAGATTCTGATGCATAGGGGGAATTATTTTGACTAAGTCCGAGCTGCTTAAGGTCTATGAGCATGAGAATATCCACTATGTCCCATTTTTTCCGAACGATTTTAACGTCGTGGACAACAGGAAGATGAGGGAGAAGGGCTTCGGCGGCGGCAGGGACTGGTTCGGCGTGGAATGGACTTACCTCGAGCGGGAGAACTCCGTAACGCCGACGCCGGGCTCTATCCTGCTTGACGATGTTACAAAATGGCGCGAGAAGGTCGTTTTCCCGGACCTCGATGCTCTGGACTGGGAGTCGATGGCCGCCGGGGACGAATCGGGCTTCGACCGCGAGCGAAGGATAACATACGCCATGCTCGAATGCGGGCCGTTCGAGAGAGTCCAGTCCCTTCTCGGGTTTGAAAACGCGCTGATAGCCCATTACGACGAGCCGGAGGCCATGCATGAGCTTATAGACGCCGTAACAGAGCATAGAATCCGCCTGCTTCATAAGGTCATGGAGCATTACCGCCCGGAAGTCGTCTGCATGCACGACGATTTCGGCGCGAACGATTCTATGCTGCTTTCACCTTCTCTGTGGCGAGAGTTCTATAAAGACTCCGTAAAACGGCTGGCCGCGGAAACGCACAGGCTGGGCGCAAAGTACGAACACCATTCGTGCGGGTTTATACAGCCCATAATAGGCGATTTGGCCGAAGCAGGCATCGACGCGCTCAACCCGCTCCAGGCCTGCAACGACGCGCGGGAAATAAAGCGCCTGTACGGCGACAGGCTCGTGCTCAGCGGCGGCTTTGACAACCAGCACGTTTTCGACAACCCGGGTTCTGCGGAGGAAGAGATAAGAGCGGAGGTGCGCCGCGTCTTCGAAATACTCGCGCCCGGCGGCGGATACATAGCGTTTCCGATGAGCTTTTCCTCCCGGAGCATAAAAATAATTGCTGATGAGATAGAAAAAATAAGGCGGGATTATTAGAATATACCGCCTGTGACAGAAACTGCCCAAAGTTCCAGGATGTATAAAAACCTGGTTTAAAGGTGACTATTAATGCAAAAGCTGATGCGCGGCGCAGTCGTGACCGTGCCGGCAAAAGTCGAGATTGTGGACGACATACCGGTTCCCGTGCCGCGCGGCTATGAGGCGCTTGTAAAGGAAAAATCGTGCGGCTGTTTAAGGCTCGTGGAGTCGAAAAAAGCACTTAAGGTCATTATAACTATATAACGCGAGGTCTTTGCTGGAAGGAAACTGATATGAAAAAGCTCAACGATATGCTTCGCCAGGCGGCAATTGCTCTTGAGGATGCCGAGGATACGCTGTGCGCCGTAGATGCGGAGACGGGCGACGGCGACCACGGTACAACCATGGCGAAGATAGCGCGCGCACTGATGGACGTCGCGGAAAGCGGCACAACGAACGTGTTTTCCGAGGCGAGCAACTCTATTATGAAGCTGAACGGCGGCTCGGCCGGGCCGCTCTGGGCTATAATGTTCGACGGGATGGGCGAGGCTTTCGACGGCTCCGAGGAGCTAAGCCCCGCGCTGGTTCGGAAAATTATCGCGGGCGCGCTGGAATCCTTAAAATCCGTCAGCGACGCAAAGCCCGGAGACAAGACGATGATGGACGCGCTTATTCCCGCCGTCGAGGCCGCGCAGTCGGCTCCGGACGATGTGAAGGCGATACTTGAAGCGGCGGCGCGGGCCGCCGAAAAAGGTGCGGAGGCGACTGCTAATATGGTGGCAAAATACGGGCAGGCAAAGAATATGCGCGAATTAAGCCTTGGGCACCGGGACGCGGGCGCAGTCGGCGTCGCCATATTCGCGCGCGCGGTGGCGGACGCCGCGAAGGATTGAATCTCTCCGCTCCGCCTGCCGTTCAGGCGCAGGATCCCGGGGCGGCGATAAAATAAATTCCGGCAATATAAAGCCGCAGGACGTCTGAAACGTTCTGCGGCTGTTTAAGCCTGTAGGACGCCTTATGAAAATAATGCGGGAAGGCCGCAAGGCCGGCAAAAAGCTCTATATATCCCGGCGGCCAACTGAAGCGGCGCTTGCCGCCGCGGGCCGAGGGATAATATATTTACCGCCTTTCCACATAAAGCGGGTTTAATAAATAATAATAGAAGTAAGCTTAAACATACTGTCAAAGGAACGGCTTGCGTGACCTTGTCACGGCGCCCGGCGCGGTTTAACAGCATAATTGTATTGATATATCCTCCTCTTTTATATATATTGAATTATCAATTCCCTGGCGGCGCGGGCATGGGCCCGGCGCTGCGGGGCGTTTGGAGGCAAAAAATGCAGTATGTTCTGCTGTTCCTTGAGGGTATGGCGACGTTTATTTCCCCCTGCCTTTTGCCTATGCTCCCCTTGTATATCTCCTATTTCGCGCACGGCGGGGAGGACAGGAAAAGGACCGTAATAAACGCGCTCGGATTTATAGCCGGATTTACGCTGCTGTTTACGTCCATGGGCGCATTTGCGGGCACGCTCGGAAGCCTCTTGAGGCGGTACGAAGCGCCGGTGAACATTCTAACCGGCGTCATAGTCATAGTATTCGGACTGAATTTTCTCGGTTTACTGAAAATCGGCTTTTTAAACCGCGGCGGCGTCGGGCGCGTCGGAGGGGCCGGCCGGGGCTTTTTCCCGTCCATGCTTTTCGGAATAGTCTTCTCCGTGAGCTGGACGCCCTGCGTGGGCGCTTTCCTCGGCTCGGCGCTGATGCTGGCCTCGCACAGGGGCTCTTTGCCCGAGGGCGTGCTGATGCTGCTTTCCTATTCGCTCGGGCTGGGCGTGCCTTTTGCACTAAGCGCGCTTCTTATCGACCGCCTCAAGGGCGCCTTCTCTTTCATTAAGAGAAATTACAGGATAATAAATCTGATATCCGGCGCTCTGCTGGTCGTTACCGGGATACTGATGGCGTCCGGGTACATGAACTATATCCTCTCGCTTCTTTCTTTTTAACGCTTTGGCGTCTGATGCCAATTGAAAGGAATGGTTGACATGAAGGAAAGGACCAAAACGATAATTCTGATATCCCTTTTTGCGATTTTTTTAGTGGCCGTCGTCTTTTCCTATAAGAAGCTGGCCGCCATAATCTTCCCGCGGGAAGTTGGGGAAGCGGGATGGGAGAAGGCTCCCGACTTTACAGTGCAGGACGGGGACGGGAACGAGGTAAAGCTCTCCGACTTTTCGGGCAGGCCGGTGGTTTTAAACTTCTGGGCGAGTTGGTGCCCGCCCTGCAGGTCGGAGATGCCGGAGTTCGACGACGCCTACAGGGAGGCAGGAGATGACGTGGCGTTCCTCATGGTTAATATGACGGACGGACGGCGCGAGACTTTCGACTCGGCCTCCGGGTTTATTAGCGAGCAGGGTTATACGTTTCCCGTCTATTACGACACGCAGCTGTCGGCAGCAACCGCCTACGGCATATCCGCGATACCCGTGACGGTATTCATCGACAGCGAAGGCCGCATAGCGAAAACGGAAAAGGGCGCAATAAGCGCCGACAGGCTGCGAGAGGGAATCGAGCTTATCACATAGGTCAAGCTAACCGGGGAATAATCCCCGGTTTTCCGCGCTCTGGAACCGGGGCCGGCGCCGTTGAAAAAATATACAATTTCCAGGCCGGGGAGCCTGGAATATTTGTCAAATCTTCTGGGCGCATATACTATATAATTTATTAAGCTTATGATAGTTAAATCTTTACACACGAGACACCGCTATTGGAAGGGGATGCAAGAAATGGACTTTGCGCTGTCGAAAGAACACCTGATGCTCCGCCAGATGTACCGTGAATTTGCTGAAAACGAAGTCAGGCCGCTGGCAAAGCAGGTAGACGAGAATGAAGAGTTCCCCTGGGAAACCGTTAAAAAAATGGGCAAACTCGGAATGATGGGCGTTTACTTCCCGAAGGAATACTGCGGGGGAGGGGCGGATTTTCTCTCCTATGCACTTTGCATTGAGGAGCTGTCCAAGGTCTGCGCGACCACGAGCGTTATCTGCTCCGCGCACACGTCGCTGTGCGCCGCTCCGATATTTGAATACGGCACCGAGGATCAGAAGAAAAAGTACCTGCCGGACCTTCTGACGGCAAGAAAGATCGGCGCGTTCGGCCTGACGGAGCCCGAGGCCGGAACGGACGCCGGCGGCATGCAGACCGTTGCCGAGCTTCGCGGAGATAAGTATATTCTCAACGGCACGAAGATATTTATAACGAACGGCGGCGCGGCGAGCGTATATGTAATATTCGCGATGACCGACAAGAGCAAGGGAAGCCGCGGGATTTCCGCGTTCATCGTGGAGAGGGATTTCCCCGGCTTCAGCGTCGGCCGCGAGGAGAAGAAGATGGGAATTCGCGGCTCCTCCACGACGGAGCTGATTATGGAGGACTGCGAGGTGCCGAAGGAAAACCTGCTCGGCAAAGAAGGTATGGGCTTCAGGATAGCGCTTCAGACCCTGGACGGCGGGCGCATCGGCATAGCCGCGCAGGCTCTGGGCATCGGCGAGGGCGCGGTTGAAGAGGCGATGAAATACACAAAAGAGCGCATCCAGTTCGGCAAGCGCATAAGCCAGTTCCAGAATACGCAGTTCCAGCTCGCCGATATGTATACTCGCATGCAGGCCGCGCAGCACCTTGTTTACGCGGCTGCCTGCGCGAAAGACGCCGGAAGGGACTACGGGCTGGAGGCGGCTATGGCTAAGCTGTTTGCCTCGGAAGCCGCCAGCGATGTTACGCGCCGCGCCGTTCAGCTGTTCGGAGGCTACGGCTATACGCGGGAATACCCGGTCGAGCGAATGATGCGCGACGCCAAAATAACCGAGATCTACGAGGGCACGTCCGAAGCCCAGCGCATGGTCATAGCTTCCCGCCTCGGCATAAAGTAAGGAGGTTTGTCACATGAAGATAATTTGCTGCGTAAAGCAGGTGCCGGACACTTCCGGGAAGGTGGCGGTCAAGCCCGACGGCACGCTCGACAGGGCGTCAATGCCCGCCATAACCAATCCGGACGATAAAAACGCCGTTGAGGCCGCTCTCAGGCTGAAGGACAAATACGGGTATAAGGTCGTCGTCGTCACAATGGGGCCTCCGGCCGCGGAGGATATGCTGAGGGAGCTTCTGGCTATGGGCGCAGACGAGGCCGTCCTCGTTTCGAGCCGGGAATTCGGCGGCTCGGATACCTTTGCCACAAGCCAGGTTCTGGCGGCGGCTATTCATAAGATCGGCATAGGGCCGGACGACATCGTTTTGTGCGGCCGTCAGGCCATAGACGGAGACACCGCCCAGGTCGGCCCGCAGATAGCCGAAAAGCTCGGCCTGCCACAGGTCACTTACGCCACGGAGATTAAAAAGGAAGGCGACAGCTTTATAGTCAGGCGCGCGCTTGAAGACGGCTACATGATGATATGCGTTAACGCCCCCTGTCTTATCACCTGCATTAAAGAGCTCAACGTCCCCCGCTATATGAGCGTCATGGGCATAACCGAGGCCTATTCGAAACCGCTTACCGTATTTGATTATGACGCGCTTAAGGACGAGCCTCTGATAGATCCGACGACCATCGGCCTCGGCGGCTCTCCGACAAATATTTTCAGGTCCTTTTCCCCGCCCCTTAAGGGCGCGGGCGTGATGCTCGAGGGCGCCGACAAGGACACGGTTGCCGAGCTTACGCAGCGCCTTTCGGCAAGGCACATCATTTGACAAGGGGTGAAAACAGTGAATACTAAATGGGACAACACAAAGGTTGAGGATTTCCGCGGGGTATGGGTATTCTGCGAGCAGCGCTTCGGCAGGCTTATGCCGACAGACTTTGAGCTTCTGAGCGAAGGCCGCAAGCTGGCCGACGAGCTGGGCACCGAGCTCTGCGGCCTGCTTTTGGGAGACGACGTCGACGGCATCGCGAGGGATCTCGGCGGCTACGGCGCGGACAGGGTGCTTGTGTGCAGCCACCCGCTGCTGCATAATTATACCACCGACGCCTATGCCAAGGCAGTCTGCGATATAGTCATGGAGCGCAAGCCGGAGATACTTCTCTTCGGGGCCACAAACATAGGTCGCGACCTCGCGCCCAGGATCGCGGCCCGCCTTCACACAGGGCTCACAGCAGACTGCACGCATCTGGATGTCGACATGCTCAGATACACGGAGTTCCTGGCCGAGAATTCAACGCTGAATTTAGCCGAAATGAAGTTTAACATGGACGACCGCAATCTCAAGATGACGAGGCCGGCATTCGGCGGACATCTGATGGCCACAATAATCACGCCGCGCTTCCGCCCCTGCATGTCCACAGTCCGCCCCGGTGTCATGAAGCGCCGCCCCTTCGATCAGTCAAAAGCCGACTCGTGCGTAATCGAGCATCCGGAAGTCAGGCTCACGAGTGAAGATATGAAGACTCAGGTGCTGGAGGTAGTCAAAGCCTCGAAGCAGATGGTGGATATGACCGGGGCCGACGTCGTCGTCTGCGTCGGGCGGGGCATAAGCAAGGACGTGCAAAAAGGACTGGAGCTTGGCCGTCAGCTGGCCGAGGTCCTGGGCGGCGTAGTTGGCGGATCGCGTTCTGTGATTGACTCCGGCTGGCTGTCCGCGGACCGCCAGGTCGGCCAGACAGGCAAGACCGTGCGCCCGAAGCTCTATATCGCGCTCGGCATTTCAGGCGCTATTCAGCACAAGGTCGGCATGCAGGATTCAGAATGCATAATAGCGGTAAACAAGAACCCTTCGGCCCCGATTTTCGAGATCGCCGATTACGGCATAGCGGGGGATCTGTTTAAAGTCGTACCTATGATGATCGAGAGCTTTTCAAAGGCAAAAGAGGAAAAAAAGGTTGTCTGACGCTCTCTGGCCAGAGGCGGGCACCGGGACAGACGGAAATAGAAGAGGCGGCTTCCCCGCGGGGAGCCGCCTCTTTACGCAGTGCGCATGAGAGTGGCATGACGCAAACGTTTGAAACGCAGGCGCCATGCCCTTTTTTCGGTATTGGTTTTTTGCCGGCGCAGCGATTGCGGCGGCGTTGGGCGTTGTGCGATGCAGGCTATTAACGTGGCTTTACGTTCCGAATGAAGGCTATAGCGGGTACGACAGGGCGTGATAGAGCTTCTTCTCGGCGGCCTCCTTGCTGAAGGCGTCCACGGCCAGCTTGTTTTTCTCGGCGTGCGTCAGGCAGCCGGAGCCGTTGACGCAGCCCCCCTGGCAGGCCATGCCTTCAATAAAGTTTCCGTCAAGAGTGCCCCTGGAGGCCTTTGTAAGAGCGGCGCGGCACTGCTCTATGCCGTCGCAGACAACGGGCCGGAGAAGGAAGTCCTCCCTGCCGTTTTCAATCAGGCCCTGCTTTACAGCCTCCGTCAGCCCGCCGCTGTGAGCTATGATGCGCCCGTAGGTCGAGGCGTTTTCAAGCTTCTCCGACGGGAGCGCGGTGATGTCTATATCGCGGCTGTCAAATAAGGCCTGCAGCTCCTCAAACGTCAGCACGCAGTCTATGAATTGGCGTATGCGCTCGGTCCGAAACTCCATCTTCTTCGCCGTGCACGGGCCTATAAACACGACGCGGGCGCCTTTTACGTTTTTCTTGATGTAACGGCCTACGGCGGCCATCGGGGAAATGTTGTGCGAGACCTTGTCCTTTAAATCCGGGAACTTATGGTCGATATATGTCACGAACGCGGGGCAGCAGGAGCTTGTTATAAAGCCTTTTTCGGCCAGCTCCTTTGCCTCCGAGTACGCCACCATGTCGGCCCCGAGGGCGGCTTCGACGACGGCGTCGAAACCGAGGGCGCGTATGCCGGATATGACCTGCCCGATGCCCGCGTATGTAAACTGGCTGGATATTGACGGCGCTACAGCGGCGATAACGGGCGAGCCGGGCGTCTTATTGCGTATAAGCTCGATAGCGTCGAGAATGAAGCTCTTCTCGTTCATCGCTCCAAACGGGCACTGGTAGACGCACGCGCCGCAGGAGATGCATTTTGAATTGTCAATCTGGGCGGCCTGCGTCTCCGGGTTGCGGCAGACAGCCCTGACCTTGCAGGCGCTCTCGCAGGGGCGCTTGCGGTTCGTAATCGCGGAATAAGGGCAGACGGAAGCGCAGCGTCCGCACTCAACGCACTTGCTCTTGTCTATGCGGGACTTCTGGTGCCCGTCAATAACTATGGCCCCGCGGGGGCATACGTCCTCGCAGCGGTGCGCGAGGCACCCGCGGCAGGCGTCCGTAACCTCGTATCCACCCACCGGGCACTCGTCGCACGCGATGTCTATGACCTCAATGACATTGGGATTTTCCTTGTCGCCGCCGAGGGCGAGCTTTACGCGCTCTGAAATGATGGCGCGCTCTTTATATATGCAGCAGCGCATTGTGGGCTGCGGGCCAGGTATAATGGTTTTCGGTATATCCGTAAGCTTATTCAGAAGGCTGCCTTCCCAGGCAAGGCGCGAGACCTCCCGAAGCACCTTATAACGCAGGTGCTGCACCTTCGTGTCAAATTTTCGCATTATCATCACCTTTGTCAATCACTATGACAAAATTTTAACAAAGTATTTATAGCTGGTCAATCGGTAAATAAAGAGAAAAGGGAGGCCTGAGAGCACTATTATTGTGAAAAAATTAACAAATCCCCGGGAGAAGACGAATCATAGCATGCGTTTTCGTCCGGAAACAGCGGACCCGCCCCGGCAGCGGGGCAGGTCCTGAGTTACACGGCGCTAAAAAATCTCCCAAATCGGATGCGTAGGCGGATTGTATCGCCTGTATCAGCTTCGCGGGCTTTTTGGCATCGCCCAGGACTGTGACTTCCGGCGCGCAGTCGTTCGGATGCCCTCCTCGACTATTATGGTTGAGTTAGGGGCCGAAAAGAAACGGTTTTTGAAAACGAGGTTTTTCACTTTTAAAGGAGTGAACAGGTGCGGGTAATAGCGTTTTATTTGTCTTCCTCCAGGTATCGTGCCTGGGCGCGTAAGATTTATAGACGTCTCCGGACGGGACGCGCGCTCCCCGATTAAAGCGAACCGGCATTCGCGCCGCCGCTCTTTGCCGCCCGCCGAGCCATTCTTACGGACAGAGCTATCGCGAGGGCGGCGGACAGGAATTCCGCTCCCGGGGCCGTGGCGAAAACCCCGCTGGCCCCCAGAAAATTCGGGAGTATGAAAAGCAGTATAGCGACAAAGACAACGCCGCGCCCGAGCTGAATTGCCGTCGAGCCGCGCGCGAAGCCCATGCTCTGGAGGTATGTGGCCAATATGATGCCGACGGCGCTGAAGGGCAGGCCGAATGTATAGATGCGTATGCCGCGGGTCGCCACATCCAAAAGCTCCCTGTCGGCGTCGATGAAGAAGATGATGATATTAACGCTGAATAACTGGCCGGCCGCGAATACCAGGGCGGCTATGCAGAATGCAAGTGTCAGGGCGCTGTTGCGTGCCTTTCTGACCCGTTTAAAATCGCCCGCGCCGAAGTTGGTTGATATGATGGGCTGGGCACCCTGGCCTATGCCGTTGACGAAGGTGCCTGTAAGCCAGCTCGTCATAGTGCAGACGGCAAACGAGGCTATGCCCTTGTTTCCTGAAAAGCGCATTAGGCGGTTATTATAGAGAAAAACACCCAGGCCGCCGCAAAGCTCGAGCACGAAGCTTGGAAGCCCCGTGACCGCCGCGCGATAGACGCGCTTAATACCTTCGGGGCGCACAAGGCGCAGGGAGTTGGATTTTTTAAAGAAGTGCACGCAGTGTATGGTAACAATTATAGCCATGGACGTCGCCGTCGCCGAGGCCGCCCCCGTGCAGCTCCAGCCGAGGACAACTACCGCGAGATAATCGAGGAAAATGTTTATTAGGCTGCCGAGCACGGAGGCCCACATCACGATCTTCGGGTCGTTGTCGTTGCGTATGAAGGAGCTGAGCAGGGGCTGAAGGCAGAAGAACGGGGAAGCAATGAAGAGCGGGCGCATATAATCCATTGTAAGCTTAAGCGACTCGTCGTTCGCTCCGAGCGCCCTCGCTATGTCCTCGAGGAATAAAAGGCCCAGTAAGGCCTCAAGCAGGCCGACAGCGAGAACAGCTATAAAGCATAGAGTGAAATATATGTTCTGTTCGCGGCCCTCGCCCTTCCCCGAGGCAATTGCCCCGAGCGTAGCGCCGCCAATGCCGAAAAGGACCGCGGGGGCGAGCTGTATTGCGAAAACCGGCACAGAAAGATTGAGCGCCGCCAGCCCAAGCTCACCTATGTAGCGGCCTATGAACATCGTGTCGAACAGGCCAAAAACGAAAGTGACGGCGGCCGCGGTGAGACCGGGGAGCATGTACTTGAGCAGCAGCATCGTCATACGACCGTGCAGCAGCTCGTCAGTATTCTTTACTTTTTCCAACGCGCACCTCCTGTTTTGTCCCGTTTTGATATTTCAGCCGGTTGTTAGCTTCCGGCCGGCGGGGCGAAATCGGCCGTCCGCAACATGCCTATTCGTCGAGCTTTAAGACCGCCATGAATGCTTCCTGGGGAACGGAGACCGTTCCGAGGCTGCGCATTCTCTTCTTTCCCTCTTTCTGCTTTTCCAGAAGCTTCTTCTTCCGCGTGATATCGCCGCCGTAGCACTTGGCGAGGACGTCTTTCCGCAACGCCTTGACGGTCTCCCGGGCGATTATCTTTGAACCTATAGCGGCCTGAATCGGTATTTCAAACTGCTGGCGGGGTATGTTGTCCTTGAGCTTTTCGGCTATTCGCCTAGCGCGGGCGTAGGCCTTGTCAACATGGACAATGAAGCTGAGCGCGTCGGCGATTTCGCCGTTTAACAGGATGTCGAGCTTGACAAGCTCGCTTTCCTTATATCCGGACAGCTCGTAGTCAAGCGAGGCGTAGCCTCGCGTGCGAGATTTTA
Organism: Oscillospiraceae bacterium; assembly: GCA_050944055.1. Classification (GTDB taxonomy): domain Bacteria; phylum Bacillota; class Clostridia; order Oscillospirales; family Oscillospiraceae; genus JBMNQI01. Next base: position 157 of record JBMNQI010000010.1, on the reverse strand, counting down.
AAGCGTCGAAAAAGTCATATATGATCTCGGCGAGCGGCAGCTCGTAGTGCAGCTCGACCCTGTCCGTGTCAAGATATTTCATGTCCCTGTATTCGCCCCGGCGCTCCTGGCAAAGCTCCATAATTGAGCCGACGAATTCGGAGGGAGTTATGATGCT
>JBMNQI010000009.1:0-47605 GCA_050944055.1 Oscillospiraceae bacterium | reverse complement strand
TGTCCTCAGTTTTTTCATTGTAATTCTCCTCTCTTTATTAAATTCGGTGTGTTATTCCAAGGTCGCTGCTGCAATGCCGGCCTCGCGGCCAAGTGTTATCGCTATGCCGATGGATACGCCTGCGATCAGTGTAAAATACAACGTGCCAAATCGTCTGCCGCAGCAGTTACCTGTGGCATACAGGCCGGGAATGCGCTCATAATACAGATCCAAGACGCGCTGATCCGCGTCTGTAACAAGGCCACCGACCGTGACCAACATGCCGCCAAAGCCATTGGCCTCTTTGGGCTCTATGAAGAGCATGTCCGTGAGAGGATCCAAAACCTTGGCGTCCCTGCCAAAGTCCTCATCTCTGCCGTTCCGAGCAAATTCATTGTAACGATGAATGCTGTTTATGACGTTTTCAGCGAGTTCTCCGGTAAAGCCGGCATTCTTGACCAGTTCCTCCGGAATGCGGCCGTAATAAACCTGCTTCGGCCCGAACGGGCCGCCGGCGGGCTTGTTCCATACACCGTCATCATGCGTCTGCGCATATTCAAAGAGGTTTTCCAGCAGCGCGACAAACTCCGGATTGCTGCCATCAAAGCTGGCATGCGCAGGAACAGACCAGGCCAGTTCATTCTCCAGGCAGTGGATGTCATAAACTCTCCATGTGGCACCCCTGGTTGTCTGGTTGGCTGCCAAACCCGGAAACTCCATTGCTCCAAAGATCTCGTTGCAGTAGCGTTTTCCAAAACGATCCAGCCACACCGCGCCGAAGCTGCACATTCCCCCGAAGGAATTGAGCTGGTTCCCGCCCATTGTCGGCAAAGGCCTTGTCTCCATTCTGCCGCCGACCCAAACGGCCATTTGGTGACCTCTGCCGTTTCTGCCCGGATTTCTGGGATACTTCTCGTCCGGCGTCAGGAGGTCAGTGATATCGCAGGCCAGTTCCTCCAGCATTTCCGGATTATGCGCAAAGTCTCCGGCCGCCAGGATAACCGCTTTACGGGCGTTGTATTGGATATATTCGCCGCTCTCCCGGTCTTTGCCGATCACACCGGTCACGCGATCCCCGTCTTTGACCAACTGCATGGCCTCGATCCCAAAGAACGCGCGTCCGCCCTGTTCGATGGTCTTTTTGTGGTTTTCACGGCAGACATCCGACAGCGTGGGCCAGCCCTTCCAGCCCATGGGATAATCATATGGAAACTGGGCCGTCCCGTTCCAGTATTTGAATCCGTTGAGTTCGGCATATCCCTTTTCCCGCGCCTCCGCCTTGAATTTTTCTGAGCCGGTGGGCCAGAAGGCGACATGGACCATCTCATCCATAGCCTTCCGTGGGATCATGTCCACAAACCAGTCGAAAGCCTCTCCGGATTTCTTGGCAAATTTCATCACCAGCTCCGGGTTTGCACGGTTTCCTGCGCGCCGCATCCATTCGTTAAAGAATTCGAGTTCATCCACATGGGGAACACCGCGGCTCTCCAGAAATTTGGAATTCAGATGTCCGATATCCCTGCCGTAAGAACTGAACCGCTTTTCTTTCATGTACTCGATCGCAATTGTGTCCGCGCCGGCCTCCACCGCGCCGCGGAAAGCGGCGGTGCCGGCATAGCCCAGGCCCACGACGACGATCTCCGCTTCGAGGGTTTTTGCAATCTGCTCGGATTTAATGGGGACAGGTGGTGTTCTCCAGCTAATAGCAATTCCTCCTTTTATCAGTTTTCATCTGGCTGTAAACTATGCGCCGCCGTCGATAACGACGGCCTACAGAAGTAAACTTGGGATACTATTTGATGTACTCAGCGGCCTTGTTGCCCGCAATGAAACCGCTGGCGAAGGCCCAGGCCAGGTCATTGAGGATCTGGCGCTTGAGTCCGCCGATGACCGCATAGCGGCCGCAGGTGAAATCGCCCACAGCGAACAGGCCCTCGACAAGGCCGCTCTTATCGGCCTTGTAAGCCTGCATATCTGCGTTTACGAGAATGCCGCCGAAAGCGCCGTCCGTCGCCGCTGCGATCCTGATCGCGTAATACGGTCCCTCGACCAGCGGCACCAGACTATCCGTCGGCCTGACAAATTCCCAGTCCACGCCGTTTTCACAACTCTCGTTATAGACCCGAACGGTCTCCAACAGACCATTTCTGTCGATGCCGGTCATTGCGGCCAGCTCCTCCAGCGTATCGGCGCGGAAAATCTCCTTGCCGGCGTCCTGGCCGGCGAAAGCCTCCTCAAGCTGCTTCTGCAGTCCGGCCTCATCGCTCGCCACCTTCGGTAGATAGTCTAGCATCCGCTCATCATAATTATGTTTGATCAGATTCCCCTGCCTAAATGCCGCTGTCAGGATGTTTGTATCAAAAATGCGGAAGCTCGTTGCGTGAGGCTGGCGGAACTGGATGGGGCCATCCTCAAAGGCGCCGAGACGTGACAACGGCTCGCTGCAGAAACGCTTGCCGTTCAGATTGACGGTGATGGGGTAATTGCTGTTCATCATCGCGCGCATGAGCTCCGCGCGGGCCAGCGTCATATCGCCCATAAAGCGGAAAACGAAATTGTCGTAGTCGACAAACGCGCCGACCTTCTCTGCAAAATCGATCGCATCGCCGGTAAGATAGGGAGCTGAATGCGGCGTCTGGGGTGTCCAGGCGTCCAGGTATTCGGGACAGACACGTTCAACGACCTTCGTGTTATTAATCCAGCTGCCGGTTGCGATGATACAGGCACGGCAGGTCACACGAATCTCGCCTTCCGGTCCCTCGGCGATCACAGCGGTGATCTTCCCGTTTTCCACCTCCACATCGACTGCCGGATGCTCTGTAAGGACCTCAACGCCAAAGTTTTTGCAGTTGTTCTCCATCGTCTCCATGAACAGCGCGCCAAGCCCCTTGGGAGACTTGCGGTCTGTCTGAGGGCCGACCGGCTCAATATCCTGGATGCCGAACATATAGGTTCCCGGGAAAAACTTGTCGTCCAGCGAAGGGTCCAGCTCCATCGCCCAGTCCACAAATTTGCCCGTGGCCATCACGGAGTTCCAGGCCAGCTTCGGATCGACCTTCCATTGCATCTGGTCCTGCATGGCTCGGATGTAGTCCAGCGTATGGCTGTCCAGTCCGCGTTTTTCCTGCCATTTGCTCTCGAAGGTCCGCATGCACACGGCCATGGAGGCACTGCCGCCCAGACGCTTGGTCTTTTCCAGCAGTACGACCTTTTTCCCGCTCTGTTGAGCAGCTCGGACAGCTGCGACGAGGCCGCCGCCGCCCCCGCCGATCACAACAAGATCACTGCTGATCTCCCTGACATAATGACTCATACTGCTTCTCCTTTTGCTCACTGCACAGACACAACGATCTTACCATCATAGCGGCCGGGCCCGGCAACGGGCTTTCCGTCCGCTGTGATCGAAGCGGCCTTGCCTTCCGCGCCCAGGATCTGCGCGCCATCTTCAATCGTCAGGCTGGTCAGATAACTTGTGCCGGTAACGATCCATACGGAATCCTTGTCCAGGGACAGGATCGTGCCGTTGTTGATCGCCGGGGCCGGGGTCTCGGTGATATTGCCGATCTCCTGCCAGTTCTCCTCCGTGATGATCTCCAGCCCGTCGCGGTATTTTGCAGCAGCAGATGAGATCACGCCGGTGACCTTGGCATTGACCAGCTTGATCTCCAGGTTTTTCACGCCCTGCAGATCGTCGCCCAGGAAGCCGCGCACCTGCGTATCCGAAGGGATCATGATCGGCGGAGGGGCATCACCGGGAGCTCCTTCCGGCGGAGCCGGGAACATTCCCTCAGGGCGCTCGCCCGCCGGAGGGCCGCCTAATGCCATCGGGGAGTCGGTATCCATATTGGGCTTCAGATTTGTCGTCGCATTGAAAATGTTGCCGGCCGTCTCCATGTTGGAGATCAAGAAGAAGCAATCCTCGCCCGGATCCGCATTTGCCAGATCACGTCCCTCGATGGGTGTATCTACCTGGCCGACCGGCACGATAAAGCGCGTACCGCCCATGCCGACGTCGTCGTTGCCCATCACGGTATACAGGATACCGTTCTTCGGACGGAGGATCGCATCGTCCACCTCAACGCGGGCATTGGATCCCTTGACGACAAAGCAGGTCTTGTCCGTCTCCACAACCGTTTTGCTGTTGACCTTCAGTGTGCCGCAGTTGCGGAAAATCAGGGCCGCATTCTTTTTTGAACGGATGATTGAGCCGTTTTTAAACTCGCTGCCGGCCGTACCGTTGGACATGATGATCGCATAATCCGGGACCTCCACCAGGGAGTGGTCGATGACATCCCAGCAGCCCGGCTCGCCGAGGCCTTTATAATCGAACATCACGTCATCCGCAATCGCGAAAACGCCGTACCCGCTCTCACCCTTGATCTCGAGATAACTGTCCTTGACATACATCCGGTTGACGCAGGCGCCGTCAACAGAGAGAACGCCCCAGGAATCGGAGATCACATGGCAGCGGTTATAATAGGAGGTGCCCATACCGGCGATATTCGTCGTGCGGCCGCGGCCGGCAATGCCCATCATCCAGGGCGGCGCGATCATGCGCATATTCTCCTTCGCGATTTTCTTCTGCATCTCGTCCGGTTCATAGGTTGTCATGCGGAAATAACAGTCGTTAGCCACCAACGTGCCGTTGCCGCCGGTGTAGGCCGCGCCGCGTGTGATGCCGTTTGTCAGGATCGTGGAATCATTGATCGTCAGCGTGCCGGTGCCGGTCACAGCCACGCCCGCGCCCTTGCCGACGAAATCGTCCGTGCCGTCGCCGTTTAGAATGATCGTCGCACGGTTTATGGTATAGTCCCCGTCGCCGCCGACATAGACGCCGTTAAAATCCCACTCGTCGCTAACGATCAGGATATCGTTGGCCTCCGTGTCCGTGACCGTGCCCCGCTGCACGATAGCGGGAACAGAGCACTCGGGGCTGTATTTGCCGTCGTTGATGACCACGGCACAGCGGAAGCTGTTGGTCTCCGCATTACCAAAGCGAACGGTGTCGCGCTTGTACTCGTCTGAGACCGTGAGAACGACATCGCCCTCGTACCTGCCGGGGAAGGGCGTCTTGCCTACCCCGTTGACAGTCATTGTGAGATTCTTGCCCTCCGGGGCCTTCCAGAAGCTTCCCTCCTCAACCTCCAGACCGTTTTGCCTCTTTGTCTCTTCGACTACGACAACATTCTTAAACATGGATTCGTCCATTTATTACACCCTTCTTCCGTTCGATTAATAGTATTCCGCTGTTGCTGCCTGCTTTCTTCGGCCTGCATAAAACATTATGGTCAGGATGATCGCCAACAGGGAGAAGAAACCCGCGCCGCAGTACACCGCTGCATAGCCGCCGGTTCCCTTGATGACAATGCCCCAGAGGAAAGATCCGATCCCCACGCCGATGTCCAGCATCATATACAGTGTGCTGCTGCCTGCACCGCGGCGGTCTGCAGGCAGCTGCTCCATGACAAGGGAACAAAGGACCGGAGAGGCGATCCCCTGAATATAGCCACTGACTGCGCCGGTGATCAGGAAAACGATCTCGTTTTCCGAAAACGCCGTGGCCGTTATCATCACGCCAAAAGCAGCAAAGGCTGTGCAGAGCGTCGTTACGGCCCCAAGCTTTTTATGTAAGCCGGCGCTCGCCAGATTTCCGATGAACATAAACACAGCGCCCATAGTGAAAAACAAGCCAGTGTTCTGATACTGCCGGCTCTGTGCAAAGAGCATGATGAATGCTGTGACGGAAGAGACGCCTATCGCAAAGCAGAGCATGATGGAGGCCGCCTTCAGTGCCCGCGGCTCTACAAACTTTGCCAGGCCCATATAGGCTGTTTGCTCCTCGCTGCGCATTTCCCCGGCCGGTTTTTTCTCATAGCCGCAGAGCACGGAAAACACGATGCCCATCGCCAGGACGACACCTGCAGTGAGGAACACTTTTGTATAAGTCCCGTCCGCGGAAAGCCGCAGCACAAGCTCGCCGGAAATCGCGATGGCAATGGCCAGCGGGATCCAGAATATCCCTATGCCCTCTTTCTCTTTCCCCGCCGGCGTCACGTCCACGTTGGCCGCCGTCGCGCCGGTGAAGGAAAAGGCGTAGCCGGCTCCCTGCAGGGAACGGAAGATCAGCAAAGCCGCTGCGCTTCTCACATAGCCGAAAAACAGAGAGGAAGCCGCGAACAGCAGGCAGCCGATAATCATCACAAAGCGGCGGCCGCGGTGATCTGCATAATAACCGCTGATGATGCGGGCTGCGATCGCGCAGGCGGCATACGGCACACCTATCAGTCCCGTAAACCCGGTGGAAAAACTCAGGCTGTCGATATAGACGGACACGGAATTATTCGTTACGCTTTGGCCGATATTGATGCACAGCCCAATCAGCAGCGTAAGGACAAAATACTTGTTGAACAGTTTGGTCTCGTTTTTCATAAGCGCTCCCGAAACGGTCAGTTTTACTTTCCCTCAGGCGACCGAGGGGCGCCTGAGGGAAAGGATAAGAAAGATGAAACTGTTATTTGACGACGACGTCGAGCAGACGCAGGTCCTGCGTGCTGTTAATGTTGAAATCCTTAAACACATCAGTGTTATAAGCGAAGCTCTGATCCGTCTCAAAAAGCGGCACTGCGTCGAAATGCTCATACCAGAGATCCTGCAGCTCACCGTATTTTTCAACGCGAACATCCCTATCATAAGTTTGCACCGCTTCAAAGATAACCCTTTCACAGTAATCTCTGTACTGCACGGGATCCATGGGATCGGCCCAGTTGTCCAGGTGTGTCGAAGGATCGCACAGGAAATTTCCGCCGTTCTTGTTATCAATCTTCAGATCGGTCCCGCCTGGCGTACGCATCAATCGGATAAACGTCGCAATCTCTACGACGTCGAGTTCCAGATCGATTCCGATGTCTGCCAGATACCCCTGGAGGGCTTCGCCGGTGGACGACATGAGCTCATCGATCGGGAGGACGATTTTCAGATGGATATCTCCGTCTGCATACCCGGCATCCGCCAAGATCTGGCGGGCCCTTTCGGGGTCGTAAGAATAATCATAATCCTTTGAATACCCCAGCTCATTGACGGAAAGCAGTGCGCTGGCAGCCTTACCATAGGACCCGCGTATGGCCTTGGCAAGTGCTGCGCTGTCGATGCTGTGGCAGATCGCCTCTCGCACGGCGGGATCCTTCAGCGTCTCATTGTTGTTGGAATCAAAGCACAGCATAATCACATTGTTGCCGCTGAGCCGGCCGATCTCGATCTTGTCATCCGTGATTCCAACGAGCCGGTCATAATCCTGAACGGACAGATCCAGAGCAGCGTCAATCGCGCCGTTTTCCATATCAACACACATTGTTGTCTGGTCCATGTATTTCACGACCTTAAGCGTATCGTAGGGATCATCGTAGCCGTAATTCTTGCCCCAGTAATCATCGCGCTTTGCGAAGACGATATAGCCGTCGGGCTCATATTCAGCGACGCTGTAAGGCCCGGAACCAACGACTGCCGCAGGATCATACCAGTCGATGTTCTCACCACCGCCGCAGGATTCCATATAGTCCTTGCTATAGATCGCAAATTTCATACCCTCCTGATAAAGCGCGTAGGGGCTTGACAGCACGATATTCAGCGTCAGACCGTCCTCTGAACAGGAGCACTCCTCAGCCACGATGGTCTTAAGAGCCGTTGTCTGGACCGGTGCGCGCTTCATAATATCCAGCGTATAAAGCCAATCATGCCCGGTCAACTGTGTCCCGTTTGAGAAGTAGATCCATCCTTGAGCTTGACAGTCAGATGTGTGTCGTCCGTCCACTCCTCAGACTCAATGATCCGGGATTCATACTCGTTTTTCGCATTGACAAAATACAGTGAATCATAGAGAAACTGGATAATGCCGTCCCCTCCGGCGGCATAAAGCTTGCTCGGATCAAAAGGTGTGATCACAGTCGTATCTAAATAAATGCCGATGGTAATATTCACCTCATCGGATGCCGTTGTTTTCGTACCGCCGCAGGCGGCCGTAAGCACCAGCATCACCAGCACAAGAAGCAGTGCGATGATTCTTATGTTCTTCTTCATGATGTCTCCTTCCCCTCTGCATTCTTTATTCAATCACTATAAGGCCCCTGTAGCTGCCCGCTGCAATGGGAGTCACCTCACCGTTAACCGTCATCTTCTCGGCAACGACCACACCGCCTTCCTCGATCTCCAGCGCTGTCAGCCAGCACTTGCCGGTCACGATCCACTTGGAATCCCGGTCGACATACACGATTACGCCGTTGTTTACCGGCGGCGCAGGCGTCTGGGTGACATTGCTCAGTTCAAACTTGGTCTTCTCGTCAATACGTTCCAGACCGTAACGATATTTCTGTATCGCAGCGGATATACGTCCGGTCACGCCGGCCATTTCCAGCCGGACCAGCAGATTTTTAGCGCCCTGTCCCGCATTTTCACGTGCGATGAATTCCTCGTCGACCAACATCTCTTTGCCTTCCATCGTCTCATTGAGCGCGTCGTCGTTCAAATCGAAATGGCTGCCGGCCGGTGTCCTCAAATTGGCGCGCAGTTCCGTCGAGGAGTTCAGGAAATCTCCCTTCAGATCGCTGCGGCGGACCGTAAAGAATACGTCCTCACCGACCCTGGCGGTCGTCAGATCCCGGTCCTCCACCGGCGTATCGACTTCGCCGACCGGAACTTCAAAATGATCGCCTGTAACACCCGGTTCATCGTTGTCCATCAGTTGGAGGATCACGCCCTGTTTAGACTCGACCGCGGAATCCTCTACAACGATGCTTGTCCTGGCGCCCTTGACCACAAAGCAGGCCCGCCCTATCTTCATGCTGGATTTCCCGCTAAGTATGAATTCGCCGGATTCGTCCTTGAAGATGACGGCGCCGTAGTGATCGCCAATCACACGACTTCCGTTTTTTATCTCTGTCAGCCCGTTCTCGGTGCTTTGGAGGATCGGGTATCCCTTCACGTTCAAGACCGTATGGTCAAACTCCGCCTTGCAGTCGCCGAAAACAAAAGCGCCGTAACCGCGCGCTCTGGGTCCCGACAGCTCCATGAGGCAATCCTTCAGGCTCATGCGGACCTTTTCGGGCCCGTCCACAGACAGGACGCCCCATCCGTTTCCCTTGAGGACGCAGCTTTCGAAGGAGATTGAAGCCTTGTCACAGAGCTGGATCGCACGGTTCGTGCCGCGAAGTCCCAGCATCCATGCAGGTTCCATCCCCGTCTCCGGACTGTCATTTGTAATACGGCAGTCCTTCACACGTACATTGCTGTTCCCTCCGGCATGGATAGTGCAGCGGGTCTGCGAGGACAGCGTGATCTCCGAATCCTTGATAAGCAGTTTCGTGTTGCCAATGGCCGTAACGCCCGCTCCCGCGCCTTCAAAGTCATTGACGCCCTTGCCTTCAAAGCCTATCTTTGCGTTTTCGATCGTAAAATCCGTGTTGCCGTCAAGAATAATACCGTTGAAAGAGGGGTCGATGCTCTGGATGCTGAAGCCGCGCGCATATGTGCCGGTCACCTCGCCGCCGACGACCAGGGCAGTCATGCTCTGCTCGGTAACGATTTCCCCGTCGATGACAGTCACAGCCGAGCGGAACCTGGATACACGGCCGGATTCACGGAAAATGCATGCCGGCTGCATCAGATAGGGCTCCGCGACTGTGATGACAACATCCCCGAAATAATAGCCAGGCTTCGCTTCATAGCCCATACCGTCCACAGACAAGGCCAGCACCTTACCCTCGGGGGCCTCCAGGGAACCGCCATCTTCAATCACAAGTTCATTCAGTTCTGTCGTTTCCTCAACGATCCAGTTTCCTGTGACAGTTTTCGATTTCATCGTCAATTGCTCCCCTTCCTTGATTGCCGCCCACTCGTGATGTAGGGCGCCTGTTTTTATCATTTTGTTAATTATCGCTCTGTTTTTATTATATTTTTTGTGCTGTTAAAACAAAAGCACATTATCTGTCTGCGCTCTTTCAACCAGGTAGTTGTTCTTCAATCAAATAGTTGATGTTTTATCTAGCTCACGGTTTATATATGCTGGCTCCCGTTAAAGACACTTACAGGTAAGGGATAATACGGTATCTCTAACTGCTGTCTTTCAGGCAGCATCTGCCAGAGAGCTGTCTGATCCTTGAAGATGTCGCCGAAAGCGCCGGCTTCGGCAGTATTTCCACTATGCACCGGGCATTTAAAAAAAACTAGAGCTGCACCGGTTCATTGCGGAAAAAATAGAGAGCTCAATCACCTTCTTTAAGAATCAGCATACGAGGCCACAACACGACAATGCTCCCCTTGTGATTAACAGTGTTTTCACTATCTCTCACAGCGGGAGCCTATAAAATAAATGAATCCCATGCGCTTCTTTCACGGAGCGCATGGGATTTACTTGCGGGCTGAAGCCAATTTCAAGCTGATGACGACTTAAAAACCGAAATTTATGATCCTATTCTGTTTTTGTTTTTCCTCCAAGATCCGTTTCATATCCTCCACCAACATGCGGATATCAATACGCGGTTCGTTCTTTCTCCATGCAATGCTGAGATCGCAATTCACGCCCAGCGGAAACACATTAACCAGCTTGCTCATGCAAAGTCTGTCGTGTCTGCTCGCTATCGTAGCGCCTGAACCCATCTCAATTGCCGTATGCATGGATTCCATATCCGGCAGCATAAGAACATTTTCGGGAGCAAACCCACACGTTTCGCATAGTTTCTGAAAGCCCTTTCGGGAGTGTGTCTCTGTCGAACCATCCAGTTTCCATGTCAGAAAGGGGACGCTGTTAATGCTCTTCATGCCCCACATCAACTCAAACTCCGGCATGCTTTTCCCCGCAACCAAGCAAAACTCGCTTGTCAAGAAGTGCATACTTTCAACTTCAGGAAACTCCACATCCCGATGGTAAGAGATAATGATGTCAAAATCGTTATCCTGAAGACGCCAAAGAAGCTTATTCGGCTCATCCCTTCCCCAAAGAACATGGACCGTCGGCGGCAGGGCGGTACAGGCAGACATGAGATCCGATATCTCCACTTCAATACTAAGGCCTTTGACGCATCCGATCCGTATAATCTCATCCCCTGTGGGAAGCGCAGCAACAGCAGTCTGTACCTCCGCCAGGTTTTTCATCGTTTCGGTAAAATGCGCATAATACAGCCTACCTGCAGGTGTTAACGTGAGCTGATTCCTATTTCTGTAAAACAGCAGCGTCCCGACTTCCTGCTCCAAGCGCTGGATCTGCTTGCTGACCGCCTGTGGGCTGATAAACATGTTTTTGGCTGCTCGTGAGATATTTTGTTCTCTGGCAACTTCCAAAAAGCAGGGAATCGCAGCAGAATACAGCATAACCGTCACCTCGCAAGCAGCGGAAAAATCAAATTATATCTAATTGAAAGATAGCATTAATTAGAATTGTTGTCAAATAATTGATCTCTTTCGCCGGCAGTCTTCCTGTCATTTCTTGCACAGGACTCTCAAACAGGAACCCGCAGAAACCCGGCGGCGCAGCGGCGCTTCTTCACAATAAAAGCTTAAGCTTAGACCGGTAGGTCATCCATCCTATTGTTTTTGTCTAAACCGGCTAAATAAAGCCTTCTTTTCTGATGTAAAAGACATAGCGCCATGCAGATCAATTATTATACAATATTACACAATACTGATAGCATGGAACCCCCTGCCTTATACACAGGCGTAAAACTTTCTCTCCTTCCCTGTATTTTGTGTCTGTTCCCTCTAGTGCAGCTATGTACCAGAAGAGTCTGCTTGTCAGCCTTTTGGAGTATCGTAATTGTCCGCGTTAGTTCAAAAACTTGTTATACATAATGAAAAGGCTTGCCGCCCCAATAATTATGAAATTGATAAGTAGAGAGTTTTCGTATGACGGGCACTTTCCCACCGGAAAACCTACACGGAACATGCGCGAACAGGAGAATAGATATGACGATTACCCAATTAAAATATTTTATTGCTCTTGCAGAAACACTGAACTTCAGCGAGGTTGCAGAGCGGTTTTTCGTGGCGCAAACTGCGATAAGCTATAATATCAAATCGCTGGAAAAGGAATTGGGGGCAAAACTGTTTATACGCAGTACGAAGAAAACATCGTTGACAGAGGCCGGATACTTTTTTTACAGTAAGGTAAAGATTGCCCTTCAAATCATTGAGCAGGTGCAAAAGGAGATCAAGCATGGGCAGCTGAAGCAAACGCTGGTTATCGGCTGCTCCAGGCTGTGTTCAGGTCCCACGATCTTTGGCGTCGTACACCAGGTTCAGAAGTCTCATCCCGGCTTTACACTTATTCTTACATCGGACGAACCTGAGCTGACACTGTTTGAAAAGCTGAAAAACGGTCAGATAGACCTTGCGGTTTATTTAAACTCTCCTTTTACACAGAGGCCTGCCGACTCGATAACAAAGAGGTTTTATGCCAACATACCTCGAAAACTCATCGTATCTCAATCACATCCTTTTGCCGCCTGTAAGGAAGGTATCCATGTCTCCCGCACTTATGGCGAACGCATAGTTACATATGGAGATCTGGAGCAGATCCTGCTGATGACGCCAAATGCCGACGAGGTAAAAAACAGAACCCAGCCTCCCGTGCTTGTCAATGACTTTCAGGCTCTGCTAAATATGATCGGGGCCAATCTTGGCATCGCCTGCCTGCCTATGCTCGACGATCTGGTCACGGACGCGGTCTGTACGATCCCCTGCATTGAAAACCAGCCGCCGGAGCAATTTCTCTCCATCGCGGCCACATACATGAAATATAACAATTCACCCTATATCGACATCTTCACCGACGCGTTTTTTGAAGCGCTCGCCCGCCGCTTCAGGCAAGAACAACAAGTGAATAGCTAAACGCAAGAGCGCTTCAGTGCCCGGTTTATTTATTTGCAGATTCGCAGAAAAAACGCCCTGAACCCGCAATTTTACACGGGTCTGGGGCGTTTTTCCCGGTATTTGAGTACGAGATTGATACAATTTAATTTGCCTTTTAAGGCGGGTGCAGTGCCGGTCAGAACAACCGGCTCTTATTGCAGTGTACTTCGTCATTTACCAGAAACGGAATAATATATTCAATGGAATTGGCTGCCATATGACCGCAATTTCTGAGTATATGGATCTCAGCCGACGAAACAAGATGCGAAAGCCTTTGCGCAGATTGCTGTGTATCAATGATAACATCGTTTTCGCCGCCAATAAAGAGAACAGGCATGTTTAGCTGCCGCAACTGGTTGTCTGCATATACCGGCAGATAATCAATCGGGTTGTAGCTTGCTGCTATCAGATTCATAAAATCAAGCACTTCTTTTGGAATATCGTTTTCTCCGATAATGGCGGAATCGACCTGCACAGTCTCATCTATTGTCGGGTTTGGGCTAGATTGTCTATGAATTGCGGGCGAATTTCAGCAAGACCGGCAGATGCGATTAGTACAAGCTTTGAAACACGCTCCGGATATGCCGTTGCGAATTTTAGCGCCATCCAGCCGCCGAGCGAGTTGCCTATTATTGCGGTTTTTGCTCTCAAGAGGTCTGCGTCTGACTAAACGGAAATTTGCTACTGGCAAAGTGTATACAAACACGGTGAAAAGCAAGTCTAAAATAATTGTGCCTACGTCAAGTTCCATCGTCGCACCTCCTGTCAGATTTTGGTATGTGTATATAGCTAACGGTATGGATTGTCAAGTAAATAATATTAACCAAATTTTAACCAAAGGAACGGTTAAAAACGCAATCAAATGCAACTTTCGAGCTTTTTATCGAGATATAATAACGTAAAAAAAACGCCCAAAACCCTTGATTTTAAGCGGTTTTCAGACGTTTTTTCTTGGTGGAGACTGGCGGACTCGAACCGTCGACCTCCTGCGTGTGAAGCAGGCGCTCTAACCAGCTGAGCTAAGCCTCCATCTCCACAAATATATCTTGGTGACCCGTACGAGATTCGAACTCGTGTTACCGCCGTGAAAGGGCGGTGTCTTAACCTCTTGACCAACGGGCCTTATGAATTGGGGACAGACGAAAAGGTCCGCCCCCAGACTGGTAGCGGCAGTTGGATTTGAACCAACGACACTGCGGGTATGAACCGCATGCTCTAGCCAACTGAGCTATGCCGCCGAATACCTCCTGAAAATCAGGCAATGGACATTATACGTAAACTGAATCTATTTGTCAAGTCAAATTCGAGCCAATATTTAAAGTAAAATAGAAAGCAGATCCATCGGCGTTTTGGCCAGCGCGGCGGCGCCCGAGTTTATAAGCTCCTCCTCCGACCCGAAGCCGTAAAGCACTCCTATAGCGTCTATGCCCATAGCGGCCGCCCCGGTTATATCGTATGTCCGGTCGCCTATCATGACGGCCCGGCCTAAATCCGTTATGCCGCCCTCTTCAATAACATATCTGAGAACCTTCGATTTCCCTGTGCGGATTTTGTCCTGGGCGCCTCCAGCAAATTCGAAATAGCCGGTTAAGCCGAAATAGCGCAGTACCTCCCTTGCGTAAACCTCGGTCTTTGACGTCGCGAGATATAGCTTTTTTCCGGCGCTTTTCAGAGCTTCGAGCACCTGCGGTATACCCTCGTATATCCGGCACTCATAAAGCCCTTTTACGGAATAGTATTCCCTGTATACAGCCGTCGCCTCATCCGCCTTCTCGCCGTCAAAGCCGCAAAACTCTATGAAGCTGTCTCGAAGCGGGGGGCCGATAAACTTGCGCAGCTCCTCGCGGCTGCCGTACTCAAAACCGAAGCGCTCAAGCGCATAAATCGCCGAGTTTATTATGCCTTCCTCAGAGTCAGCTATAGTGCCGTCGAGGTCAAAGATTATAAATTCCCTGTCCAGTTTCATTCGTTTAAGTCCTCTCGGGGATTGTTGTCAAAGCCTGCGGCGGAAATCGCGGAAAGCGCGTGCACAAGCATATATATGCCGATATAAATGAAGGTCAGGTATTCCTCGGCGTTATGGCTGTCTGCGGCGGTTACAAGCGTAAAGTAAATGCCGAGCAGCGAAAAAAGCAATAAAAGCTTCGGCCTGCATCTCAGGAAGAAGAAGCCGGAGGCATAATAGAACGAAAGTATGCCGCAGATGACCGCGAAAAACTCATAGACATAGTCAAGTATGACCGGATCGGCAGCCCGCTCCTTATAGCATATGACGAGCAGAAAGCAAAGGAAAAAAACCGGAATTACGGCCGCGCCCCCGAATCTTCTGTAGTCGGCGCCTTTGAATATTGCGGCGGTATAGACTACCTGGCAGATTACCGCGCTAAGCCCGAGCAGCGGCAAAAGCAGGTTCCGAAGCATATCCCCCCGCTCCAAAAAAATGTACAGCTCGAGCAGGCAGGCCATAATAAGCGCGAGAGAACCGAGCGCCGCCATAATAAAATGCGTGAGATTCCCCTCGCCCGATTCGAAACCCCCGCTCGTTTCGCGAGCGCGCATGCCTGAAACGGCAGCAAGAAGTATTGCAACCACGATTATGCTCAGCGCTATAAGCGCGAGGTTCCACGGGTTTCCCGCTATTGCAAGGCCGGTATCCGGCTCAAATCCTGTTTCACGCTGCATTTTTCTGAGAAACGCCCCCGCAAAACCGGCTGCCGCCGCAAACAGCGGCAGTATTATCTTTTTGCGCATCTTCACGACTCCTTTGTCGTCAACGGTTCGGGAACGGATAAACCGAACAGCTCCCGGAGCTGCGAAAGCCTCGCTTCGGCATCCGCACGCCCGAGCTCATAGAGCTCTTTCAGCTTTTTTCGGTCTCTCTCAAAACGCCCGACTCCCGTTGCCCGGGACGGCGCGAGGACAAGCGCTGTGCCCCGGGCCTCCAGTTTTGTTATTAAATCCAGCTCTGCGTTGTAAACCTCGTGCCTGTGCATTATCGCTTCGGCTGTCTTCGGGTATTTTCGAAGTACGGTTTTATATATAAGGCGGCCGCTCTGCGGCTTTTTTACGTAGCCCCGGGGTTGAGTCAGTACTATAAGCAGCCTGTCGCACCCGCAGTCAAGCGCGCGGGACACAGGTATCGGGTCGGCGACGCCGCCGTCGTAATACGCCCTGCCGCCTAAGTTAACGGGCGGCGAGAATATTGGCAAAGAGCTTGAGGCGCGCGGGATGGAAAAATCGCCGCGTGCAATTTCCTCCTTCGGGCGGTATTCGGCCCTGCCGCTTTCAGCCTCCGTAATTACTGTTTCCATTTGGCACGGATTATATATAAAAGCGTCGTAATCAAAAGGCCTTAATTTGTTCGGCACGGTCTCAAAGCCGAATTTCATGCCAAATACCGAGCGTTCCCTCAAAATGCAGTAAAGGCCCAAATAACGCCTGTCGTCAAGAAAGTCGAGATTCACGGACGCCGCGCGCCCCAACTGCCCGGACAGATAGTTCAAAGCGTTGCAGGCGCCGGCCGAGACCCCGATAACATAATCGGCGTAAACAGAGTTTTCAAGCAGGACGTCAATCACGCCGCCCGTATAAAGCCCGCGCATGCCTCCGCCCTCAAAGACTATGCCCTTTTTCACGCCGCCGCCTCCCTCTCCCAATAATAAAGGGCGGACGTACGTCCGCCCATTCCGGCAGTCTGTGCACCAGTTTCGCACGCTCCGCATTGTGCGGGAGTCCGGCTTAAAGCGTTCGCGCCCGGCGCGAAGCTTTTAAGGGGCGGAATAATCCGCCGTGTTTTTTATGACCAGGTGGAGCGGGTGAAGGGAATCGAACCCTCGTATTCAGCTTGGGAAGCTGATGTTCTGCCATTGAACTACACCCGCGAAAATCGACTATACGCTAAAATATTATATACATTTTTTTAGATTTGGCAAGTAAATTTTTGCCTCATTTCCATTTGAATAAAACTTTACCTTTCTCCACAATATTTAGAAAGGGATTAAGCGATAGGAAACATGGGCACGGAGGGCCCGGTCAGGGTCATTCCGCGAACAGACATCGAAAGGAATGGTCAGATATGAAACGCATTATCGCCCTGATAGCCGCCATATCAATAATAACCGGCGCAAACGGGGTTGCAATGGCCGCATCGCCGCCTTCAATAAACACGCCCTCGGCAATCCTTATGGAGAAGGAAACGGGCACGATACTGTATGAGCAAAACGCGCATGAGCGTCTGGCTCCGGCCAGCGTCACGAAGATTATGACTATACTTCTGATAGTCGAGTCTATTGACCGGGGCGAGCTTAAGCTTTCGGACATAGTGACTGCAAGCACGCGCGCGTCCTCAATGGGCGGCTCGCAGATATATCTTAAGGAAGGCGAGCAGATGTCAGTCGAGGACCTGCTCAAATCAGTAATCATCTCCTCGGCCAACGACGCGGCCGTGGCACTTGCAGAGCAGATAGCGGGAAGCGAGGACAGCTTTACCTCGCTTATGAACGACCGCGCCAAAGAGCTCGGCATGAACGAAACGACATTTATTAACTGTACCGGCCTGCCCGCCGACGGCCACCTGACTACAGCCTATGACATAGGTCTGATGTCTCGCGAGCTGTTGAAGCACGACCTGGTTAAAAAATACTCGACTGTATGGATGGATACCGTCAGAAACGGAGAATTCGGCCTTACAAACACAAACAGGCTCGTCCGTTTTTACGAGGGCACTACCGGTCTAAAGACGGGCTTCACTTCAACAGCGCTGCACTGCCTGGCCGCTTCGGCCGAGCGCGACGGCATGGAGCTTATTGCCGTGGTGCTCAAGGCCCCGACCTCAAACGACCGATTTGAAGCCGCCAAGAGCCTACTTGGCTTCGGCTTTGCAAATTACGCACTTGTAGACGCCTCCCCCGAATCCCCCCTGCCCGAGATACACGTTGAGCTCGGCGAAAACGAATCTGTCGCCGTCATGCCCGAAGGAAACGACCATATTCTTGTTGAAAAAAGCCGCGCCGGAGGCGTTACGAAGACTGTGAAGCTTCCCGAAACTGTTGAGGCCCCCGTTAAAAAGGGCACGAAGCTCGGGGAAATGACAATACAGAACGCCGACGGCATGCTGATGGTCCGCGACCTTGTGGCCGCCGAAACCGTTGAACGCCTCGGGTATTTCGGGGTTTATAAAAAACTGCTGACGGCTCTTTTCTCGAGGTGACCGGAGCATCAGCCTTCCATTAGATATTGAAATTCACCCGCCGATAGGATAAGATTTACAGTAATCAATAATGAGGCGGTTATAGCCGGAGTTTTTCCGGCGCCTCATATAATAAAGCTGTAAAGGAAGGCCTCATATGCTCAAGCTTGATACACGCAATATATTTGCAGCAATCGGCCCGGATGAGTTTGAAGGCTTTGTTCCGCGCCTTGAAAAGGCGCACGAAACGCTTAGCTCGGCATCCGGCCCAGGCGGAGAGATGACCGGCTGGCTCACTCTGCCGGAGCGCATGCTTTACGGGGACGAGCTTAAGCGCCTCCTCACGGCCGCGCGGCGGATTCGCGAGTCTTCCGAGGCTCTGGTTGTTATCGGCGTCGGCGGCTCCTATCTGGGCGCGAGAGCGGTAATCGAGCTTATGCAAAGCCCGGGACGAAAAGGGCCTGAGATTTACTTCGCGGGCGCCGGCTTCTCGCCCGACAGCATAGGCAATGTATTGGACGCTCTGAGAAACCGCGATTTCTCTGTAAACGTCGTGTCAAAGTCGGGAACGACGCTTGAGACTGCTATCGCCTTCCGGCTTTTTAAAAACCTCCTCGCCGAGAAATACGGCGAAGGAGCAGCCGCAGGGCGCATATACGCGACTACCGACCCGGGCTCCGGCGCTCTTCGTGAAATGGCCGACAGAGAGGGTTACGAAACTTTTACCGTCCCCCGCGACGTCGGCGGGCGGTACAGCGTCCTGTCTGCCGTAGGCCTGCTGCCGATGGCCGTCTATGGGCTCGACGTGCGCGAGGTGCTCGCGGGAGCCTGCGAGGCCATGAGGCTTTACTCCAGGCGCGATATGTCCAATATCGCGTGGCAGTATGCGGCGGCCCGCAACCTGTTATACGAAAAGGGCAGAAAAATTGAGCTGCTCGCCTATTTTGAGCCGGGCTTCCGCTTTATGAGCGAGTGGTGGAAACAGCTCTTCGGCGAAAGCGAGGGCAAGGGCGGGCGCGGCATCTTCCCCGCAAGCGCCGAGTTCACCGCCGACCTGCACAGCCTCGGCCAGTTTATTCAGGACGGCGAGCCGATTTTGTTTGAAACCGCGCTGTTATTTGAGAGTTCGCGAAAAAGCCTGAGCGTACCGGGGAGCAGCTCCGACCTTGACGGGCTGAATTACCTCGCCGGGCGGGACCTCGGCTTCATCAACAGACAGGCAGCCCTCGCGACCCTGCTGGCGCATGCCGACGGCGGCGTGCCTAATATGATTCTATCCGCGGAGAGAGCCGACGAGCGCACGCTGGGCGGGCTGATTTACTTTTTTGAATTGAGCTGCGCCGTATCGGGATATGTCCGAAATCTCAATCCATTCGATCAGCCCGGGGTCGAGGCGTATAAAAGAAATATGCTGGCGCTTCTCGGCAAGCCCGGCTACGACGACCTCCGCAGAAATATAGAGAACAGAATAAGATGAGAAAAACCGCCGCGCTCAGTTATCGCGGCGGTTTTTTTCGCTCAGCTTTTTTTGTTTTATCCTGTCCGCTATATAAGCGGCTGCCATTAACGCGCAAAGAATACTGACTATAATATACACGCCGGACAAATCGGCTTCGTTTAGCTCCAGCAGGTTCACACGCGCGATTTTTTCGTACATGGAAATCGTTTCAGGCATAATCATCACCTTTTCGGATTCTAACGTATATTACCGGGTTTAAAATTTTCGAGGTATCCTAGATAAGCTAAGAGACAAGCCGCCCACTTGGTAAGGCGGTGAGTGACAAAAAAGTCAAAACCGAACAAAAAGAAGCGGATTGTCATGGTAAGCGTAGCACATAAAGCGCGATGGTGTCAATGCTTTTTGAGCGAACCTAATAGGCCCGGTCAAAGTGAGTCGGAGCCCGGCGTTGAATATCGTCGGATTCGAACAGGCACGCCGGGGCATAATTGACACCCGAACAAAAAGCCGCTCTTTCTTTTCACAATCTGGGTATTGACTAAAGACAAAAATAATGTAATAATAATTGACGCTGTCCGCCGGGGCAGCGAAACTGAATATTTTTTTATTCGGTCAAACGTGGAGAAGTCGCGTAGTTTGGTCGAGCGCGCACGACTGGAAATCGTGTAGGCCCCATAAGGGTCTCGAGGGTTCGAATCCCTCCTTCTCCGCCACGGACTTATTACACTATTGTGTGATAAGTCCTTTTTTATTTGCTGAGCTTGCTATTTTGGAAACTTTACTCCGAGTTTGAGATATTTCCAACGAACTTGTAATAAATGTCGACACGCTGACGGAAACCGTTATCCGTTTTCTCGCGCTCGTACACAACGATGCGGCTTATCAGCGACGCCAGCAGGCTCCGACTCAGCTTATCGACAGTGATAGCTTTTTTCACTGCGTCCATCCAGCGAGCGATATTATTTTCGGTATCGCGCGGTTGAGTCGCTTCCGCTTCCATTCCGGCAAGTTCTGTTCAAGCACCGCTTCTTCTTCCTGATAGTCTTTCAGCATAGACTGGAAAATCTCTTCCTTCATACCGTGTTCAAACTTCTCATCATAAAGACATTTAATCTTCTTGCGCAACATTTCGAGCTTCTGCCGCATGGTATCGATTTTTTCTCCCTTGCCCGGACATCGGCCTGCTCCTCCTCAATGAGTTGCCGATAAAGACTGTCTATCAGCGCCTGCTCGTCCTCTTCCGCTAAGCGGGTGTAACGCTTAATGTCCTCCAGCACCAAATCATTCAGCGCGTCATAGCGTATGGAGTGGCTGGAGCATGCGTTCTTTCCTCCGTTGTTGTAACGCGCACAGCGCAGCAGGTCGTACTCAACGCTCTTGTTGCCCTTCTTAGTGGCGGCCAGTACCCCGCCGCAATCGGCACAGTACACAAAGCCGGCAAACAAATTCAGTTCCGGAGAGCGCTTAGTCTTTTTCGGAGTGCTGCGCCCCTTGCGGGCCTCTTGAACGGCATTCCAGAGCGCCACTGGCACAATCTGCTCATGAGTGTTTTTCTTAACGATGTGCTGCTCGGCAGGAACTTTTCTACGCGCCTTCGTCCTGAAGTCGATGACCTCGCGTTTATGCCGAGAATATTTGCGCGCTGTAAAACACTCGCACACTCGCAATTCAAAGCGCGAATGAACGGACGAGTGTTCCTTATTTTAATAAATAAGCGTTCGTATTATATTAGTCGATATACACAGCGAGTGACAGCAGCATACGCAACAGCATCAAGCAGGACAAGGCCTCAATGCGATGCGCTCTCCACGGAGACCTGTATCAGTTGACGGGTTGGATATTTTTCGCAAAAAGAGTATAATGAACTCCGGGAGGCGGGTTTGTGAGATCTAAGGCTAAGCAGCTTAAGACTGGAATAATTACAGCTATTATTACTTTACTGATTATCATTTTGCCTTTACGTGGATATGCAGTAAATGATTATGGCCGTGGAGCACTGGTTTTGATAGGAAATGAAAGCCTGGCTCCCATTGTATACAATGATAACGGGACAGCTAAAGGTGTGGCAGTCGATATTGCCAAGGCTATCGGTGACCGTATTGGCTGTGAAGTTATTGTGCTTACGGAAAACTGGGAGCAGGCACAGAAGATGGTGCTCAATGGCGATGCTGACGGGCTTCTTCAGATCAATCCAAATCCTGAAAGAAATAAGATTTATGATTTTTCAGCTCCCCTGCTCAAATCCGAATTTTCCATGTTTGTCAGAACAGGTAATTTGACATTGAGGAGAATTGAGGACCTTAAAAATAAAAGTGTCGGAGTAGAAGCCGGTGGATATCCAAGCTCATTGCTTCAAGGATACGGATCCGTCAATATTGTAAAAATATATGATTGGAACACTTCATTCAAAGCCTTAAGTGCCGGGGAGCTGGATGCGATCATTGTGGATCGGTGGATTGGTGAATATGAGCTTGCAAACAGCGGAATTTCCAATATCAATATAGTGGACCCGCCTGTTGAAATCCAGTATTCAAGGATCGCTGTCAGAAAAGGTGATACTGAAACTCTGGATTTGATCAACGCCGGCCTGAAATCTATTGCGGATGACGGCACTGTTGATGAAATTATGGAAAAATGGCATGGAAAAAGAGTGCTGTACCTGACTGAAGATTATTTTCAGATATTCTACTTACACACAGCAAGTATATTTTTATTTCTGGTAGCATTGGTCGCAATATATTTCGTGAGGAAATATCGAAAGCTAAGCAGGAAACTGGAAGTCAGTGTAAATGAAAGAACAGAGGAACTGAACAAAACAAATGAAATGTTGAAAGCTGCGAATTTAAAGCTTGAACAGATTTCAATGATAGATGGCCTGACTTCAATTGAGAATAGAAGAGCTTTTGATATGGTATTTAATAAAACCTGGGAAATATGCTTACGAGAAAAAATGCCCTTGTCTCTTATAATGGCAGATATCGATAACTTCAAGCTCTTTAATGACACCTATGGTCATCTGGCAGGCGACCAGGCATTGATAAAAATTGCAAATGTTATAAAAAATGTTATCAAAAGATCAAGTGATATAGCGGCGCGTTTCGGTGGTGAGGAGTTTGTGGTAATGCTTATGAACACCACTGCAAAGGGAGCAGAAGTTGTAGCCGAGGAAATACGAAAAAGAGTTGAAGAATTAGGAATAGTAAACGAAAAAAGCGGTTTAACTGTAAGCTTAGGCGTAGCATCAGTTGTTCCTGATAATGACATGCTGCCGAACGAACTGATTGAGGATGCGGATAGAGCATTATACAAGGCCAAGAATGATGGCCGAAACAAAGTTGTGGTTTTAGAGAATCAATAAAACTGCGAGGAAAAGCTGTTGACAATGTAAACAGGTAGGCATATAATGAGTTTACATCGTAAACAGCATGGAGTGTGTTTTAATGACAGAGAAGAATATAAGCCTTACCAATACTGAATGGAATGTTATGGAGTGCCTGTGGGAAGCGTCGCCGCGAACCGGAAGAGAGGCGACGGATTATATGAAGGAGCATGTGGGCTGGACCCGGAGCACTACCCTGACGATGCTTCGCCGCATGACTGAAAAGGGACTTATACGCTGCGAGGAAAAGGATGGAATTAAAGTTTACTATCCTCTCGTCAGGCGGGAAGACGCGGTTATCAGGGAAACGGACGATTTTATAAACCGCGTGTATAAAGGCAGCGTCAGCCTGTTGATGAGCGCCATCACAAAGAAGCAGGAGCTCACCAAAGAAGAAATTGAAGAACTGTATGCCATACTGCGCGAGGCCGAGGAAAAGGAGGCGGAGAAATGACGGAGCTGGTCTTCACTTCTTCCGTACTCATACTCATTGTGATTACACTGCGGCATTTTTTGAAGGGCAGAATCAGCCTTCGCCTGCAATACGCTCTTTGGGCACTGGTGCTTGTGCGGCTGCTTGTGCCTGTCAGCTTTTTCAGCAGTCCAATAAGCGTAATGAATGCCGTGCAGAGGGCACCAGCCTATACATATGCTGAAAAAGCGCTGGAAGATACAAGGATATATCCGTCTATTCAGCGAACGCGCAATGCTCACGCTGAAGCTGCAGGGCGACGGCTTTTTAATCGTGTCGCATCAGCTTACCGGCGGCGCTACCAGTCAAATCGCGGAAGATGCATCTGCGCTCTCCGTCAAGCTGGAGGCGGAGGGCGATTTCCCTCAAGAGGTTATCGACTACGCCGTGGAATACGTATCTTTGCAGGCGGATTGCTATAAAGAACTCGGCGCTGCTCCGCCGTCAGGCTCGGAAGGCTACGCCATCACAGACGCTAAAATCACTGGGCTTACACAGATAAACACCGGAACGGCAGGGCTCACAAGCGGAGTAAATATGTATCTGCTGGAATACCGCCTGCGGCCGGATCGTCCGGAGAACGTCGTTTTAGCCGGAGGCATGCAGATGGAGGAAATCGACGGCGAAGACTGGCTCACCGAATGGGGCAGCACGGGTCAGCCCTATCTCCTCCTGGCGTGGGACGGCAGCGGAGCGGAAACGACCTGGCAGCGTATCGGCGTCACCAATACCGATGTGATTACGCAGGACTACGGCACGCCCGAGATGCTGGAGCAATACGGCAACGAGTTTACCGCGGCGGCTATGGAGCTGTATAACCTCTTTCTCATAAATAAGAAAACCAATGGCATATCCGCTTGACGGAGCCTGCCCAGCGCCTGTCCGCCTGTTATTTCATTTTCAGTTCCGCCGCTATCAATAATTATACCGGCTTTCTTATCATCAACCATCTCTGAGATGCGTGGCAATGTGGCTGATATAACCAAACGGAATGCGTTTTATCAACGCATTCTCAGGCATTTAATACGAAAATTCCTGTTTTGTGACTTTTTCACGCTGCCATGCTCACGACGGTGATATACTAAAATCACTATCACAAAGGAGGGACAAAGCTCTCTGGCAGCCGCCCTCCTCGGAATACCCGAAGGCTGACGCTGAAAAGCCGCCGAGCCTTATACAAGGAAACAATACTGAGCTGAAAAAGGAGAAGACGCTATGAAAAAATGGAAGTGCTCTGTCTGCGGTTACACGTTTGAAGGCGAGAATTTGCCCGATGATTTCGTTTGCCCGGTCTGCAAAGCCCCCGCTTCCAAGATGGTGGAAGTGACTTCGCCGGGCGGTAAAAACATCTATGCAGGAACAAAGACCGAGAAGAACCTGATGGAGGCATTTGCCGGCGAGAGTCAGGCCCGCAACAAATATACGTATTTCGCGCAAATCGCCCGGCGTGAGGGCTATGAGCAGATAGCCGAGATTTTCCTGCAGACCGCCCGCAACGAACAGGAGCATGCCCGTCTCTGGTTCCAGGAGCTGGGTAATCTTGGCGATACGGCTAAAAACCTCCTCGCGGCCGCCGAGGGTGAAAACTACGAGTGGACGGACATGTACGACCGCATGGCAAAGGACGCCGACGAAGAGGGCTTCCCGGAGCTTGCAGCGCAGTTCCGCCGCGCTGCGGCAATTGAGAAGACGCACGAGGAGCGCTACCGCAGGCTGCTGAAGAACGTGGAGATGAAGCAGGTCTTCGAGAAGAGCGGCCAGACTATGTGGGAGTGCCGCATCTGCGGTCACATCGTCGTGGGCACGAAGGCTCCGGAAGCCTGCCCCGTCTGCGGCTACAGCCGGAGCTACTTCGAAGTGAGAAAAGAGAACTATTAATAATCACCGTGATTCCATTTTCCCAATATTCCGGATGTGATACAGCGTATGGGATGCCTCCCGGCAACAATGGCCGGGAGGCATTTACATGTTTTAAAAAAAGCTATACCGATATGCTAACAGATTAGTTCTTGACACTTACAGTAAATGTTAGTATCTTATAAATAGACGAGAACAGCTGCTGTTATGTTTGATACAGATTATTTATTAAGCTATCAATAATATGTATTATACTTCCTTGCAGGCGGGCAGATATAATTATCGAAATATCTCCGCTAAATAGCTACAAACTAACGAAAGGAAAAGTGATTAAATGAAAAAACCGCATTGGTTGGGAACGCCTCCCGAATTTGAAGAAAAAAAAGTTTCTGAAGAACTGGAAGCCGACGTTATTATTTGCGGCGCCGGTATCGCCGGCGTAGCTGCGGCACGTTCCGCCGCCGAATGCGGCGCTGAATGCATCCTTTTTGAAAAAAGCGCGCATCCTCAGTCAAGATCCGGCCAGTTTGCCGTGATCGGCGGAGAACTGCTAAAAAAGCAATGGAATGTCGATAATTCCGGTTTGGCAAATGAAATCGTTTGCTGCCTGATGCGCGAGAGTAAATACTGGCCGAAGCAGCGCATACTGAGTTATTTTGCCTCCCGCATCGGCACAGATTTTGACTGGTACATGGAAGGCTTGCCAAAGGAAAACGTTTTTTTTGCCGAAAAGCCGTCCGACCGGCCGCCTGAGGGAACCAAGCTTCATATAGTTCTGATGCATCAACGGCTCAGAGAGGGTTATGATCCAAGCAAGGAACCGTTCCCGGTATATCCGTATACGGTCCAGATGTTTCCATCTCATACAGCGGTTCTCCAAAATAATTATGAGCTTGCCGAAAAGACCGGAAATCTGAAAACATATTTCAAAACGCAGGTTAAAAAACTGATCAGGGACGAGAAAAGCGGCCGTGTAACCGGCGTTTATGCCTGCAGCCATGACGGTAAGCTCATCCGGGCGACCGCAAGAAAAGGCGTTGTGCTTGCAACTGGCGATTATTCCGGCAACCCGGAAATGCTTGAATATTACTGCGCTCGTTTTGCAAACAATTTTATAATTCCCTGCGGAGTTGACCCGGATGGAAAGCCCTGCAACACCGGTGACGGCCACAGGATGGGCATGTGGATCGGCGCAAAGATGGAAGTCTCGCCTCATTGCGCGAATGTGCACAATATGGGCTCCGCGATGGGAGTAACTCCCTATCTTATGTTGGATCTAAGCGGGCAACGGTTTATGAATGAGGAATGCTCCGGCCAATCGGTGGAGAATCAGATAACACTGCTCAAAAACAAAACCGCATGGCAGTTCTTTGACGGCGGCTGGAGGGAGCAGGTCCCGTTTATGCCGGTGGGGCACGGCGCATGCACCAAAGTGCTTGAGGAAAAGGATTTCGCGGATGGAAAATGCTTTGACAAGCTCACGCCGATGGACGGTTTTGCCTCCCAGCGGTATATTGATAAGACCATCGAAAAAGGCGATACGTTCAAAGCGGATACACTGGAGGAATTGATTGAAAGAATCGGCCTGCCTAAGGAACAGGCGCTTAGCTCTATCCAACGTTATAACGAGCTGGCCAAAAAAGGAAATGACGAGGACTTCGGAAAGAGCGCTGCCCGTATGTTTGCTTTGGAGAAGCCGCCGTTCTATGCCACCAGAATTACTCCGGCCGCGCTGCTTTGCTGCCACAGCGGCCTAGAAAGCGACGAGTATGCCCATTGTTACGACGAGGATTTGAATCTGATCAAAGGCCTCTATGTGGCGGGAAACGTTCAGGGCAACCGCTTTGCAGTGGATTATCCCACGCTGCTTCCCGGAATCAGTCACAGTATCGCGCTGGTTTTTGGCCGCGCGGCGGGCTACAATGCGGCAAATGAAATCTGACGGGTGATATGTAAGCGCTGCGGGGCGGTTATTCCGACACACGATCAGGCGCGAAGGCTGAAGCCCTGATTTATGGATGCGTCAAGAGAATCGTCTCCGCGGCATTAAAGCACTTAGCTATGAGCTTAAGCATTCTGCGCCACGGCCGTCGGCCGTGGCGCAGAATCGTATATCCGACGTATTTACGGAGTGTTTTACTTAAGGCGTCACTTATCAGCCGCAACCTGAGCGGCGGCCAGTTCCAGGAAACGCTCAATAACAGGAGTTATTCTATCTTTGCGCCAAAGCAGGTCTAAAGTAAAGCCTTCAATAGGATCCGAAATCGGAACCTGACAGCAAGGCAGCTGAGATACCGCGGCGGAGCCGGGCAGAATGGCAATCCCTTTTCCCAGCGCAACCTGAAGCAGGCAATCATTTATATCCTGGGACTGATAATCGCCGGATTGAAAAGACCGGTGAACCTGCCGTAAAAGTGGAGTGTCCTGAAGCCGGTCTCCTGCAGGGGGAAATACAATGGGCTGAGCCAGAGCTTCCAAAAGAGAAACAGCAACCCGTGAGGCAAAAGGATGCGCTTGAGGAGCCACGACGCAAAAGCAATCTGATAATAATGGTATGTGGTTTACCATACTGTGCTCATCGGGAATTGCAAAAGAGTAAGTAAAACCCAGGTCCGTGTGGCCGTTTCTTATCATTTGATAAATCAACAGCGAATGTGTGTATGGATTAATATGAAAGTTTACGCCTGGGTAACGGTCTTTCATTTTTTGAAGGAGCGGAAGCATTGCGGACAGCTCCATAGAAGGAGCTACAACTGAAATAACCCCGTTAAGGTTTGTGCCGATGCTGCTTACGCGATCTTCAAGATCCATCCAAAGCTGGTAAAGATGTCCCCCGCGCTCATATAGCAGTTCGCCGGCCGGAGTAAGAGAGACAGAGCGATTGTTGCGGAGCAGTAACTGAACGCCAAGACTGGATTCTAAGGTGGAAATAGTCTTGCTCACGGCGGAATGGCTGATAAACATTTTTTTAGCCGCTTCAGTGAAGCTATGGCATTCAGCCACAGCTAAAAAGCAGGCAAGCTGATCGACAGTCACGGCTGAACGCTCCTTCCCTTTGTGATATATTTCCTATTTTAACATCTGATTCTGTCAGATGCAAGGAAGAATACCGCTGCTACTTTTCATTAGAAAGATAAGAAGTCAGTTCTTCGTTAAGACAGACTGTCCTGTCACCAGGCACAATGTCCGGGTAACCAGCCAAATTGACGCAGGCATAATATTTTGTAAGCAAGAAATCTGATTTTCTGTGAAAAAACGGAACGAAGTCTTGAAAATTGGATAATTTACACAACTGAGCACTAGTGGTATGCTTAATTTGTAAGTATATATTTGTTTACAGCGTTCGATTGAGCAATAAATTCTGCAATGCAGTCTAAAAACTAATTAAAAGCTGGGAGGCTAACACTATGAGTTTTACGGTGGAAGAACGACTGACAATGCTGGAGAAAGAACTGGCTGAAACCAAGCATCAGCTCAAGCGCGCTCAGGCGGTAACGGAAATTCAAAACTGCATGGCCCGCTATATGCTTTACCATTCCGGAGGACGTCAAAGAGAATGCCTGGATCTGTTTGCAATGCGCACGCCCGATGTGGGCGTTGAAATCGCTATGTGGGGGCAGTACTGGGGGCCGGAAGGCGTCTACCGCAACTATGTGGCCGGAATCGGACAGCATGAGGAAACTGTGGGGCGTGCCGGCTGGTTCTGCGAACATCCGGTAAGCACCCCGCTGATTGAAGTTGCGGGGGACTGCAAAACCGCCAAGTGCGTTTGGAGCACATTTGGGCCGGAAACCGCGAAAAAAGACCCGACTGATCCAAACTGCGAATTTGATCCCAACTGGATGTACGGCAAGTTCCAAGCGGATTTCATTCTGGAAAACGGGAAATGGAAAATATGGCATTTCCAGGTTATGCCTGACATTATGTGTCCTACGTGCGAGCCATTTACCAAGCAGCGTCCGCATGATGATTTCCAGCCGGGCGATATGCCCGAACCGGATGCTCCGACTTCTTTCTGCGAAGAATATTCTGTCGACCGCGTGCGAAAATTCTGGCCTCAGCCTCCTGAGCCATATGAAACCTTCGAAGACAGTAAAAAATTCTGCATGACGGCGCCTACCGCCGAGGATCGAATTGAATATGACGTAAAACAGAATATTTTTACATTAGAAGAATACCTTAATGACCTGGAAAAGCGGGATCCCTGGAAGAAGTAATTTTGGCAATAGGAGGTCGCCTATGAACACTATTGAGCAGAAATATCCCAATTTAATGGCTCCCTTTGATGTAAAGGGAGTTCATTTTAAAAACCACATCTTTGTTCCGCCCTGCGCTTTATCTCATGTCACTTATGGCGCTCCAAACGATCTGGGTATAGCATATATCGAAGAATTGGCGCGCGGAGGCGCGGCTCAGGTTACGCAGGGTAATGTGAACGGACCGGGCGGGTATGGAGACAACAGCGGCCATTACAACCGCTATTTTACAAACTGTTTTACCGAGATGGCTTTTACCGAATTGTCGACGGCCATTAAGCAGCACGGAGCGGTGGCTTCCGCTGAAATCAACCATGCGGGGTTTATGGCCGGCCTGGCTGAAAACAATAATACGCCTCCTATGTCGTCAATGGGCTTTGTCCGCGCGGACGGCGTAGAAGTCGTCGAGATGACTGAAAAGATGATTGACGACTGTGCCACAATGTACGCAAAAACCGCGAAGTTTCTTAAAGACTGCGGTTTTCAAATGTGCATGGTCCACGGCGGCCACGAGATGCTGATTAACCAGTTTATGTCTCCCCGGTACAACAAGCGCAAAGACCGCTTTGGCGGGAGCCCAGAAAACCGGATCCGCTTCCCGAAGATGATACTGGAGCGCATACGCGATCTGTGCGGTGACGATTTCCCAATTGAGATGCGTATATCCGCCGTAGACCATTGGCACGAAGGAAAGCATATCGAAGAGAGCATCTTTTTCGTAAAAGAATGCGAACACCTGATTGACTTCATACATATTTCTTCGGGGTCGGGCCCTGACGCCGCTTATCTAACCCAGGAAGTCTGCTTCCAGCCGGAAGGCTTGAACATCCAGTATGCCGAGGCCATGAAAAAGGCCGGCGTCAAGCCCCTAGTCGTAGTCATGGGCGGCATTGTCAGTCCGGAAGTCGCCGAAAGCTTCCTCGCGGAAGGGAAAGCTGACGTGGTCGCCATGGCGAGGGCAATTATGGCGGATCCCCAGCTGCCGAATAAAATTCGCCGCAACCAGCTCGACGAAATACGGCCTTGCCTGCGCTGCAATCACTGCCTGGGCTCCAACAAGAAAGTGTTTTTTGAAGCGAAATGCATGGTCAACCCCTTTATGGCCCACGAGCACCGCAATAAGCTTCAGCTCCCTGCCCTGGAGTCACGAAAAGTGCTTATTATCGGAGGCGGCGTAGCCGGCATGCAGGCAGCGATCACGGCGGCCGACCGCGGCCATCAGGTTACGATTGCAGAAAAAGAGGATGCGCTTGGAGGCACTATCCGCTTTTCGGATCATGATTCAATAAAAGTCCAATTAAGAAAATATAAAAACTACTTGATCCGTCAGGTATCAAAGCGGAACATTAGAGTCTTGCTAAATACCAGCGCAAGTGTCGAATTGCTGGAGGCAGAGCAGCCGGATGCAATTCTGGTGGCAACCGGGTCCAAGCCCATCGTGCCCAGAATCCCCGGCATTGAGCGGGAAAACGTTTACTACGCCGTTGAATGCTACGAATCGCCTGAGAAGATCGGCAAAAAGGTGGTCATCATCGGGGGCGGATTAGTCGGTTGCGAGGTAGGCTCCCATCTTGCCAACACCGGCCATGAGGTTGAGGTTCTGGAAATGGGCCCGGAGCTCGCTCCGGAAGACAATCCTTTCCACCACGCGGGCATGATGGCATTCTGGAAAGACAAGCCGATCCATGGAAGTGTTAATTCCAAGGTCATAGAGATCACTGACGAGGGCGTTGTTGCGGAGAATGAATCGGGCTGCCGTGTAACGTTTAAAGCGGATACGGTCCTCTATTGCGTCGGGCTTAAGCCAGATACCTCGGTCTATGAAGAAATGAAGAAATACTGCTACGATGTGGTAGCCATCGGCGACTGTGCGGGCGGCGGGCGAATCGTAGACGCAGTTGAAGCCGGGTTTAACATGGCTATTGATCTGGCATAGTTTGAACTGTTTCTAAACATATTTCTCTCCATACTGCGAGACAAAGCGCGGCAATCCCTCCATGCCGCGCTTTGTTGCTATTACATAATCTCGAAGTCATATTATATATGCTCATAATATTATCCTGCAAGTGCATCCGAACGCAAAAACCGGCGCGTTTTTCGCTGTCCGCGGACTTGCGCAGATTCTTAATCTTCCGCCGCTTCCGCAGCACGCGCAATTCTTGGTACCTCGGCTTTGAGGCCTGAAAAGCGAAATAAGCCCCGCGCAGCAAAAAGCCCCGGATTTTCGTCCGGAGCATTTTATTGCGCCAAATATATGCCGGGAAAACCCGCATCCATCCATTAAGGCGGGCCTTATTTCCCCTCGTACTTCGCGTAGAACTCCTCCCACGAGGAAATGCCTTTGGGCAGAATATCGTATTCCTTGGCCTCCTCCTCGCCCCGCAGGACGCGCAGGGCGCCGCCGGCGAGCGCCTCCATCTCCATCTCGCCCGGCACGACTATTATTGGAGCCAGGAAGCCTACCCTGTCTTTTACATAATTTATAATATAATCCGATTTTGCGAGAGAGCCCGTAAATACAATGGCGTCAAAATCGCCCTTGAATACGGGCGCAAGCTCTCCGATCCTCTTGGATATCTGGTAGCACATAGCGTCGTATATAAGCTTATAAGGCTCTTCGCCCGCAATGGCCCGTTTCTCTACTTCCAGGGCGTCCGCGGTTCCGAGGTGCGCGAAGAGGCCTCCCCGGCCGGAGACCAGCTTATAGACCTCGTCGGCCGTATATTTCCCCGAAAAGCAGAGCCTTGCGAAGGTTCCCGACGGAAGTGCGCCGGAACGCTCGGGAGACATCGGACCCGTATAGTCCGTGACGTAATCGACAAGCTTCCCGTCCCTCTGAGCGCATATCGTTATGCCGCCGCCCATATGGCAGACAATTAGCCTTGAGTCCTTGTAGGCCTTTCCGAGCTTCTTTTCAGCCACATAGCGGCCGACGGCCCGCGGGTTGAGCACATGGCAGCCCGTGTTTATAGGGACTTCCGGCAGACCCGAGATTTTTGCAATTGGATCCATCTCATCCGTTGAGACGGAATCGTATATAATAGCGGGCTTACTGTATTTAAGCCCCAGTTCGCGCGCAAGCATCGAGGACAGGTTGGAAGCGTGCTGAGATATGGGCTGGTATTTGAGCACATCCACCATCTTCTGGTTTACATAATAAGCGCCGCCCTCGCAGTTAGCCAAGGGGCCGCCGCGCGCGCTGATTATATCCACCGTGTTCAGGTCAATTCCGTTGCGCTCTATGAAGGACTGGACGTCCTTTCTTCTCTGAGGAAGCTGCTCTATTGACTTTAGAGCATTGCGCACAAGCTCCGGGTCGGTTGTAATGCTCTCCTTGACAAGGCAGTTTTCATCCTCGAAAAGGGCACATTTTGTGGATGTTGAACCGGTGTTGATAACAAAGACCCGATATGGCATGCTTTTTCCTCCTGTTATGCAGAAATGAGGCGGTGCAAAACCGCCCCATTATTCTACCATACCATGCAAAATTTTCAAGGACTATTCTCTGTTAATGCTCAGTGCGGCGTAGAACCCCTCCTGGTTCGCCTCGTAAATCGTCCTGCCCCGCCCGACGCAGTCGCCAATAACATAGACGTTGCGCGGATATTTTGCGAGCAGCTCGTTTGCAAGCCTGTTGTCCGGCTTAACGCCGAGGGCAAGCACAAACGTGTCGGCCTCAAAGCTGTGGGTCTTACCCTGCGAATCCACCGTGTCGACCGCGCCGACGCGGAAGCCTGTGATTTTCCGGTCGCCCTGCAGCTTAACGCCGAGTTTGTTGAGCCTGTCCATGTGCTCAAGGCCGTTGAAGCCGTGAATTATAGTGTAGAAATCCTCCGTCGGAATCATGTCTATTACCGTGACCTTCTTCCCCTCCATAGCCAGCATCAGCGCGCAGTCAAGCCCTACGTTGCCGGCGCCGCATACGACCACGTTATCACCGGCCAGGCGCGAATTGCGATGCACCTCCGCCACGGACTTGACGCAGGGAAGGTCGGCGCCCGGCACGTCCGGCTTTATGTAGCTGGACCCGGTCGCGACGACGACAGCGGCCGGATTCTCCCGCTCGACCATATCCGCGGTGACCTCTGTATTATATACGATGCGCGCGCCTGACCCTTCGGTTTCTCTTACATCCCACTTAAGGTAAAGGCGGAGATATTCCTTGAAGGAGGGCAGCGTGGCGTCGCGGAGTAGCCCCCCGAGGCTGCCCGTCTTTTCATACAGCGTAACCTCGTGGCCCATGTCGCTGAGAGTCTGCGCGGCCATCATGCCGCCCGGGCCTCCGCCTATCACCATGACCTTCTTGCGCGTTACGGCCGTGTTGTGCGTCTTAATGTCGAGCCCGAGCTTCGGATTTACCGCGCAGCGCATGGATAAGCCGTATCTGTTGTGCCAGCCGCATTTATCGCAGCGCGTGCAGGGGCGCACATCCTCGGGGCGCCCGTCCAGCGTCTTTTTGACGAGCTGTTCATCCGCCATATAGGCCTTTGCCATTGCGACTATGTCGGCCTTGCCGCCGGCTATAATCTCCTCAGCCTCGGATAGCGACGTGATGTTGCCGACGACGGCGACCGGTATGCGCAGGCGCTTTTTGGCCTCGGCCGCGAACTCGACGTTCAGCTGGCGGCCGCGGAAATATGTCGGTATAGTCCATATCGCCCCAATGCCGTGTATATTGCCGCGGGATACGTGCATGATGTCGACGTACTCCTGCGCGGCCTCCATGAACCTGAGCCCCTCCTCTAACCCGTAACCGCCGGGCGTGTCCTCCTGGGCGGATACGCGCATCTCTATGACCATATCCTCACCTACGGTCTCGCGAACTGCCTTCAAAACCTCGAGCGGGTAGCGCATGCGGTTTTCAAGACTGCCCCCGTATTCGTCAGTGCGTATGTTGCTGTCCGGAGACACGAACTGGGCCAGCAGGTTATGATGCGCGCAGTGTATCATAACTATCTTCATGCCGGCTTTTTTGCACCTGAGCGCGCAGTCGCAAAACTGCTGCTTGATATAGTCCATATCCGCCCTGTCCATCTCCTTGATGTCATCTGCGCTGTGGCCCGGCAGCGGCTTTTTTGAAGGCGCGAGCGCCGGGTGTCCCGGAGTGGTGTGGCTGCCGCGCCCGGCGTGGGCAAGCTCGACGGATATCTCCGCCCCGTTTTCGCGCGCGGCGTTAACGAGCTGCGCCATGCCGTGTATGCAGCGGTCTGAGGTAACGTCCATTTCGCAGAGCCAGGCGGAGCTGTCCTCATGGACTATGGGCGTGTTGCCGATTGTAAGAAAGGCAACGCCTGTGCGCGCCTGCCATTTTACGTAATCTATCATCTCGCCTACTACTTCGCCCTCCGGCGAGCACTTTAAAACGACTGTCGGCGCGTACTGCAGTCGGTTTTTCAGCGTCAACCCCCTGATTGTCAGGGGCTGAAAAACATGGGGGAACATATCGTTTTTCTGCATATAGGCCCTCCTGATAAGATTTATTAGCTTACTATCCGCTTTTTACATGGCGTGCATGCCGCCGTCGATTGAGAAGAGCTGGCCTGTCGTATGCCCGGAGGCGGAGCTGAGCAGGAAAACGCAGGCGTTGGCAACGTCCTCCACCGTACCGACCTTTTTCAGAGGGATCATATTCCGCATGCGTTCCAAATCACCCTCGGGGCTTGACGAAATATTGTTGTCCATAAGTATCGTGCCCACCGTCGGGCCCGGGCAGATGGCGTTGACGCGGATTCCGTCCGCGCCGGACTCCAGCGCGGCTGTCTGAGTGATGGCGTTTATAGCGGCCTTACTGGGGCCGTACGCCCCAAAGCCCGGCACCATACGTATGCCGCCGACCGAGGAGGTGTTCACAATCGCCCCTCCCCTGCCCTGTTTCTTCATCTGTATAAGCTCATATTTGAGACAGAGGAAAACGCCGCGCAGATTTGTCGCCACAATGTCGTCAAAATCCCTGACCGAGAAATCCGTCAGCGGGGCGAACGGTATCCGAACGCCGTCCGGCCCTATGCCCGCGTTGTTGAAAGCGAGGTCAAGAGAGCCGAATTCGGAGACCGTCCTCTCAACAAGAGATTTGACGTCCTCTTCCTTTGATACGTCGGCCTGCTGAAATACCGCTTCCCCGCCGGCTGCGCGTATTTCGGCGACTGTCTCCTGCCCGCCTTTTACATTGTGAGCCGCAGCTATGACTACCTTGACTCCGAATGAAGAGAGCCGGACCGCAGCTGCCCTTCCAATTCCCGAGGCCCCCCCGGTAATAAGGGCCGCCTTGCCATAAAGATCCTCAAACAACTTTTCTGCCCCTTTCGTAATTAGTATTCAACGATAATTAATATTTAAAATGTATCATGACGGCCATAAATTGTAAAGCCGCTTTTTCAGAATCGGGCAAACCGGCGTTAAAGAATGCCGCACGCACCGGATTATGCATAACAAATCCTTCAAACCCGATTAGTTATTTAGTTTGTATTGACAATTTGTGAACGCCGGATGTACAATAACTACCGTCAGCGATTAATAATCATACGAAAAGAGGGTATTAAATTGAGTGACGGACTGATTAAAAAATATGGCCTCGCCACCGCAACGGCTATGGTCGTAGGAATCGTCATCGGTTCCGGCGTCTTCTTCAAGGCGGAAAAGATCCTGAGCGCAACCGGCGGCGATCTGCCGCTCGGTATCCTCGCCTGGATCATAGGCGGCATAATCATGGTAGTCTGCGCGTATTCGTTTGCCACAATGGCGACAAAGTACGAACGCGTAAACGGCGTGGTGGATTATGCCGAGGTAGCTCTGGGCAGCAAATACGGTTACTATGTCGGCTGGTTTATGACTACGATATACTATCCGACGCTGACAGGCGCGCTCGCCTGGCTTTCCGCGCGGTTCTTCTGCGTGCTGATGGGCTGGAGCATAACCGGGGGCGAATGCATGGTCATCGCCTGCGGCTTCCTCGTTCTGGACTACGCCTTAAACGCTCTCTCGCCTATCATCGCCGGTAAATTCCAGGTCGCGGCCACGGTGATTAAGATCATACCCCTCATTCTCATGGCGGTCGTCGGAACAATAATCGGGCTTGTAAGCGGCATGACTGTTGAGAACTTCACTACCACCGTAGTGGAGGTCAGCAAGGGCAACGCGCTGTTCACCGCCGTATGCGCCACGGCTTTCGCCTACGAGGGCTGGATCATTGCTACCTCCATAAACGCCGAGCTCAAGGACGCTAAAAAGAACCTCCCCAAGGCCCTCATCGGAGGCACTGTCATAGTAGTCGTCATATACATTCTCTATTATATCGGCCTTGCCGGCACCGTTTCCAACCAGGTCATGATGGAGGGCGGGCAGGAAGGCGCCAAGATGGCATTCATGAAAGCGTTCTCAAGTGTCGGCGGAACCCTGCTCTTCGTATTCGTCATCATATCCTGCCTTGGCACGCTAAACGGGCTTATGCTCGGCTGCACGCGAGGCATGTACTCGCTTGCCGTCCGCGGACTCGGCCCCAAGCCGAAGCTTTTCTCCCAGATAGACAATTACACAAATATGCCGACAAACTCGGCTATCTTCGGCCTTTTGCTCTGCGGAGTCTGGCTCGTATACTTCTACGGGTCGAACCTTGTCGATAACCTGTGGTTCGGAGCGTTCAGCTTTGACCCGACCGAGCTGCCCATCGTAACCATATACGCGGCCTATATACCGATTTTCATTATGTTTATGAAGAAGGAAAAGGAATTCGGCGGGTTCAAGCGCTTCGTTATGCCGATCCTTTCAATCTGCGGCTGCGTTTTCATGGTAGTCGCGGCCTGCTTCTCGCACGGCATGAGAGTCGTATACTATCTCATAATTTTCGCAGTTATAATGCTGGCAGGCGCAATTTTCTTTAAGCAGGGAAAGACAGACAGTATTGAAATCCGCTGATAACAAAAGCAAAAACAAAGCGGCGTCCGGGCCTGGACGCCGCTTTGTTTTTGCCTGGGATGAGAAGAGAAGAGGAGAATGAAAAAGAGAATAAGCAGATTAATTGATTCGCCTAATCGGACAGGGTCGCTTCGTCAACAAGCACCACGTCGTAATCATAGTAATCCCCGTCCCTGAATACCGTAAGAGTTATCGTATCGCCGATCTTAAGAGCGTTTTTATAGGCCAAAAGCTCCGATTTGTTGGTCACCTTCTCGCCGTTTACCGCGACGATGACGTCCCCTGTCTGCAGGCCGCTGTTATACGCGTCGGACCTGGGGTCGATTTCTTCGATGTAGATCCCCTCCGGCAGGCCGTAGTATTCGGCGGCGTATGCGGGAATGTCGTAGGCCAGTATGCCGATGGAGACTCTTCCGGAGATATAGCCTTTATCGATAAGCTCGTCGATTATTGGCTTGGCCACGCTGATCGGAATCGCAAAGCCCAGGCCTTCGATGCTGGCGGTCTCGGACACATACTTCATTATATTGATTCCAATAACCTGCCCGTACTGGTTTATAAGCGGGCCTCCGGAATTCCCGGAATTGAGCGCGGCGTTGGTCTGAAGCAGGGTCATCATCCTGCCGTCGACTTCAATCGTGCGGTTGATGGCGGAGACTATCCCGTCTGTCATCGTGCCGCGCAGCTGCTCTGAAGTGGTCGGATTCCCGATCGCCACGACGATGTCTCCGACCCTGAGGGAATCAGAGTCCCCGAACTCGGCGGGGGTTAAACCGGTCTTTTCTATCTTGAGCACGGCAAGGTCGCTTATTGAGTCGTCGCCCACAAGTGCCGCTATATAGACTTCGTTGTCCTGAAGAGTTACGGTTATGCGTTCCCCGCCCGAAATAATGTGGTCGTTCGTGATAATATAACCGTCCCCCGTCATTATTATTCCCGTGCCCATCGAAACGCTGGTGGGGGATTCAGCGATAATGCTCACGACTGAGGGTATGCATTTTTCATAGATATCGGCGAAGCCCATGCTGCTTGAGGCGTCGGGCTGACCCGTTATAACCATTGAAGCGCTTTTGCCCGGAGGGGCATTATAAACGGGCGTGGGCTCCGGATTTTTCGGCTCGACCTTTGCTGTCGGCGTCGGGAGGATTATCTTATCGGGAACCTCCGTCTCCGGCACGGCGCCTGTTCCCGCGAAGGCAATTATCCAGATTAAGCCGCAGATAATAACGAGGGACAGGAGCAGCATGGCAGCGACTGTGAAAAAAACGCCGTTTCTCCGTTTCTTTCTTGGTTTTACCAGCAGCTCCGGGTACTTCTTCATAAAATCTCTCGCGGGAACGGACGCGGAGGCGCGGCTGTAGGCGGTGTAAGAGAGAGAATTATCGGTATGAAGCAGTTGAGAGGGCGATCCGGATGAGTGATTCTCCGCGTCCACATTTCCGCTTTCAAAGCGGAGGGGAAACGATGCGTCCTCGCCCCGGGAACGGCCGGGCGGAGGATAATCTCCGCCGCGCCTTGTTTCCTGCGTTTTGCCGCCCTCGCCGGATGACGCTTTGGAGCCGTAATAATTCCCGGATGTATAATCCATCGTTTGTCCAACCTCCAGCTTATATGCTATATATAGTTTCTAATTTAGACACTGATATTAATAAAATATGAATATTTCTTAAACTCTCAGTCATTTCCTATCGGCCAAACCCAGCGTGAACGTAAATTCGGTCACGCCGTTTTTACTTTGCAGGCTTATATCCTCGCCGTGGTTGTCAAGAATAGTCTTCACGAGATAAAGCCCCAGGCCGACCCCGTCGCGGTCGGCCGAGCGCGAGGTGTCTGCCTTGTGGAAGCGGTCGAAAATAAGCGCCTGCTGTTCCGGTGGTATGGTCTCGCCCTCATTTCGCACCGTTACGTGGGCCTTGCCGCCCTTCCTGACGATCTCCAGTCCCAATTGGCCGCCTTTTGAGGAGAATTTGACCGCGTTCTCAATAAGATTGTATATTACCTGAGTGATCAAATCGGGGTCGCCGTTTACCATGACGGCGTCGCGCGGCAGCTTGGTCATTACAGTCAGGCCTTTTGCCTCTATCTTCTGCTCAAATGTGAGCAGGGTCCGCAGCATCAGCTCGACAAGGTCGAACGAGATTTTATTGAGCTTCACGTCGTCCGACTGCAGGCGCGAAATCTCCAGCATGCGCCGGACTAGGCGCGACAGGCGCGAAATCTCGCCCGAAACGATCGACAGGTATTGTTTTTCCCGCTCCGGAGGTATAGTCCCGTCCAGAATGCCGTCTATGAACCCGGCTATCGTCGTCATCGGCGTTTTCAACTCGTGCGATACATTCGAGACAAACTCCCGCCGCAGCTTCTCACCGCGCGAGAGAGAGTCCGCCATTGCGTTAAAAGCCGTCGCGAGCTGCCCGAGCTCGTCCTTGCGCCCGTAGTCGCGCACACGCACCTCCCACTGGCCGTGGGCAAAGCGGCGCGCCGCCTCCGCCATCTCCATAAGCGGCTTGGTCTGGCGCTGAGAGGCGTAGGTGGTGAAGAAAAAGGCCAGAAGCATGACGCAAATGGCGACAAATATAAATGTGCCGAGAAGCGTGCGCGTGAGCGCCTTGAGGCTGGACACGTCGGCTGAGACAAAAACCATGCCGAGGTTGGCATTCCCTTCCCTGGAGGCTATAGGACGCCCGACGACGTAATACTGGGTATCGTAAAACCCGCCCAGGTCGGTAAGCGCGATGTACTCCCCGTCCCGCGTCACCGTATCCACCACAATTTTATCCAGGATTCTCCCAATATAGCGGCTGCGGAAATCCTGGTCTGAGCAGGAGATAACCACGCCGCCGGGATCGCAGACGAAAATGTGGATTCCCGCGGCCTGCGCGGTTGAAGTGATGTTCATTCGGAAATCCCAGTTCGAGCCGAGGTCCCCGGTCTTGCGGTAGGCAAGCGCGGAGTGGGCCACGGTATCGGCGTTTTTTTGCAGAGCCTCCTTCTTATCCGACATGATGTATTGGTATGAAAAGGAGAAGAAGAGCGCCCCTGTCAGCGCGAAACTGATAATAAGCAGCGCCACGGTCGTTAAAAATTGCCGCATAAACAGGCTTTTCACGAAGGCGCCTCCTCAAAACTGTTAATCCTTGGATTCAAACTTATAACCGACGCCCCAGACGGTGCGAAGGCTCCACCTGTCGCTCACGTTCTCAAGCTTCTCGCGCAGGCGCTTTATATGTACGTCCACCGTGCGGGAATCGCCGAAATAATCAAATCCCCATACCTCGTCGAGCAGCTGATTGCGCGTGAAAACACGGTTCGGAGAGGAAGCAAGGTGGTACAGAAGCTCCATCTCCTTCGGGGGAGTGTCGACGCGCTTCCCGTTCACGAGCAGCTCGTATGAGTCCATATTGATTACGAGCTTGTCAAACGTAAGCTTTTTCTGCGTCTCAGCCTCCTTGAAGCCGCGGCGAAGAACCGCCCTTATTCGCGCTATTACCTCTTTCATCTCGAACGGCTTGGTTATGTAATCGTCGGCGCCCATCTCAAGTCCGCTCACCTTGTCGATGGTCTCGCCTTTGGCTGTGAGCATAATTATCGGGACGGCGGAAACCTCCCTGATCTTGCGGCAGACCGTCCAGCCGTCCATCACGGGCAGCATAATGTCCAGAAGCACAATATCAGGCGAATCCTCGTTGAATCTTTTCAGTGCTTCGCCGCCGTCAGCGGCCGAAACGACGCTGAAATCCTCCTTTTCGAGATAAAGGCGCAGCAGCTCCGCTATATTAGCGTCGTCCTCGACGACCAGAACGAGTTTCTTTTCCATATTGCAATTCCTTTCACCGCACGAAGCTAAACCTGAGAGTATTCGAGCGCGTTGCCGCGACGGCCGCCGTGCGGGCAAACAGATCAATTTCCTGTATTATTATAAAACATAGTTTAATGATACAATTATATACAGAATGCTCATAAAAGCGTAAACAAATTGTAAAAAGTCAATTAGGCTTTGCTTTTTAAAATCCTCCTGTGTTATAATCCAGACTGAGCATTATTGTAAAAACGGGGATT
This sequence comes from Oscillospiraceae bacterium, assembly GCA_050944055.1. Classification (GTDB taxonomy): domain Bacteria; phylum Bacillota; class Clostridia; order Oscillospirales; family Oscillospiraceae; genus JBMNQI01. The sequence goes on along the minus strand of JBMNQI010000009.1, from coordinate 6,151 downwards.
AACGACATGAAGCTTTTGAAAGTCCTGCTCGCACTCGTACTGCTGGCTATAATAGCCTGCGGTTTTATATATTTCTTCCGCGACGATCTGATGGCGGAAATCTGGACTAAGCTTGGCGACCGCGCCGCCGAAAAAGGCAATATTGAAGCCGCGGTATCCTGCTATCGGCGCTCGGTTGACCGTGTCAGCGATCAGCCGGAGCTTTATCTCGCTATAGCCAATTATTACATAGACAACAGCGACTATACAAAGGCGGAGCAGACGCTTTACGACGGGATCAGGTCATGCCCTTCTTCGTCCGCGCTCTATATACGTCTTTCGGCCGCATTCGTCGAGCAGGACAAGCTGCTCGACGCCGCCATATTGCTCGACAGCGTAGCCGACCCGGACGCAAAGGCCGAAATCGAAAAAGCACGCCCCGCCGCCCCCATCCTCTCTCCCGCTCCCGGCGTTTACAACGAATACATATCCGTTGCTATCGACTCTGACGTAAACTGCCTTTACAGCGTCGGCGGAGACTACCCGTCCACCTCCGGCAGCGTCTATTCCGGGCCCATTACACTGGGGGACGGAGTCACCGAGATTATCGCCATCGCCGTCGACGAATACGGCGCGGTCAGCTCCATGGTGCGCGCCGAATACGAGGTAAAGGACGTCATTCAGGTCGTAACCTTCGAAGACCAGGCCATGGAGAAAGCCGCGCGCCGCGCGCTTGGTAAAGCCGCCGGTCTTGAAGTCATAAGCACGGAGGCAGCGGCCGTCACAGCGCTCGAAGTCGGCGAAGCGGACGGCGCGCTTAATTCGCTCGGCGACCTGCACTGGTTCCCGGAGCTTACCGAGCTTACGCTCAAGGACCAGAAAAACCTCGACTGGTCGCAGCTTCGGCAGCTCGGCAAGCTGAAAAGCCTTACTCTGGAATCCTGCGACATATCGACTCAGGATCTGGATATTATATCCGAGATAGGCACGCTCGAAATCCTGCGCCTGCCGGACAACAGTATAGCAGGGCTCTCCGCACTGACAAGCCTCGGCAGCCTCAAAGAACTCAACCTGTCGGAAAACAGCCTCTCCGACATTACCCCGCTGTCCGAGATGAACGGGCTTATCGCGCTCAACCTGCGCGAAAACGCCGTCGGCGACCTGTCCCCGCTTTCCAACATACTAACCCTGGAGCGCCTGGACCTTGAGGACAACGTCGCGTCCGACTTAGGGCCGCTTTCAGGCCTTTCCGCCCTTTCTTACCTAAACATAACCCGCTGCCCGGTCGCGGATATATCCCCGATAGGCGGCTGCGACTCCATGAAGACGCTTGTCGCTAATTTCTGCGGCATTTCGGAATTAAGCGCGCTTTCCGCCTGCAAGGAGCTTGAAACGCTTGAAATGGAAAATAACCTCGTCTCGGACATCTCGCCGCTGACGGAGCTTACCGGCCTGAAGAGGCTCAACCTCAATTCAAACAATCTCTCATTGCTGCCCGATATGTCCGGGATGTCGTCGCTTGAGGCCTGCTATATGAATCACAACTTCATATCGGAGGTACGCGCCTTCATCGGCTGCCCCTCCCTCACTAAGCTCGACCTTGACTACAACCAGCTAACGAGCGTCGCCGGCCTCAAGGGCTGCCCCAGGCTGCAGAAGCTGTACTGCTTCGGCAACAACGTCTCCGATTCGGGCGAACTTACGGGCGTCACGGTATACGGATAGTTATCGGAGGGCATATGGACTGGATAGAGGTTTCGATTTCAACGACACATGACGAAATAGATTCGCTTGCCGAAAAGCTTACGATAGCGGGCTACACCGGCCTGCAGATTGAGGACGAGGCGGATTTCGACGCCTTCCTTGAAAACAACAGGTCCTGCTGGGACTATGTTGACGACGAGCTTATAGCCGCGACGCGCGGCCTGTCCCGAATAAAGCTCTACCTCTCCGACGAAAAAGAGCTGCCCAGGCTGAATTCCCTTTGTGCCGGCTACAATATAGAAACAGCAGTTATTAAGAGCGAAGACTGGGAAAACAACTATAAGAAATACTATAAACCGATTGCAGCAGGTGAGAAGCTGCTTATTCTGCCTCTTTGGGAGCCTCTGCCCGAGGGAAATACGCGCAAAGTCCTGCGCCTGGATCCCGGCGTCAGCTTCGGCACAGGCTCTCACGCCACGACGAGGCTCTGCCTCGAGCTTATGGAAAAGGCCGGATTGCGGGGCGGCAGCGTCCTGGATTTGGGGTGCGGCAGCGGCATACTTGCCATCGCCTCATTGCTGCTCGGCGCGGAAACGGCGCTCGGCTGCGATATCGACCCGTTGTCGGCGGACACTGCTGCGAAAAACGCCGCCGAAAACGGGTTTTATCCTCCGAAATGCAGCTTTATATGCGGCAACGCGCTTACGGACGAGGGTTTAAAGTCTCGGTTTGAGGCCGAAAAATCGGTCCTCGTTCTCGCCAACATAGTCGCTGACGTAATTATACCTCTATCAGGCTTTGTCCGCCGTTTTATCGCACCCGGAGGCGCCTTCATATGCTCCGGAATAATCTCCCACAGGGCCGGCGAGGTTGAAAGCGCTCTCAAGCAAAACGGCTTTTTCATAAAAGAAAAACGTATGGAGGAGGACTGGGCGGCTTTCCTCGCCATTCCCGAAAAGCGCTGATATCACGAGAACGGCCTTCGGCCTCGGGATAAGAGTATTTCGGGATATCTCAGCAATTTGAGATACCCCGTTTTTATACTAAATATTAGCCTGTTCCGAAAACCCGCGCGGCGACAATACCGCCCCGTCAGAGTTCTTGACCGGAGCCCGCGCCGACAAGCACGGTATCGGCATATATAAACAGCTCAGCCCCGTTTATGTCTCCTGTCATGCGCACGCGTACGCCGTCGTGCTCAATAGCGGTGCAGGTCGTGTTCAGTATTACTTCGACGCCGTATTCGTCGAGACGCCCGGGCAGAGGCCCGCGCAGGATGCTCTCCGCCTCCGGCGCTACCGCAGGCCCGCTTTCGACGAGGCGCACCTTCCTTCCGAGGCGCGAAAAATGCAAAGCCGCCTCGCAGCCGCGAAGATCCGCGCCCAGGATAACGACGTTTTCGCCTACTTCCTCCTGCGCTCTGTACGCCTCGGCAATATTAGCCGCGTTCTCAATTCCGGGAATGCGTACACAATACATCTTAGTACCCCGGCACCAGCCGCGTCACAGTTTTTTCCCCCACTCGTTGTCAAAAACGAATTCTGAAATCTCCATGCGGGGGCGCATATCCGGGTTTTCTGCGGGTACGCCGAGCGGCGTCAGGGCCACGATTCTCAGTTCTTCCGGAATTCCCAGGAACTTTTTAATCGGCTCTTCGGTAAAAGCGCCTATCCAGCAGGTGCCGAGGCCCAGCTCGCGCGCCGCGAGCACGGCGTTTTGCATGCATATGCCAATATCCGTCATATAATAAGGCTTATCCTCACGGTTGCCGCTCTTTGACGGGTCCGCGACAAATACGAGGAAATACGGCACTGTTTCGAAGACGCTTGCGCCGGGGTTATTCCGAAGAAGCACGCCGAGCTGCCTGATGCGCTCGCGCCCGGATACGACGACGACGCTCCAGCACTGCTTGTCCTTCCACGACGGCGCGAGGCGGACAGCCTCGAGAACGGTCATAAGCTGTTCTTTGGTAACCGGCGCGTCCTTATACGCGCGTATGCTCCTGCGCTCAGCGATTGCTTTCATTACATCCAAGATCATTACCTCCCGACAAATCTTTAGATTATTGTGCGGCCTTTTATGAACTTCTGTCCCGCATCACGGGCGAAGAGGGTATACGCCGCTTTCGGCAATTATTCTATGCTGGAAATTTTATATTATATTATTAAGAAATGCAAGAAACATATGTTTAACCTTCTATAAGAGTCTGTTTTACAGGTGGTGAAAAACGGATGGACTCGGGCTCGGGACACAGTACGGATTCGGCGCATAATACATACAGAGGTCGGGGACCGTCCGTAATGAAGCGGGAATAAATCCGCCCGCGCATAAGCTTATGGACTCTCTCCCCGCCTCCAGTCAGGGGGTTTTTAAATTGGGGAGTTGCTGAATTTAATTGACGAAAAAAAATATTTTGAAGCGCGAAGGCAGATACAGGAGATGAAATCCGCCGACATCGCGGAGTTTATCGAGGAGATCAGGGACGACCCGCGTCTTGTCGTTGTCTTCCGCCTGCTTCCGAAGGATATTGGGGCCGAGGTTTTTTCCTATCTCAGCCGTGATCTTCAAAGAGCCGTCGTCGAAGTCATAAACGACAGCGAGCTGGCCCGTATTATAGATGATCTGTTTCTGGACGACACTGTGGATTTTCTTGAGGAGATGCCGGCGTCCATAGTCAAGCGCGTCATTAAAACGGCCAGCAGCGAAACCCGGAAATATATCAACCAGCTGCTTATGTACCCGGAGGACTCGGCCGGAAGCCTAATGACAATAGAGCTTCAGGAGCTCGACGGGGACTGGACTGTCGGCCGTTCGATTGACGAGATCCGCCGGCACTGCGCTGACAAGGAGTCAATCTCCACACTGTTTGTAACGGACGGGAAGCGCAGGCTCGAGGGCGTAATCAGCCTTCGCGACGTGCTCGGAGGGCGGGACGACCAGCTCGTTTCCGAACTAATGGAGAGAAACGTCATATCCGTCAACACGCACGACGATCAGGCCGTGGCCGCGATGCTGTTTAAAAAATACGACTTTGAGTCGCTGCCGGTCGTAGATATGGAGAATCGTCTTGTCGGCATAATTACAATCGACGATATAGTAGACGTTATTGAGGAAGAGGCCTCGGAAGACATATACAAGATGGCCGCCATGCAGCCTATTGAGGCCAGCTATGTCCAATCCGGCGTAATCATGCTTGCGCGAAAGCGCATCGTATGGCTCGTCGTCCTCATGCTCTCCGCCACGCTGACGGGGCTTATAATCGAAAAATATCAGTCCGCGCTTGCCGTGAACGTGATGCTGGCCTCCTTCATACCGATGCTGATGGGAACTGGCGGCAACGCGGGCAGCCAGGCCAGCGTCTCGGTTATACGCAGCCTGACGCTCGGTGAGGTCGGTTTTAAGGACATACTATGGATAATGTGGAAGGAGCTTCGCATCAGCCTCATGGTCGGCATAATGATTGCCGCCGTGAATTACGCGCGCATAATATTTATGTACCAGGACTCGCAGATGGCGCTTATTGTCTCCCTCACTCTTGTCTGCGTCGTCGTCGTTTCCAAGCTGGTCGGCTGCACGCTGCCTCTTCTTGCCACAAAGCTCAGGCTTGACCCGGCTTTAATGGCCAGCCCGCTCATAACCACCATAGTCGACGCTCTTTCTCTTACGATCTTTTTCAATATCGCCTCGTTTCTCCTCAATATTTCCTACTGAAAAAGCCTATAAGCAGGGAAAGCCTGCACGCGCTAATAAGCTCCGGATGCCGAAGCGCCCGGAGCTTTTGCCTTTTATGCGCAGAACAAGTGGCTGCCTATGGTAGTTATAACCGGCCGCGAGCGTATCCACTGGTTAGACGCCTTATTCGGGTTATAGTAGTAGATAGCGCCGCCCGAAGGGTCGGAGCCGTTAAGCGCCTCCCTCGCGGCCTGGTAAGCGGAATCGCTGACGGGCTGGTCCCACTGGCCGTCTTCTATGCACGTGAAAGCGCCTTTCTGATAGATGACGCCCGCAAGTGTATTAGGAAAAGACGGGTGGTCGACGCGGTTCAGGACAACAGCGCCTACCGCAACCATTCCGCTGTACGGTTCCCCGCGCGCCTCCGCCGAAATGAGCCTGGCCAAAAGGTTGACCTCGTTCCGCTGGCTGCCTCCGCTTGTAACGCTGATGCCCAGCGCCGCCAGTGTCTCAGGCCCGCAGATACCGTCGACCTTGAGGCCGTTTTTTCGCTGGAATTTTACAACCGCGGCTCTGGTCTTACTCCCGTAAACACCGTCGGCCCAGCCGCTGAGATAACCCCAGTTTATGAGTCTCTGCTGTATCTGAGTCACCGTACTGCCGGTCGAGCCCTGCTTGAAAGTCGCCGCAGAAGCGCTTTCGGCAAGCAGGATGACCAAAATATTCAACGCGAACACAACCGCAAGAGCTAAAACGCGCTTTCTTCTGTCCATTACGCCGACCTCCCAAATCTTTT
>JBMNQI010000008.1:0-52552 GCA_050944055.1 Oscillospiraceae bacterium | reverse complement strand
CGACATATTACGGAGTGATTTCGCCTGTCTCGGATATAGCGGAGATCTGCCGCGAGCGCGGCGTGAAGCTCGTAGTGGACGAGGCGCACGGGGCTCACCTTCCGTTTCTTCCTGGCTTTGGAGCCTGCGCTGTCGGCCTCGGGGCGGACATCTCCGTCACCTCGGCACATAAGACCCTGCCCGCGCCGGGGCAGACGGCCCTCCTTTTCTGGCGTGATTACACGCAGAAGGAAGCGCGCGCGGCGATGAGCCTCACCGGCACGACGAGCCCTAACTACGCGATGCTGGCAGCGATCGATCTCTGCCGTGATTATATGGAAAACACGGGGCGCGCCGAATACGCCCGTGCTGCCGAAGCAGCAGAAAAGATTCGCTCGGCGGTTAACGGCCGCGGCGTCTTCCGCTGTCTCACATCGGAGGATACGGGTTTTAAGCTCGACCCCTGCCGGCTTGCGGTTATGACGGGCGCGGGGCGCAGGGACTGCCTGCGTCTTGAGAGAGTTTTCGGCGTTACGCCCGAAATGTCCGACCAGCGCAGCGTCGTCTTCATTATGACCTGCGCCGACAGCGACGCGGCTATGCATAGGCTCTCCTCCTCACTGCAGGCGCTCGAGCGCATCGGCGGGCGCTCAGGAAGGCAGAACTTAAGCCAGGACATGCCTCCCGAAGCTGAAGCAGTCATGAGCCCCCGCTCCGTCCTGGACAGAAAGCACGAGTGCGTGCGTTTGAGCGAGGCTGCTGGCCGCATAGCAGCAAGGCCGCTCGTAATATACCCGCCCGGCGTGCCGGCAGTAGCTCCAGGCGAAAGAATTGAAAAAAAACATCTGGAGTATTTGAGGGCTCAGGGATATAATGATAGTGAGGCGGAGGTAGTGATTGAATAAGAGGGCTTTATGCACAACTGCCGAAAAAGCGCAGCGGCCCTGCCAACAGACACAGCGCAACCGAGCGACGTATTATTCAGGCGTAAGGAGACAGGAGGGTAATTATGAAGCTAATAATAGCCGTAATAAACCATGACGATACAAGAAACGTCACGAACAGCCTCTCAAAGAACGGCATTTTTTACACAAAGCTCTCAACCTCCGGCGGCCTGCTCCGCACAGGCAACACTACGCTGATGACTATTGTCGAGGATGACCGCGTCAAGGACGTACTGGCCATATACGAGGAGTTTTCACACAGCCGGAAGCAGCTCGTCATACCTGCCGCCGACTTTTCAAATATATTCTACACAGGCCAGCCCGTTGAGATATCCGTCGGCGGCGCCACGATAGCCGTCCTCGACGTAGAGCAGTTTTACAAGCTGTGACATACCAGGCAACAATTGTTACGGGGGGCACGGCCGGGGAGCGCTCGAAAAAGGCGGAGGCTCTGGCCGCCGCGCGCCTCGGCGTGACCCCGCACATACCGCATCCCGATATAACCATAGTGCGCCCGCTTAAAGACAAGTCCTCGATACTAATCGACCAGTGCCGGAGCGTCAGGAGCGAGGCATACGTGCGCCCGAACCAGGCGGACGAGCGCGCGTTTATCATTGACGGCCCGATGGAAGCGCGGACTCAGAACGTACTGCTGAAAATCCTTGAGGAGCCGCCCGCTTCCGCCTTTTTCATCATCACCGCCCAGTCCATCTCCGACCTGCTCCCAACGGTGCGATCCCGCTGCGCTGCCGTGCGCCTGCCGTCCGCCCGCCCCGAGCCTACGGACCGCGCCGCGCAGCTGCTTTCGCTTATACGCGCCAACGATAAATGGGAGCTGGGACTATTCTGGAAAAAACAAGAAAAACTAAAAAGGGACGAATTTTTTGACTTCATCGACGAAGTCTGCCAAACAATACTCAATGAAGCCGGTGGCGCTCCGGCTCCGGAGCTTAAGCTTGTGCCAAGGCTCCGCTTACTGCGCTCTTACTATGAATATAACACCGGCGTCGGCCTCCTGTGCGGACTTGCGCTGGTTTACTGCTGGGAGGTTAAAATTTGACCGAAGTTGTTGGCGTCCGTTTTAAAAACGGCGGAAAGCTGTATTATTTCGACCCTGCGGGCCATGTCCTGGCCCCCGGAGAGGAAGTCATTATCGACACTGCGCGGGGCATTGAATACGGCGTGTGCGCCGAAGGAAACCACATGGTTGACGACTCGTGCGTCGTCCAGCCCCTGCGCCCTATCATACGCCGCGCCACGCGCGAGGACATCGCGATAGTCAACGAAAACCGCGAAAAGGAAGCAAAGGCCCTGGAGATATGTCAGGAAAAGATTGAAAAGCACGGGCTCGATATGAAGCTCGTCGGCTGCGAATACAATTTCGAGCGCAATAAGGTCATATTCTTCTTCACGTCGGATGGGCGCGTCGATTTCCGCGACCTTGTCAAGGATCTGGCCAGCGTCTTCCACATCAGGATTGAGCTCAGGCAGATAGGCGTGCGGGATGAGGCCAAGCTTCTCGGCGGCCTCGGCATCTGCGGCAGGCCATTCTGCTGCGCCTCCTTCCTGGACGATTTTCAGCCGGTTTCGATAAAAATGGCCAAGACGCAGAATCTCTCCCTGAACCCCTCAAAAATAAGCGGGACCTGCGGCAGGCTTATGTGCTGCCTCAAATACGAGCAGGACGCGTACGAGGACCTTGTCAGGCGCCTTCCCAAGGTCAATTCGCCCATAGATACTCCCGACGGGCCCGGAACAGTCGCCGAGGTAAACCTCCTCAGGCAGCTTGTAAAGGTGCGCTTCGAGAACCAGGCCGATAAGAAAATCTACCGCTATGACGCCGAGAACGGCGGCCGTCTTGAGGAATACAAGAAGGCCGACGACGCCATGCGGCTTGGCAGCCTTTTTTCGTTTGACAGCCTGGATTTCTTATCGGATCCGGAGCCGGCCAGGGAGCTGGCGGAGGAACAGGACGATCACGGAGACGGGAAGGACGAGGAGCAGCGCCTGCCATCAAAGCGCCGCAAACGGCGTAAAAAATCCCCGGCCGGCGCGCAGGCGGCGCAAAACCCGAACAGCCGGGAGGCCGAGGAGAAAAGCGCGACTAAGGCCAAAGCGGTTCAGCCCAAAAAGAAATTGCCGGAGCAGCCCGCGCCTAAGCAAAGCGCCCAGGCAAAAAAGGCGGCAAAGCCTAATTCCGGCAAGACAGGCGGCGCAGGCCGCGCCCGTCATAATAAATACCGCGGGCGCGCCGCGAACAGGCCCCCGAAGCCGCCCGCCTAAGGCGCCCTGCGGAATTTCAGTTCAGCGGACGGAGTCCGGATTTTACGCCGGATTCCGTCTGTCTGTTTGTTTCCGGCCGCCTCTGCCTCGTTTTCCCGCGTCCCCGGCCGGCGCCCCAGGCCAAGCCTTGAAGCAGGCTGTAATATGTGATACAATTTTTCGGGCAAGCAATTGATTACATAAGCTTCGCGTATCTCACGGGAGGTGGCACAATTGAAAATTATAATCGTTCCGGACTCGTTTAAGGGCACGATGTCGTCCATAGAATTCTGCGAATTGGCCTCTCGCTCAATAAGGCGCGCCGACCCCGGCGCCGCAATCGTCAGCATACCGGTTGCCGACGGGGGCGAGGGCACGGTGGAGAGCTTCCTCGCGGCGCTCGGCGGGCATCGCGAGCAGCTTCAGGTCACGGGCCCTCTGTGGGAAAAGACTGAAAGCTTTTACGGGCTTTTGGAGGACGGCACGGCTGTTGTGGAAATGGCGGCCGCCGCCGGGCTACCGATGGTCAAAGGACGCGAAAACCCGCTTATCGCCACTACATACGGCGTAGGCGAGCTCATAGCGGACGCACTTCCCAAATGCAAAAGACTCGTAATCGGCCTCGGCGGCAGCGCGACGAACGACGGCGGCTGCGGCCTCGCCGCGGCTCTAGGCGTCAAATTCTTTGACAGGCAGGGCAAAGAGTTTATCCCCACCGGGGGCACGCTCTCCGAGATCAGCCGCATATCGGGCAGAGCCGATATGAAAAACATACCTGTCACGATAATGTGCGATGTGGACAACCCGCTCTGCGGGCCCAACGGCGCGGCTTGTGTTTTCGGGCCGCAGAAGGGCGCTTCGCCGGCGGACGTGAAGCTGCTCGACGAAGGGCTTAAGCACCTGGCCTCGGTCATTTCGCGCGACCTCGGCGCCGATATAGCGGAAATACCCGGATCGGGCGCGGCCGGCGGCATGGGCGGCGGGCTTTACGCCTTCCTCGGCGGCGAGCTTAAAATGGGGATCGAGACCGTGCTCGACGTCGCGGATTTTGACAGCCTGCTTGAAGGAGCCGATCTTGTAATAACCGGCGAAGGCCGCATTGACGGGCAGAGCGCCCGCGGAAAGGTGGTTTGCGGCGTTGCAAAACGCGCCGGGAAGCAAAACATACCCGTTATCGCAATTGTCGGCGACGTTGGAAAGGGCGCGGAGCAGCTCTACTCGCAGGGGCTGACGTCTATTTTCAGCATAAACCGCGTCTCCGTCCCTCTCTGCGAGGCCCGTCCCCGCAGCCGCGCGGATTTGGCGGCGACGGTGTTTGATATAGCCCGTTTTGCGAAAGCTATGAGAAAGGAATGAAATTCCAATGAAAATATTTAACAGCGTAAGCGAGCTTGTGGGCAGCACCCCGCTTCTCCGCCTTTCCGGCAAACGGCCGGCCGATATCCTGCTTAAGCTCGAATATTTCAACCCGGCGGGCAGCGTTAAGGACAGAATCGGGCTTAAGCTTATACTCGACGCCGAGAGGCGCGGCCTTCTTTCGCCCGGCGGCACGATTATAGAGCCTACGAGCGGGAACACGGGCATAGGCCTCGCGGCCTTCGGCCGCGCGCGGGGATACCGCGTAATTCTCACCATGCCCGATACCATGAGCGTCGAGCGGCGCAGCCTGCTTCGCGCCTACGGGGCCGAGCTTGTGCTCACGGACGGTAATCTGGGAATGGCCGGCGCCGCCGAAAAGGCGGAACAGCTGCACAGAGAGATTCCCAATTCGTATATACCCGGCCAGTTCGGAAACCCGGCAAATCCTGAAGCCCACTACCAAAGCACCGGGCCGGAAATATGGCGCGATACGGACGGAAATGTAGATATTTTTATCGCCACTATCGGCACGGGCGGGACGATAACCGGGACAGGCCGCTATCTTAAAGAGAAAAATCCCGGCGTGAAGATTATCGGGGTCGAGCCGTTCGAGTCCCCGCTTTTGACGCAGGGCCGGGCGGGAAGCCACGGCATACAGGGCATCGGCCCTAATTTTGTCCCTGTAATCCTCGATCGAAGCGTCATCGACGAGATTATTACGGTAAAGACGGACGACGCGCTGAAAGAGGCCCGCGCGCTGCCCTCGTCGGACGGGCTGCTTGCCGGTATCTCCTCCGGCGCCGCCGTTTTCGCCGCAAAGACCGTCGCCGCCAGGCCGGACAGCGCCGGCAAGCTCATAGTCGCGCTTTTACCCGATTCGGGCGAGCGCTATCTTTCAGTACTGTAGCGCACAGTCTCCGGGCTGCCGCCAGTATATCTTCTCATTTCCGAGGTGCGCAATGCCGACACAAAAGCTATACCTTACAAATCCCGATCTGCTGGAAATCGAAGCAGAGGTTATATCTAGCGAAGCCGCCGACGGCGGCTTTTGGGTCGCCGTCGACCGCACGACCTTCTTCCCCGAGGGCGGAGGGCAGCTTAGCGACAGGGGCAATATAGACGGCGCGGAGATAAGCACAGTCCGCGAAAACGGCGGCGTAGTCTACCACCTTTGCTCGCGCGGTTTTTCTCCGGGAGAGCGCGTTACTCTCCGCGTCGATAAGGAAGTGCGGCTTGACCACAGCATACAGCATACGGGCGAGCATATGATCTCGCACGCGTTTTTCGCGCTTTACGGCATAAACAACATAGGCTTCCACATGTCCGAAGAGCTCGTAACCATAGACCTCGACGCCGAGGTGACAAGGGAGCAGATACGCGCAGCGGAGGAATTTGCAAACAGGCAGATTTGGGAGAACAGGCGCGTCGATATCATAGAGCGCCTTGATACGGAGCTGTCCGGCCTGCATCTCCGAAAGGCGACGGACAAGGTAAAAGGCCTCCTCCGCATCGTAATCGTCGAGGGCGGGGACGCCTGCACATGCTGCGGCACGCATGTCTCCTCAGCCGGGCAGGTCGGGCTTATAAAGGTCGTGAGGGCCGACAGGCACAGGGGCGGTATGCGCATTGAGGTCGTCTGCGGCAGGCGCGCCCTGCTCGATTATCAGAAAAAGCACGACCTCGACGCTTCCCTGCGCTCGTCGCTCAGCACGGAAAATATATTTGAGAGGGTCGAGCGGCTGAAACAGGAAAACCGCGAGCTGGCCTCCAGGCTGCGCCAGTATGCAGGCAGGCTCATGGAGAAGTACGCGGACGAGGTCCTCTCACATGCGCCGAAAATCAACGGCACTACGCTCGCTTTCGCGCTTGTGGAAGCTGACGATGCCGAGGCAAAGCAGCTTCTCTCCTCTCTGCTCCGGCATGAAAAAACGCTCGCCGGCGTATTTTATGCCATGGGCGAGCGCATCGGCTATATATTTTCAAAAACGCCCGGCGTAGCTCTAAGCTGCCGGGAGCTGTCCACTCTTGCAAACGGGCTCTTCAACGCAAAAGGGGGCGGGAGCGACTCTCTTGCTCAGGGCGCGGGCAAAAACTCGAAGGACGCCGAAAGCCTTCTTGAAAAGCTCCGCGAAGCTGCCTCCCGCCTTGTCTAGCCTCGGGCAGGCCTTTGCCTTCCTATCGCCTTCCTCTGCCGGGCGAGCATCAACGCCCCGCCGAAATTGCTTGGGGCTCTATTTTACAAGCTTTGATATTGATTTAAACGTGTCTCCTGCGGCGTATCTCTGGAGCTCGAAAAGAATGGCCTCGGCAGTGGTCAGCACGGCTCCGGAGCCGCGTGCGCGCTCAAGCGCGAATCTCATATCAGCCTCCCTGCGCGAGCTGAGGCAGTCGGCTGCAAGCACGGCGTTATAGCCGCGCTCAATGAGGTCTTCCACGGTCTGCAAAACGCACACATGTGCTTCGACCCCGAAAACAATCACGTTCTTCTTCCCGCTGCTTTCTATTGCCTTCATGATATTTTCGTCGTCGCAGCAGGAGAAAGCGTTTTTTTCACAGTAATTAACGTCCCCGAGGGCTCCCCTCAGTACTTCCACCGTCCTGCCAAGGCCTTTCGGGTACTGTTCGGTAACGATTACAGGCACGTTCAAAATACGAAGGCCCTCTATAAGCAGCTTCGCGCGGCTAATGACCGCATCGCCGTCGCGCATGGCCGGCATGAGCCTTTCCTGATAGTCGACGCACAGCCCCAGCGCGCTGTCCTTAATAATACGCATAGCTTTCCTCCCGCAGAAATAATTGCAATTATTATACCATTCGCCCGCCTGAAAAACAACGCGGCTTTGCCGAAGGGCGCAAATGAATATTGTCATAATAAACGCGCGGTAGTATCATGTGTATATTGAAATAACGGAGGTTTTGTTAAAATGATGAACGGACAGCAGTATATCGACAGCCTTCGGCAGATCCGCCCGAAAGTATACGCCTTCGGCGAGGAGATAGAGAGCGTCGTCGATTCGCCGCTTACCCGCCCACACGTCAATTGCGCCTCGCTCACATATGAGCTGGCTTTCGACCCTCAGTATGAAAACCTCATGACGGCTAAAAGCCACCTTACCGGGAAAAAGATTAACCGGTTCACTCATATTCACCAAAGCACGGACGACCTGGTTAAAAAGGTAAAAATGCTGCGTATGATCGCGCAGAAAACCGGCTCCTGCTTCCAGCGCTGCGTCGGCTGCGATGCGCTAAACGCCGTCTACACCGTGACCTACGAGATGGATCAGGCGTACGGCACAAACTATTTTGAGACGTTCAAAAAATACCTTGAGCACGTGCAGGAGACCGATGTCATGGTCGCCGGCTCGATGACCGACCCCAAGGGCGACCGCTCTCTCGGCCCCTCGCAGCAAAAGGACCCCGACCTCTACGTGCACGTAGTTTCAAAAGACGACAAGGGCATAGTCATACGCGGCGCTAAAGCGCATATGACCGGCATAGTCAACAGCCATGAGATGCTTATTATGCCGACAAGGGCCCTCGGCGGGGAAGACAGGGACTACGCCGTCTGCTGCGCCCTCCCGGTCGACGCGCCGGGCGTCATGCATATATTCGGCCGCCAGAGCAACGACGAGCGCCGCGTAAACGGCTGCGGCATCGACCAGGGCAACGCCAAATACGGCATAGTCGGCGGAGAGGCGCTCACCATTCTCGACGACGTATTTGTTCCCTGGGACCATGTTTTCATGTGCGGCGAATATGAATACGCCGGCCTGCTTGTAGAGCGCTTCGCCAGCTACCACCGCCAGAACTACGGCGGCTGCAAGGGCGGCGTCTCCGACGTGATAATCGGGGCGGCGGCTTCTATGGCCGACTATAACGGCGCGGCGAAGGCCAGCCACATAAAGGATAAGCTTATTGAGATGATTCTCCTCACGGAGACTATTTACTCAAGCTCTATAGCCTGCTCCTACGAGGGCTCTCCGACGGCCTCCGGGGCGTATTTCGTCGACCAGATGCTCGCGAACGTCGCAAAGCAGAATACGACCCGGCACATATACGAAATAGACCGGCTCGCGCACGATATAGCGGGCGGCATCTTCGCCACCCTCCCCTCCGATACCGATCTTAACCACCCCGTCCTCGGCAAATACATGAGGAAATACTATAAGGGCGTCGACTCCGTCCCCATGGAGACGCGCTACCGCATGGCGCGTCTGCTTGAGAATATGACAAGCGGCACGGCGCTGGTCGAGTCGATGCACGGGGCGGGCTCCCCGCAGGCTCAGCGCGTCAATTTAGCCCGGCAGGGAAATATAGAGTATAAAAAGTCGCTCGCCCGCCGCCTCGCGGGCATTGAGGACTGAGCTGCTTTGAGCGCCAATTCTAGCCGCCGCGTAGGCTACCGCCTTTGCGGCTCCTGCAACCCTTATATAGACACCAGGGAGGCTCTCTCACGCATTGAGGGCGCCTTGCCCGGCGTGAGCCTCGTCTACTGGGAAGAGGGAAGCTTTGATACGCTGCTCATTATCTCCGGCTGCCCCCGCGACTGCGCCACGCGTCCCGAAGGGGATTTTAAACTCGTTGTTGCAAGGCCGCAATTCCCCGGCGATATTGACGGCGCCGTCAGAAGCGCCGTAAGAGAACTCGGATAGGCGCTCCTGACCCGGGCTGTGCCCGGGAGCCTGCCGGTAATGATCGTATAAGCGTGAACGCAAAAAGCCCCCGCCTATTTAAGCGGGGGCTGCGCATGTTCAGTTATACTCGTTCATTGCCCTCTCTATGCCGTACTCAAGAATGCACTCAAGAGCCTCGCCCGCGCGCAGAAACGCGTTTTCCATGATTTCGCGCTCGGTGGAGTTAAAATCGCCCAGCACCCAGTCGGCGGCGTCGAAGTCAGGGTGCGGAGGCCCGCCGACGCCTATTTTAATCCGGGGAAAGCCGTCCGTCCCGAGCGCCTCTATAATGCTCTTAATGCCGTTGTGCCCTCCGGCGCTCCCGTCGCGGCGTATGCGCAGGCGGCCGGGCAGCAATGTCATATCGTCGAAGACGACTATCACGCGCTCTGGCGGGATCCTGTAATACCGCGCGGCCTCGCCGACGGCCTGGCCCGAGAGGTTCATATATGTCTGCGGCTTCATCAGCACGACTGATTTGCCCCCGAGCTTTGCCCGGCAGCATAGCGACCTGAATTTAAGCTTGTCGATTTTGAACCCGCGCCTTTTTGAGAGCAGGTCCGCCGTCATAAAACCGGCGTTATGCCGCGAGTTTTCAAACTTCCTGCCCGGATTCCCCAGAAAAACAACCAGGTACTCGCTGCTTTTATTCCTGAAGAACATCATACGAACAGCAGGGAGATTGAAACTTCCTCATAGATCCGTTTGATTGCCTCCGCGAAAATCGGCGCTACGGGAAGCTGCCTTATCTTTGATCCGTGCTCCTCCGGGAGCGGTATAGTGTCAAGCAGCATGAGCTCCTTGATGCAGCTTTGCTCGATACGGTCAATAGCGGGGCCGGACAAAACGCCGTGGCTCGCGCAGGCGTAAACGTCCCTCGCGCCGCCCAGCTCCACTATGGCGTTGGCCGCGTTGGCCAGGCTCCCGCCGGTATCCACCATATCGTCGAAAAGCAGAACGTCCCTTCCCCGCACGTCCCCTATTATGTTCATGACCTCGCTGCTGTTGGCGCGCTGGCGGCGCTTATCGACAATTGCCAGGCTCATATGCAGCTTCTGGGCAAAATCGCGGCAGCGGGAGACGGAGCCTATATCGGGCGAAACCACCACCATGTCCTTGCAGCGTTCACCGAACCGCTCCTGTATGCTGCGCGTGAAGACCGGGGCGCCTAGCAGATTGTCCACCGGTATGTCGAAAAAGCCCTGTATCTGCGCCACATGGAGATCCATTGTGAGGACCCTGTCCGCACCGGCGCGCGTAATAAGGTTGGCTACGAGCTTTGCCGATATTGGGTCTCGCGCCTTCGCCTTCCTGTCCTGTCTGGCATACCCGAAATACGGGATGACGGCCGTTACGCGCCCGGCGGACGCGCGTTTAAACGCGTCGATCATAATCAGCATTTCCATGAGGTTGTCGTTGACAGGCGAGCATGTAGACTGAACCACGAACACGTCGCAGCCCCGCACCGTCTCGTAAATGCTGACGCTGACCTCTCCGTCCGAAAACTTCCCGACCTCGCTCTTGCCCAGCTTAATCCCCAGCTCGCGGCAGATCCCCTCGGCCAGGGCCCTGTTGGAGTTGCCGGCAAAGATCTTGATCTCCTTGCCATGTGAAATCATTTTGAACACCTCGAAAATTTATTAACTCTATTTATGTCTCTTTTCCTTTGTCGTCTGGCGGGAGCGGGCGATTGCAAAGCCTCCGCCGGGAACATCGTCCGTAATCGTCGAGCCGGCGGCGATATACGCCCCTTCGCCGACCGTGACAGGGGCTATAAGATTCGTGTTGCAGCCCACAAACGCGTTATCTAGCACGGTGGTTCTGTATTTATTCTTCCCGTCGTAATTCACTGTCACAGTTCCGCAGCCGAAATTGACGTTTTTACCTATGTCCGAGTCGCCTACATATGTCAGATGCGAAAACTTTGTGCCGTCGCCCACGTTTGAGTTCTTCACTTCCACAAAGTCCCCGATCTTCGTGTCCGCGCCTATGTTGCAGCCCGGCCGTATATAGGCGAATGGCCCTATCTTCGCGCGCGCGCCTATGTGGCTCTTCCCGAGTATGACTGTGTTCGGCAGAATCTCCGCCCCGGGCTCTATTGTAACGCGCGGGTCGATCGTGCAGCTTTGCTCGTCCATAAATATTACGCCGTTTTCGGCATGGCGGTAAATAACGTCCAGCCTTGCCTCTCTCTGCGCGATTAAAAGCGAGCGCGTGTCGGACACAAAATAGCAGCCCTCGGCCGGAAATTTTCCCGTTTTAACGAGATTCTCCGCGCCGGTGGCTGTTATAAGCACCGGTTCGTCGATTATTACGCCCTGCGGCTTGTCCGTTCTTTTTACCTTGGGGCAGAGTCCCACAAGGTCGCAGTAGACCTCGTCCGAAGCCATAACAAAAAAATCAGCGCCCGCGGTATCGAGGGACCACGCCGCCCAGAAATAGAGCGGAAGCCCCAGCGCCCGGCGCTGCATATTTTTATCTTTGACAATCACAGTGAACATGGCCCGCCTCACCCCGCATAATTGTATATTTATTAATACATCTTGTCAAGGGGAACGGAGGCGGCGGAGGGAGAAGTTTACACTGTCGCGCGGCGGCTCCGGTTTTCCGGAGCCGCCTAGTCTCACTTCGTTATCCGCGCCGTATCGCTCTCTATGTCGTAATCCACCGACCAGCGGCTCTTACTCCATTTGCCGGGCAAAGTAGGCTCTTTCAGCTCGGCGCCAAGAGGCTTGCAGTCTCGGCGCTAAAGCGGACGGCAAACCGGAGGGAAGCCTGCCTCCGGTCCTGATACAAATGCGCCGCGAAACGTTTTTCACGTTTTGCGGCGCATATTTTACACTTTGATTAGCTCGTACTTCTGCTCTCCTATGCCCAGCTTTTCGGCGTGGGCGGTGGCGACGCGCCAGTTTGAGTCCGGATGCATATGGCCGAAGTGGTCGCCGCCGGGACGGCTGCCCTCGGCCGCGCTGCTCTTTTGCGGGCTCTGCGCGTTTACCGCGTCCGCGCAGGCCACGTCCAGGGCTACGGGGTCAAACGACGCGAAGATGCCAACGTCGGGGACAATGGCCATATCGTTGCTCGGCAGGCAGTCGCAGCTGGGCGACACGTCTACGACAAAGCTGATGTGGAAATGTGGGCGGTTCTGCAGCACCGCCTTGGCGTACTCCGCTATCCTGCGGTTAAGCAGCGCGCCGTCGTTGTCTTCCTTGCCGCGGACGGCCCCGCGCGGGCAGACGCCTATGCACCGGGCGCAGCCGCGGCACTTGGATTCGTCCACAACCGCCTTGCGGTCAATTATGCTGACGGCGTCGGAGCCGCAGTTGCGCACGCAGATGCCGCAGCCGGCGCAGCGCTCCTTAGAGAAAATAGGCAGCCCGTTGCTGTGCATGTCCGCTTTGCCGGCGGCCGAGCCGCAGCCCATGCCTATATTCTTCAAAGCGCCGCCGAAGCCCGCGAAGTCATGGCCTTTAAAATGGTTCATGCTTATGAACACGTCCGCGTCCATAATCGCGCGGCCTATCTTCGCGAATCTGACGTATTCGCCGCCCTCGACCGGAACCTCCACATCGTCCTCCCCGCGTATGCCGTCGCCGATTATAACGTGGCAGCCTGTTGAAAACGGCGAAAAACCGTTGAGATAAGCTGTGTCTATATGGTCTAAGGCGTTCTTTCGCCCTCCCGGGTACAGTGTGTTGCAGTCTGTAAGAAACGGCTTGCCCCCGTTTTCCTTTACGATATCCGCTATCACTTTTGCATAGTTCGGGCGCAGATAGGCGAGGTTGCCGTACTCGCCGAAGTGTATTTTTATGGCCGCGAACTTATCCTTCATGTCTATGCCAGTAAGCCCGGCCTTTATAACCAGACGCCGCAGCTTCGTTAGAAGGCTCACCTCCGGCGTAGCGTGCAGATCTGTAAAATAGACCTTCGACATATAACTTCCTCCATCCAAATTGGCGCGGAATTATTCAAAACCTCTTGGACTCGGCGACGGCAAGCTCGTCGCACCTCTTATTATATGCATCGTTTGCATGGCCCTTCGTCCACACCATCTCAACGTCGTGCTTGCGCAAAAGCGCCAGCAGCTCCTCCCAGAGGTCCGGGTTTTTAGCCTCTTCCTTTTTGCCGCGCATCCAGCCGTTCTCCTGCCAGCGCGCCGCCCAGCCGAGGTTTACGGCGTTTACAAGATACTGCGAATCGCTTGTAAGCGTTACGCGGCACGGCTCTCTTAGCGCTTTAAGCCCCTCTATGGCCGCGCGAAGCTCCATCCGGTTGTTCGTCGTCTCGGGTTCGCCGCCCGAAATTACTTTTTCGGTCCCGCCATAGACCAGTATGGCGCACCAGCCGCCCGGCCCCGGGTTTCCGGAGCAGGCGCCGTCTGTGTATATGCGAACATGCTTCATAATTCACCCTGGTATGCACCGGCGGCGCCTGCTCCGGGCCGGCCAAACGGGCGCGCTTTTATAAGGGCGCGCCGCGTTTCCGCCGCCGGTTTTTGTTTCTGCAAGCGTCTGCCCGCCCGTTTTCTTTACTTTCTATGCTGCGTTTCTTCCTCGGGAATAAGGCCCTTGTCGCGAAGCTCAAGCAGCTTCGCCTGGCGGAGGAATCTTGCAAGGTCGCTTCTGTCCACGCCGTTTTTCACCGCCGTGCGCATTAGGAGGTAGCATATCAGAATGCTGAGTAAAATGACTGCCAGCCAAACAACGACGGCGATTATCATCACCGCGATATTGGCGCCGGAGAACAGGTTGTCAATATCTATGCGCCAGTTTATCATGTGACCTTCTCCTTTCAAATATGGCTTTTATGTTCATACTTCTCCCTCCGTAATATCCTCCCTCTCCGCTCTGGCGGCGCCGATGAGCCTGACGCCCTCGGGAAGGCGCATGAGCCTGACGCCCTGCGTGGCGCGCCCTATGAGGCTGATGCTGTCGGCCGCGACTCTAATTATGTTGCCGTCGTCCGAAATAAGAAGCACGTCCTCGTCCCCGGTAACTATCTTGACATCCGCCACTTTACCCGTCTTGGCGGTAACGTTATAGTTGCGCAGGCCGAAGCCGCCGCGGCGTTGGGCCTCGTTTCCGCGCAGATACTCGCCAAGCGCTGTTCGCTTGCCGTAGCCGTTCTCCGTGACGGAGAGCAGCGTTCCGCCTTCCATAACGCCCACGGCGCCGACGACATAGTCGCCCTTTCTCAGCCGTATCCCGCGCACGCCGCCCGCCGAGCGCCCCATCGGGCGCACGTCCCTCTCGTTGAAGCATATGGCCATTCCGTCGTGCGTCGCTATAATCACGTTCTGCTCGCCGTCCGTCTTGCGTACGGATATAAGCTCGTCGCCCTCGGCGAGGTTCAGCGCGCGTATCCCTGTTTTCCGAATGTTTTTCAGCTCGTCGAGCGCCATGCGCTTGACCGTTCCCATGCGTGTCACCATAACGAGGTACTCGACGTCCGAAAAATCGCGCAGATGTATCATCGCCGTAGCGCGCTCGTCCTTTTCCAGGGGCAGCACGTTCATAATGTGCGTGCCCTTGGCGTAGGCTCCGGCCTCTGGTATCAGATAGCCCTTTTTCATATAGGCTCTGCCGTA
Source organism: Oscillospiraceae bacterium (assembly GCA_050944055.1). Classification (GTDB taxonomy): domain Bacteria; phylum Bacillota; class Clostridia; order Oscillospirales; family Oscillospiraceae; genus JBMNQI01. The sequence continues at coordinate 37,748 of JBMNQI010000008.1, read as the reverse complement.
ATTCGTAAAGAACATGAGGTAGTCGTGAGTCGAGGCTGTGAATATTGTCTCCACATAGTCCTCTTCGTGCGTGGCCATCGCGCGACGGCCCTTTCCGCCTTTATTCTGGGAATGGTAGTCGGAGGCCGCCTGCCTCTTGATATAACCGGCCTTGGTGAGCGTATATACGCTCTCCTCCTCCTCAATGAGGTCCTCGATGTCTATTTCGTCCTCTATGTCCTGTATCTCGGTCTGGCGCTCGTCGCCGTATTTGTCGCGTATGGCCGTGAGCTCCTCCTTGAGCACGTCCCTGATCATTTCCTCCGAGGAGAGCAGCATTTCATAGTACGCTATTTTCTCCTCAAGCTCCTTGTACTCGGCCTCCAGCTTCTCGCGCTCAAGGCCCTGCAGCCTTTTAAGCTGCATGTCCAGTATCGCCTGCGCTTGCACCTGCGAAAGGCCGAAGCGGTCCATAAGCCTCTGCCTAGCGTCGTCGTAGCTCTCCCTGATAGTCTTTATTACCTCGTCTATGTTGTTCACCGCAACCAGAAGGCCTTCCAGCAGATGCGCCCTCTCCTGGGCTTTATTCAGGTCGTACTTCGTGCGGCGTATAATTACCTCACGCTGGAAGGAAAGGTACTCGTCGAGTATGTTTCGCAGCGAGAGGACGCGCGGTTGCGTCTGGTTGTGCACCAGCGCGAGCATATTGACGGCGAACGTCGCCTGCAGCTGGGTTTGCGCGAAGAGGCGGTTTAACACCACCTGGGCGTTTGCGTCGCGCTTGAGCTCAATAACTATGCGCATGCCGTTGCGGTCAGACTCGTCCCGCAGGTCCGATATGCCCTCGAGCCTCTTGTCGCGCACCTGGTCCGCGATATTCTCGATAAGATTCTTCTTGTTTACCTGATACGGCAGCTCGGTGACGATTATGCGCTGCCTCCCCTGGGTCCCGAATTCCTCTATCTCCGTACGGGCGCGCAGCACGAGCCGCCCCCTGCCCGTCGAGTAAGCCGCCCTTATGCCTGCGCGGCCCATTATTATGCCCTTAGTCGGGAAGTCGGGGCCCTGTATATGCTCCATGAGGTCAAAAAGCTCGGCCTCCGGGTTATCAAGCACGCAGATGCAGGCGTCGATAACCTCCCGCAGGTTGTGCGGCGGTATATTCGTAGCCATGCCGACGGCAATGCCGCTGGAGCCGTTTACGAGCAGGTTCGGAAAGCGGCTCGGCAGCACTCTCGGCTCCCTGCGCGTCTCGTCAAAGTTCGGGTCCCAGTCGACCGTCTCTTTTTCTATATCGCGCAGCAGCTCGTCGGCGATTTTCGCCATGCGGGCCTCCGTGTAACGGTAGGCCGCCGGGGGATCGCCGTCAATCGAGCCGAAGTTGCCGTGCCCGTCGACAAGCGGGTAGCGCATGGAAAAATCCTGGGCAAGCCTGACGAGCGCGTCGTAAACGCTCTGGTCGCCGTGGGGGTGGTATCGGCCGAGCACGTCTCCGACGCAGGTCGCAGACTTTTTAAAAGGCCGGTCGGACGTCAGGTTGTCCTCGTACATCGCGTAAAGTATGCGGCGGTGCACCGGCTTGAGCCCGTCCCGCACGTCCGGCAGGGCGCGCCCGACGATGACCGACATCGCGTAGTCGATGTACGAAGTCTCCATCTCGCGCACAATCTCGGACTCGATTATCTTCTGATTGGGGTACATTATATCTTCCGGTTTATAGTCCTTTGCCATATTGAGGAGCCTCCAAAAATAATCGCAAGGTCGCGCCCGGGCGCGCGGCGTTTCTCCTTCCGGCCTCGGCCTTCGGGCTGCCGCTTACACGCGGCGGAACCTGCGTGCGTAAGTCAGATATCAAGGTTGACGACGTATTTCGCGTTCTTTTCAATGAATTCCTTTCGCGGCTCAACCTTTTCGCCCATGAGCACCGTAAACGTCTCGTCGGCGGCGACCGCGTCCTCCAGCGTTATGCGCTTTAATATCCGCGTCTCGGGATTCATCGTCGTCTCCCACAGCTCGTGCGGGTCCATCTCGCCAAGGCCCTTGTTGCGTGTTATGTCAACCTTGCCCTTTCCGTCCTCGCCGCGCATCTGCGCTGAAATCTCATCGCGCTCTGCGTCCGAGAAGGCGTAGCGCGTAGTCTTCCCGCGCACTAGCTTATAAAGAGGCGGCATGGCCGCGTAAACATACCCGCCCTCGATAAGCGGGCGCATAAAGCGGAAGAAGAACGTCAAAAGCAGCGTTCTTATGTGCGAGCCGTCCACGTCGGCGTCCGCCATAATGATTATCTTGTGGTAGCGCAGCTTTGCCGGGTCGAATTCGTCACCTATGCCGGCGCCGAGCGCGGTTATAACGGGCATGAGCTTGTCGTTGCCGTAAACCTTGTCCGCGCGCGCCTTTTCCACATTGAGCATCTTTCCCCAGAGCGGAAGTATGGCCTGGAAGCGGGAATCGCGGCCTCCCTTGGCGCTGCCGCCCGCGGAATCGCCCTCGACTATATAAATCTCGGTCAGCGCCGGGTCGCGCTCGTTGCAGTCGGCGAGCTTGCCCGGAAGCGGGCTGCCCTCGAGCAGATTCTTGCGGCGGATGCTTTCCCTGGCCCTTCGTGCCGCCTCCCTAGCCCTGCTCGCGGTAATAGCTTTTTCTAAAATCGCGCGGGCTACCGCGGGATGCTCCTCCAGATACCTGTCAAGGCCCTCGTACACAAGAGTGTCGACAAGCGTTCTTACCTCGGAGTTGCCCAGCTTGGCCTTCGTCTGGCCCTCAAACTGGGCGTCCGTCAGCTTTACGGAGATGACGGCTGTGAGGCCCTCGCGGCAGTCCTCGCCGGAGAGCTTTTCGTCGTTTTTAAATATGCCCGATTTCTGTCCGTAGTTGTTCAGAGCGCGCGTAAGCGCGGCCTTGAACCCCGTCTCGTGCATGCCGCCCTCGGGCGTGTGTATGTTGTTTGCGAAGGAGAGTATGAGCTCGTTGAAGCTGTCGTTATACTGCAGGGCGACCTCGGCGGCCGAGTCCTCGCGCTCGAGGCACATGTACACGACGTCCTCGTGCAGAGGCGTTTTTTTGCGGTTGATGTATTGCACAAACTCGCGTATGCCGCCCTTATAATGCATCTCGTCCCTTACTTCCCTGCCCGGGCGCTTATCCTCCGTCACTATTCGCAGACCCGCGTTTAAAAACGCCTGCTCGCGCATGCGTACGCGCAGCGTCTCATAGTCGAAAACCGTATCGTCAAACATCTCCGGGTCGGGCTTAAATACTACCTCTGTCCCCGTTTTGTCCGTTTCGCCGACTATTCTAAGCTCCTGCGTCACGCTGCCGCGTGAGAACTTCATCTCGTAGATCTTGCCGTTTTTATAGACTCTTACCTCAAGCCATTCGGACAGCGCGTTGACTACTGACGCCCCGACGCCGTGCAGGCCCCCCGACACCTTGTAGCCGCCGCCCCCGAACTTGCCTCCGGCGTGCAGAACGGTATAGACGACCTCGAGGGCGGGCCGCCCGGTCTGCTGCTGTATGTCGACAGGTATGCCCCTGCCGTTGTCCGTGACGGTTATAATGTCGCCCTCGCCTATTGTCACGGTTATCTCGTCGCAGTATCCCGCGAGCGCCTCGTCTATGGCGTTGTCCACAATCTCATAGACCAAATGGTGCAGGCCGCTTGCGGAAGTGGAGCCTATATACATGCCGGGACGCAGGCGCACTGCCTCAAGGCCCTCGAGCACCTGTATCTCGGCGGCGTTATACTCGTGTTTTACGCTTTCGTTCATTTATAAAAACCTCGCTGGTAATAATTTAATCTGCTGCTGCGCGCGCCGTTGCGCTATTCCAGGACGCCTGCCTCAGCTCTTTTCTGAAGCGTCGCCGTGGCTATCGGCGAGATAAAAACCCTTGTGCTTCCATCCCTGTGCGTAACTATGAAGCTGCGGGGCAGCTCGTCCGACACGGTGATTACGTTTCCGCCGGCCTCGGCCCTGCGCAGAAACTCCCGCGTCTTTATTGAATGCGTCGTGTTGTCAAGGTCGAATATTGCGACGACGTCTTCAGCGGCAACAACGGCGTTCTGCCCTATATGAATAAACATGTGCGTTACCTCGTTTTCTTTGTCTATGCTCTGATCTGTCCGCCCTCGACGTACAGTGTGTATAAGCCCCGCAGGCCCTTCGGCGGCTCGCCGGCGCAGGTTATCAGTATCTGGCTCTCCCCGAGCCCGCGCAAAACATAGTCCTGCCTGTCGGCGTCGAGCTCGCTCAGCACGTCGTCCAGGAGCAGGACCGGCGTTTCACCGAGCGCCTCGGCCAGTATTTCCCTCTCGGCGAGCTTCAAGGAGAGCGCGGCTGTCCTGCGCTGTCCCTGGCTTGCGAAGACCCGGGCGTTGAGGGAGTCGATTGAGACTGCAAGCTCGTCCTTATGAGGCCCTGTAAGGCACGACCGTGACGCGAGCTCCGAGTCAGCTAGCTCGCTTAAGCGGCTTGATAAAGCGCCGTAAACTTCCTCACGCGTGGAAAGACCCGTCACGCCGGTGACGGTCTCGTATCGTATCTCCAGCCTTTCCCGCCCGCCGGACAGCTCGGAGTGAGCCCGGGCCGCTTTTTCCGCCAGCTTTTCCACGTAGAAGGCGCGGTATCTTATTATCACGGTACCGAGCTGGCAGAGCCTGCGGTTAAAATCGGGCAGCGCCTCGTACAGCGACGGCTTTTCGGCTCCGTCGCGAAGTATGCGCGTCTTGTGCTCGTACACCCTGGCGTACTCATCAACGGCCTCGGCGTATTTCGGCCTTAGCTGGCCTATGGCTCTGTCAAGGAATTTTCTGCGGACGGCGGCGCCGTCGCCGATAAGCTCAAGGTCCTCCGGCCTGAAGACTACAGTCGCAAGATACGGCGATAAGCTTTTGACCTTCGAGCCGTTTTGCGTCATCTCCTTTTTTCTGCCTAGTCTGAGAGTGAGGCTCAGCACATGCTCCCGCCCGCGGGCCACGCTCTGGCCCTCCAGATACGCAGTCTCCCGACCGATGCGTATAAGCTCCCGGTCGTGCCTCGTGCGAAAGCTTTTCCCGTCCGAAAGGCAGGATACGGCCTCGAGAAAATTCGTCTTGCCCTGAGCGTTTCTCCCGAGGAGCACGTTCACGCCCGGGCTGAGGTCGGCCGTCTGGTTTTCGTAGTTGCGGAAGTCCCGCAGCGTAAGCTTGTTAAGGCGCATATCAGCGCAGGCGCACTGGAAGCACCATATGCGTAAAGTGCTCTTCTATCGGGTCTTCCCCGTTTCCGCCCTTTGCGGGCGCAATAACGCACGGGCTCAGCTCGCTCTTGAGCTCAAGGCGCACGCGGTCGTCGCGTATGGCGCGCAGGGCCTCGAGCATAAAGCGGTTGTTAAACCCTATTTCAAGCCCGCCGCCGTCCCCGTCTATGGAGCATACGTCGATAGCCGAGCCCAGGGCAGTGTTGGCGGAGAGCTTAACCTCGCCGAGGTCGAATTTGCAGCGGACCGCCGTTTTTATCTTCTCGCGGTCGGTTATTACTATGGAGACCCTCTCAAACGCGCCGAGCAGGGCCCGCCTGTCGCACTCAATAAAAATAGGTCCGTCGCGCAGCACGCTCTTCTTATAGTTTAAAAACTCACCCTCGAGCCTGCGGCTGACGAGCGTCGTCGGCCCTATGCCGAACGCGATGTGCTTGCTGCCGACTGTGATAAGCGCGTCCTCGCCCTCCTCCGAGCAGAGCTTTTCCACTTCCGAGAGCGCCCTGGAGGGGACGACAAAGCTTATATTTCCGTACTCGTTTTCGAGGACGGCTTCCCGCCTTATGGCGAGCCTGTACCCGTCGACGGCAACAAGAGTCAGTATATTGTCCTCTATATCAAACAGCTCGCCGGTTAAAATCGGGCGCGTATCGTCCGAAGAGACGGCGAAGAGCGTGTCCGCAATCATGCTCTTAATAGTGTTCTGCCCGATGGTTACGGCGTTCATTTCGTCCACGTCCGGCATTGCGGGAAAGTTCTGGGCTTCGATGCCCACCAGGTCGAAGCGGCTCATGCCGCTCTCAATCGTAACCGAGAGGTCGTCCTTCGCCCGGAAGCTTATTATATCATCCGGCATCCTGCGCACTATATCGCCGAAAATCCTCGCCGGCAGAACAATCGCGCCCATCTCGGTTATATTTGCCGGTATGGAGGTCTTTATCCCCGTCTCTAGGTCGTAGCCCGTCAGACGCAGCATTGCGCCGGCTTCAATAAGTATGCCCTCCAGCGCCGGTATGGTGCTTTTAGGGGAAACTGTGCGCGACGCTATGCCGACAGCCGAAGCGAGAGCGGCTTTTTCACATGTGAAGGAAATCATCGAATAACCCCCGATATGAATATATTATGCATAAAAACTATTGGTAATATCTTTTAGAAAGAAAGAATAGAATGATATTTTAGGTTTAAAAGCCGTAGGGCCTGTGGATTGTGGAAAAGCCTCTCTTTTTCCCGGAACACAAGGGTTTCAATCTCCACAGGTTATGTGTATAAAATCAGAAATATTAACAGGAAATTTTTGTAATTTGGTTTTTCACAGTAATTTTTGCACTATTGCACATTTTGTGGTGGAAATATGCAAGGCACGTGAATATGCGGAAACTGCCGATTTTTAGAGTGGTCGGGGAGAAGCGCCCTAGTATCTCGCGTTTATATTTGCCTTTATATCGCGTATTGTCTGGGCAAAGCTCTCGCTCTCGCTGACATAGTTTTCAATTCGCCTTATGCTGGAGAGCACTGTGGTATGGTCCCTCCCGTCGAACTCGCGCCCGATATCCGTAAGGCTCATGTTTGTCATGCTGCGTATGAGGTACATGCTTATCTGGCGCGCGAGAGCCGTTTCCTTTGAACGCCTCTGGCCGCGTATCGTCTCCGGGTTGATTATATAGTATTTTGAGACCTCTTCTATAATAACGTCGGGCGTAGGCTCGGAATCCACCTTGCCCTTTACGACGTCGCGCACGGCGTGTGAAACCGTTCCGACGTCCATGTTCTCCTTCATGAGGTCGTTGAGCGCCATAAGCTTGCGCACGGTGCCCTCTAGCTGCCGGACGTTGGCAGACACGTTTATGGCTATATACTCAACCACGGCGTCCGGAATCGTTATTCCCAGCTCGGCCGCCTTCTTTCGTATGATCGCCATCCTGGTTTCAAGCTCGGGAGGCTGTATGTCGGCAAGCAGGCCCCACTCAAAGCGGGTCTGAAGGCGGTTTTCAAGGTCGCGCATCTCCTTCGGCGGCCTGTCTGAGGTCAGGACAATCTGCTTTTTTGACTCGTAAAGCGTATTGAACGTGTGGAAAAACTCCTCCTGCGTCTGTTTTTTGCCTGCTATGAACTGTATATCGTCGGCGAGAAAAAGGTCCGCGTATCTGTATTTCTCACGGAATTCCCTGTTCTTGCCCTGCTGGATGGCCGAGACCATTTCGTTTGTAAAGTCGTCGCCCTTTATGTAGATTATCTTGAATTCCGGGTGCTTACGCCTTATCTCGTTTGCAATGGCGTAAAGCAAATGCGTTTTGCCTAGCCCGCTGTCGCCGTAGATAAGAAGCGGGTTATACGAACCCGCGGGATTGTCCGCCACAGCCTTTGCAGCCGCGGCCGCGAATTTGTTTGACGCCCCTATGACAAAGTTGTCGAATGTGAAATCAGGCCTTGCGTACGAATAGTTTTTTTCGCCGCTGCGCCTGTAGCTGATAAGCTCGTCCGGCGAGAGAACCATAATGTCGTATTCGCCGGAGAATATCTCCCGGAGGGCCTTCTTAATAAGCCCTGTGTACCGCTTTGAAACCACGTCTTTCTTAAGATTGGAACCGAGCGCAATCACAAACAGGTCGTCGGTCATCTCGACGGCCTGTGAATCATCAAACCAGGTGGCTATCGAAGTCGGAGTCAGGTCGCTTTCAAGCAGCTTAAGCACTCTCGCCCAGACATCCGAAGGTGAGTTCATGGCACTTTTCCCCCCGATTTTCGATACGTTAAGATACTTAAGTATACCATATTGAGCCTTTTATTGCAAGGTATTTTAGGCTATTTCTTTATTATATATGTATAAAGCAATAATCAGGCAAAAAAACGTGCCGCGAAACGTCCAGTAAACGTTTCGCGGCACGTACTGTATTTAGCTTACAGCATCGGCTTAAGATCGGGGCTTATGATGAGAGTCGCCTCGGTGGCGGCCTGTATCTGCTCGACCGTATAATCAGGATTGTACTCGGTGAGAACGATACCCTTATCGGTGATTTTCATGACGCCCATCTCGGTGATGATGGTCTTGACGCAGTTTACTGCGGTGTAGGGCAGTCTGCACTTCTTGAGTATCTTCGGGTTGCCCTTCGCGGTGTGCTCCATCGCGACGATAACGTTCTTTGCGCCGACGAGCAGGTCCATCGCGCCGCCCATGCCGGGCATCTTCTTGCCGGGGATTATCCAGTTGGAGAGGGAGCCCTCCTCATCGACCTCCAGGCCTCCGAGTATGGTCGCGTCGACATGGCCGCCGCGTATAAGGCCGAAGGACGTGGAGGAATCGAAGTATGCGCCGCCGGGGCCAGCGATAGCGGGCTGGCCGCTTGCGTCGACGACATGGACCCAGTCCTTGTTTTCTTCAGTCACTGTGCCGGTGCCGATGATGCCGTTCTCGCTCTGGAGGATGACGCGTACGCCTTCCGGCAGGAAGGAAGGAACCAGAGTAGGTATGCCTATACCGAGGTTAACGACGTCGCCGTCCTTAAGTTCTTTCGCGACGCGCGCCGCGATAATTTCTTTTGCGCTGGCCATTAATAGAGCCCTCCTTCGACAACATAATCGACAAGTATACCCGGTGTGCGCACATCCTCGGGAGCTATCTCGCCGATCTCGACTATCTGTTCCGCTTCGGCTATTACTATATCGGCCGCTGTGGCCATGCACAGGCCGAAGTTGCTCGTGTCTCCCTTGTACCAGACGTTTCCGGCCTTGTCTATCTTATATCCGCTGATGACTGCGAAGTCCGCGTGCAGGGTCTTCATAAGAAGGTAATCGCGTCCTTCGATGGTCTGCTTGCCGAGGCAGTAGGGGCTCTGCTCAATAATCGTGCCGACGCCTGTCGGTGTCAGAACGCCGCCGAGGCCCGCGCCGTTCGCGCGAATCATTTCGACGAATGAGCCCTGCGGTAAGAGGTCGACTTCCAGGGTCTTGTCAATCATGGACTGTTGCGCAACCTCGGGATTGAGGCCTACGTGAGTCGCGATAAGATGCTTTATCTGCTTGTTGTGGATGAGCTTTGCAACGCCGTAATATTCCTCGCCGAGCGGGCCGCCGGCCATGGAACCGTCGTTGCAGTACATAGTCAGATCCTTCTTGCCTGACTTTGACAGCGCGTCGATGAATCTGTGCGCGTTGCCGCAGCCCATGAAGCCGCCGAACATGATAGAGGCGCCGTCGGGGATGAGCGCGACAGCTTCCTCGATTGATACAAATTTGGCCATATTTACAAATCCTTTCATTATATATCGCGTTTTCGGGAGAGCATCTGCAGGCCTCGTCCGTTTTGCAGCCTGTGCGGAGGGTTCGCCGGCGGAAAGCCGTCCGCCCTGGCGGGCGGCTTTATCCGAAGGATACGCCGCGCGCATAAGAGCAGCTTTGCCGGGTTACGCGGGCTGCCCCGCCGCTTAATATGAGCAGTTTTTCAGCGAACATGCGTGCCTTTACGGATACGCCTTAAGATGCCGATGCGAGCCTAAAGAATCACACCAATTCCCAAACAGTAGCGTTGCCCATGCCGCCGCCTATGCAGAGCGTGGCGAGGCCGTGCTTAGAGCCGCGTTTTTTCATTTCGTGCAGCAGGGTTACGATGATGCGGGCGCCGGACGCTCCGACGGGGTGGCCCAGAGCGATAGCTCCGCCGTTGACGTTAACCTTGCTCATATCAAATTTGAGATCGCGCGCAACAGCTATGGACTGGGCTGCGAATGCCTCGTTGGCCTCAATGAGATCCATGTCGTCAACCGTCAGGCCGGCCATCTTGAGAGCCGCCTTGGTAGCGGGTACGGGACCTACGCCCATTATCTTGGGGTCGACGCCTCCCTGGCCCCAGCCGATGAGCTTCGCCATTGGCTTGAGGTTGTACTTCTTAACGGCTTCGCCGGACGCGAGAACTATAGCGGCGGCGCCGTCGTTAATTCCCGAGGCGTTAGCGGCCGTCACATGTTGACCCTTGGTTCCGTCGGCCTTATTGAAAGCTCCCTTGAGCTTTGATATGGCTTCCAGCGTGGTGTTGGGCTTCGGGTGCTCGTCCACCTTGAATTCGACGGTTTCCTTCTTTACCTTGACGGGAACCGGGACTATCTCGTCGACAAACCTGCCGGACTGCTGGGCAGCGGCGCATTTCTGCTGGGAAGCGGCTGCGAACTCGTCGAGTTCCTGGCGGGTTATGCCGTACTGCTCGCATATGTTCTCCGCTGTCGTACCCATATGGTAGTCATTGTAGACGTCCCACAGGCCGTCGTGAACCATGGTGTCGATAAGCTGGGAGTGGAACATGCGCGCGCCGAAACGCGCGGCGGGGACGGCGTAGGGAGCAGCGGACATATTTTCGGTGCCGCCGCAGAGTATAACTTCGGCGTCGCCCGCGAGGATAGCCCTGGCGCCCTCGATAACGGACTTCATTCCGGAACCGCAGACCATTCCAACCGTAAAGGCCGGGACTTCGACCGGGATGCCCGCGCCGAGTGATACCTGGCGGGCGACGTTCTGGCCGAGGGCGGCGGTCAGGATGCAGCCGAAGATGACCTCGTCGACCTGCTCGGGCTTTAAGCCGGCGCGGTTTAAAGCCTCTTTGGCGACGATGGAGCCGAGCTGCGGCGCCGGGACATCTTTAAGCGCTCCGCCGAAGGTGCCTATAGCAGTCCTGCAGCAGCTCACTGCGTAAAGTTCTTTCATTGTGCAAAACCTCCGTATAGTCTATATAAAAATTATAAGCTAAGCCATACTATACACCCTTCCAATTTTATAGTCAACACCGGATTGCGGCCTGAAACCTGCAAAAAAATGTGTATTTTGAACGAAAAGCTGTGGTTACGTGTACAAAAGCTGCCCGAAAACCGGAAGAGGCTATTTTCCGGCATTTTGACGAAGAACTTGGACGCGATGAAGGGATGGCCTAAAGCGGTTGCAGGGAACGCATTCTTTTCTGCTGTATTTTGGGCGATAAATGGCGAAATGCAGACAAGCGCAGCTTTATCACCCTCCTAGTTTGCAATCGATATGTTAATATCCTGCAATAATTAAAGAATTTTTGTATAAAATAACGCAAAGTAGTCTTTGCATTGTATTGAGAAATCACTTATAATGAATCCATAAATGGAATAACGGCCCAATCACAAGGAGGAATACAATGCAACGAAAACTGAAAACTATGGACGGCAACACCGCGGCTGCCCATGTTTCCTACGCGTTTACCGAGGTGGCGGCTATATATCCCATCACGCCGTCCTCCGTTATGGCGGAGCTGACCGACAAGTGGTCGGCTGAGGGGCGGAAGAACATCTTCGGCCAGCCTGTCCGCGTTGCCGAGATGCAGTCGGAAGCCGGCGCGGCCGGCGCCGTGCACGGCTCTCTCGCCGTCGGCGCTCTGACGACAACCTATACGGCCTCTCAGGGCCTGCTGCTGATGATACCTAACATGTATAAGATAGCCGGCGAGCATATGCCGAACGTCATACACTGCTCGGCCCGCGCCTTGTCCTCTCAGGCGCTGTCCATCTTCGGCGACCAGTCGGACGTTATGGCCTGCCGCCAGACGGGCTACGCGATGCTCGCCTCGACCAACCCGCAGGAAGTCATGGACCTCGGCGCGGTGGCGCACATGGCCGCATTGCGCGCCTCTATGCCCTTCCTCCACTTTTTCGACGGCTTCCGCACCTCGCACGAGATGCAGAAGATTGAGGTATGGGATTACGACGAGCTTAAAGAAATGCTCGACCGGGACGCTGTAGCAGCTTTCCGCGCCCGCGCGCTCAACCCCACGCACCCGACGCTGCGCGGCAGCAACCAGAACCCGGACGTCTTCTTCCAGTTCAGGGAGGCCTCAAACAGCTTCTATGACGCCATTCCCGAAATCGTCGAAGACTGTATGGCCGAGGTCAACAGGCGCATAGGCACGGACTACCGCCTTTTCAACTACTACGGCGCACCCGACGCGGACCGCGTTATCATAATCATGGGCTCGGCGGCCGACACCTGCGAGGAGGTCGTGGACTATCTCAACGAACGCGGCGAAAAGACGGGCGTGCTCAAGGTCCGCCTATACCGCCCGTTCGCGGCCGACAGGCTTCTGAAAGAGCTCCCCGCCTCGGTTAAGAAGATAGCCGTTATGGACCGTACGAAGGAGCCCGGCGCGCTCGGCGAGCCGATGTACCTCGACGTTGTCGCCGCCCTCCGGAAAACAGAATTCGACGATGTAACGGTCGTCGGCGGCCGCTACGGCTTAAGCTCGAAGGACACCGGCCCGGGCTGCTTTGTCGCAACGTTTGAAAACCTCAAAAAGGATAAGCCCCTGCACGGCTTCACAGTCGGCATAGAGGACGACGTGACGAAGCTCAGTCTGCCCATAACCGAAAACCCCGACGTGACGGCGAAGGGCACCGTCTCGTGCAAATTCTGGGGCATCGGCTCCGACGGCACAGTCGGCGCGAACAAGAACAGCATAAAGATAATAGGCGACTACACCGACAAGAAGGTGCAGGCCTACTTCCAGTACGATTCCAAAAAATCGGGCGGGGTTACGATCTCCCACATACGCTTCGGAGACAAACCGATAAAATCCTCCTATTACATAACCGCGGCAGACTTCGTAGCCTGCCACAAGCCGAGCTATATCGAGAGCTTCGATATAGTCCAGGACGTAAAGCCGGGCGGAGTCTTCCTTCTAAACTGCGAATGGGACGACAATGAGCTCTCGGCCCACCTCCCCGCCGCCGCAAAGGAATACATCAAAAAGAACAATATCAGGTTCTACACCTGCAACGCCGTCCAGATAGCCAAGGACCTCGGCCTCGGCAGCCGCACGAACATGATACTGCAGGCCGCCTTCTTCAAGCTCGCCGACATAATACCCATAGACGAGGCCGTAAAGCATATGAAGGAAGCCGTCCAGAGCACGTACGGACGCAAGGGCAAGGACGTCGTCGACCAGAACCTCGCCGCCATCGACGCGGGTCTCAACGCTCTGCACGAGGTTAATATCGCGGCCCTGACGGATGAGGTAAACGCCGCGCCGGGCGTCCCTGACACCGAAGGCGTCGAACCCGGGCTTGCCGAATTTGTCAACGAGATTCTTGTGCCCTGCGGCCTTCAGAAGGGCGATAAGCTGCCCGTTTCCAAATTTGTTTCCTACTCCGACGGAACGCTGCCTCAGGGAACCGCCGCATTTGAAAAGCGCGGCATAGCTATCGACGTGCCCGACTGGATACCGGAAAACTGCATCCAGTGCAACCAGTGCAGCTTAGTCTGCCCGCACGCCGTCATCCGGCCCGTCGCCGTCGACGCCGCTGAGGAGAGAAAGGCGCCGGAAAACATGAAGCTTGTTAAGCTCAACGGCAAGCAGGCCGATTTGAAGTTCTCGCTGCTTATAAGCCCCCTCGACTGCACGGGCTGCGGCTCCTGCGCCCAGGTCTGCCCCGCTAAGAACAAGGCTCTTAAGATGATACCGCTTGCAGACGCGATGGAGCAGCAGAAGGTCTTTAACTGGGGCGTTAAGAGCATATCCGAGAAGGATACCGGCTTTGCTGCGTCCACAGTCAAGGGAAGCCAGTTTAAAAAGCCCTATCTTGAGTTCTCGGGCGCCTGCGCGGGCTGCGGCGAGTCGCCGTACGCCAAGCTTATAACACAGCTCTTCGGGCGCCGTATGATAATCGCGAACGCCACCGGCTGCACCTCAATCTGGGGCGGCAGCGCCCCGAGCACGCCCTACACAGTTGATAAGGACGGGCGCGGCGTCGCCTGGGCAAGCTCGCTCTTCGAGGATAACGCCGAATACGGCTACGGCATGCACATAGCCAATACGCACCGCCGCGAAAGCCTCCGCGCGCTCGGCGAGAAGATTGCTGCGGATAAGGAAATTCCCGAAAGCGTGCGCGGGGCCACGGCAAAATGGCTCGAGGCGTTTAACGACGCCGACGCCTGCGAAGCGATATACGAAGAGCTTAAATCCGTTCTCGCCGCGGCAATCGGGCGGGAGAATAACGACGGGGCGAAGAAGCTCATGAAAGAGTTTTACGACGGGCGCGACCTGTTCATAAAGCCCTCGCAGTGGATCTTCGGCGGCGACGGCTGGGCCTACGATATAGGCTACGGCGGGCTTGACCACGTGCTCGCCAGCCGCGAAAACGTCAATATCTTCGTCTTTGACACCGAGGTCTATTCAAATACCGGCGGCCAGGCCTCAAAGGCAAGCCAGACGGGCCAGGTAGCTCAGTTCGCCGCCGCCGGCAAGGCCACAAAAAAGAAGGACCTCGCCGCCATGGCGATGAGCTACGGCTATGTCTATGTGGCGCAGGTGGCGCTCGGCGCCGACTACCAGCAGACCCTCAAGGCCTTAATAGAGGCCGAGAGCTACGATGGGCCGTCCCTGATTATCGGCTACGCCCCGTGCATCAACCACGGCATAAAGATTGGCATGAACAACGCCATGCTCGAGACAAAGCGCGCCGTCCAGGCGGGTTACTGGCATATGTTCCGCTACGACCCGCGCCTTGAGGCGCAGGGCAAGAACCCCTTCCAGCTCGACTCCAAGGCGCCGACAGGCGACTACCGCGAGTTTTTGATGGGTGAAGTCCGCTACAATTCCCTCGGCATGGCCTTCCCGGAGCGCGCCGAAAAGCTCTTTGAGGCAGCTGTTTCGGAGGCCGCGGAGAAGTACAGGAAGCTCGCGCAGCAGGCAGGAAAGTAAGCCTACATAATGCAAAAAAGGCCGCGCAGCGACGAAACGCTGCGCGGCATGGCTTATTCATGGCCGCCGTTATAATTGAGTATCACAGGACAAAGCCGCAACCAATACCGGCCGCCGCCATATTAGTTTTACAGGCTGTCACAGCCCGTTATTGCATAAAAAACGCGTTTATTCCTTAACTGTCCCGTCGGGATTGAAAACCGGCAGGGGCTCGAGATAAATAAGATCGTCTCTTTTTGCGGCCTCTCCCTCCGCCAGTATGGTCGCGCGGCCGACTACAATGCCGCCCGCCATGTTCACAAGCTTCTCAAGCGCCCGCAGGGAGCCGCCCGTGGAAACAACGTCGTCCACAACCAGTATCCTGCGGCCCTTCATCAGCTTAAAATCATCTTCGTCGAGAAACAGGGACTGCTCGGCCTGCGTTGTAATGGACTTGACCTTAAGCTCCACGACCTTGTTCATATACAGCTTTGCCGCCTTGCGCGCGACAATATACTTGTTGCGCCCGCTCTGGCGCGTCATCTCATGTATGAGCGGTATGCCCTTTGCCTCCGCCGTTATGGCCAGGTCGTAGTCCGGAACGCGCGCGTTGAGCTCGCGAGCCGTCGCCTCAGTAAGCTCCACGTCGCCGAAGATCACGAAACCGGCGATATAGAGGTCGTCTGTGACGCGGCAGATGGGCAGGTCCCTCTTAAGCCCCGCGACGGTTATAGGATAAGTGTACAAACTGATCGCCTCCGGGAACGTATTATATATGCGTTCTCAGTTAAAGTCAATGCGCAAAATCCTTGCATATCGCGGCGCGCGGATATATAATGAAGCCTAATTATATTAATTTTTCAGCCGGGAGTGAATACTATGCAGAGCATCAAAATCGAATTGTCAAAAACCCGCAAGCCGAAGCCCGAAATGAAAGATCTGCCCTTCGGGACTTATTTTACGGACCATATGTTTGTCATGGACTACTCCGGCGGCCAGTGGCATGATCCCAGAATCGTGCCCTACGCGCCGTTTTCCATCGAGCCCGCCTGCATGGTGCTTCACTACGCCCAGGAGATATTCGAGGGCATGAAGGCATACCGCAGGCCGGACGGGGGAATACAGCTTTTCAGGCCGTACGAGAATTTCAAGCGCATGAATTCCTCGTGCAGCCGCATGTGCATCCCGCAGATAGACGTAAGCTTCGCGGTAGAGGCTTTAAAAAAGCTCGTCAGCATAGAGGCTGACTGGGTGCCCTCGGAGAAGGACACCTCACTCTATATCCGCCCGTTCATCTTCGCCGCCGACAACCATGTAGGCGTTCACGCGTCGAGCACCTATGTATTCTGCATCATACTCTGCCCCGTCGGCTCATACTACCCCGAGGGGCTTGACCCGGTGAAGATCATGATAGAGCCCGAGGATGTCCGGGCCGTCAAGGGAGGCACGGGCACGGTAAAATGCGGCGGAAACTACGCGGCCTCCATAAGGGCGGGCGAAAGGGCGGCCGAGGCCGGCTATTCGCAGGTTCTCTGGCTGGACGGAATAGAGCACAGGTATATTGAGGAAGTCGGCTCAATGAACGTCATGTTCAAAATAAACGGCAGAGTCGTAACGCCGATGCTCCAGGGCAGCATACTGCCGGGCATCACGCGCAAAAGCTGCCTTGAACTCCTCCGGGACTGGGATCTGCCCGTTGAGGAAAGGCTCATATCCGTCGACGAGCTGCTCAGTGCGGCCGAGGCCGGCGCGCTTGAGGAAGCCTGGGGCTGCGGCACGGCGGCCGTAATCTCCCCCATAGGCGAGATAGCCTATAAGGATAAAAGATTTGCGGTTGGCGGCGGCGGAATAGGTGAAGTTGCGCGAAAGCTTTACGAAACGCTCACAGATATACAGTGGGGCCGCGCGGAGGATATGCGCGGCTGGACTGTAAGAGTAATATGAAAAACACCCCCGGCGCTCTTCGCCGGGGGTCGGCTTATTCCGGGACAGCTCTCCGGCGGAGCCTATTGCGGCTTAGCCGGAGCCATATGGGAGGGCACATATTTTTTAAGCTTTTTCACAGCAAGGAGCGCCAGAGCGAGCTTAATAAGGTCGGGCAGGACAAAAGGCGCGACGCACCAGGAAACGATCTGCCCCAAAGCTACAGAGCCCGAGGCTTTAACGTAAACGGCGGCGAACCATAAAGAGCCGATTATATAGCATACTGCAAGCCCCGCCGCCATGCCGGATGCAAGCGCTAAAGAACCCGTTCCGAAGAGGCGCTCAAATAACCACATTGTCAAAGCGGCGCCGATAAAGCCCAGTATATAGCCGCCAGTGCTCCCGAGAAGAATTCCGATACCGCCCGTAAACCCGTGGAATACGGGAAGGCCAGCTGCGCCGAGCAGCACGTAAACCAGCACCGAGGCGGCCGCCCTCTTTCCGCCTCCCAGGCCTCCCGCCAGAAAGACGGCGAAGGTCTGCATGGTAAACGGCACGGCCGCCGGTATCGTTATCCAGGAGCATACGGTTATTACGGCGGCAAACAGGGCGCAGAGCGCCATATCTCTTATCTTCATTATTGTAAACCTATACAAGAATAATATTTACAATAAGAATAGCAGTTCGTAGGCTTATTGTCAAGCGCCCTCACGATAATATTTACAATAGAGGCTGCGGGTAATATAATATGGCGGGTGACGCTTATGACAAAGGATAAGGTTCTCATCATGCTCAAAAGCGCCGGGAATTATGTTTCCGGCGAGGAGATGAGCCGCGGCCTCGGCCTGAGCCGCGCGGCAGTCCATATGGCCGTAGAAGCGCTGCGCAGGGACGGATACGAGATCAAGTCCGCCACGAACCGCGGATATATGCTTATCAGCTCGCTGGACAGGCTGAGCGCGGGCGAAATCCTCCCGTTTCTGCCCGAAGGGCGGGGAAACGTCTTTGTTCTGGACTCCGTAGACTCAACGAATACGTTTTTAAAGCAGGAGGCGCAAAAAGGAGCGCCCGGGGGCACAGTCGCCGTTTCAAACGAGCAGACCGGGGGGCGCGGGCGCATGGGGCGCTCCTTCCACTCGCCAAAAGACAAGGGCATATATCTCTCAATGCTTTTTCGCCCGGACTGCGAGCCGGCGCAGGCCTCCGGTTTTACGGCGTGGGCGGCCGTTGCTGTCTGCGACTGTATAGAAAAGCTTTGCGCCGTCCGCCCCGGCATCAAATGGGTAAACGACCTTTTGCTCGGCGGCAGGAAGGTCTGCGGGATACTGACTGAGATGGCTCTGGAGGGCGAGAGCAACCGTATTCAATACCTTGTGACCGGCATCGGCATAAACGTAAATCAGGCTCCGGAGGACTTCGCGCCGGAAATCCGCCGGACGGCCACCTCCATCGCCGCCGAGACGGGCAGGAGATTGGACCGCGGCCGCCTCGCCGCCGAGATAATTAACAGGCTGGACAGGATGTACGCGGAATTCCCGCACAAAAAGAGCGAATATCTCGATACGTACAGGCGGGACTGCGTCGTGCCCGGCAGGCATGTGCGCGTTTTCCTCGGCGGCAGTCAGAAAACTGCTTACGCCGAAGAAATTGACGACGATTTCGGGCTTGTCGTAAGCTACGAGGACGGGAAACGGGAAACTCTCCGGAGCGGCGAAATCTCCGTCCGGGGAATGGACGGCTATATTTAGCGGGCTCCGGCGCCCGCTGGCGGGCGCGGGGCCTTAAACCGCTTATCCTGCCCGCCCCTCTGTACTGCCCGGCAAAAAAAGAGCTGCTTCAGCGCGGGAAACAAAGCCCGGCGCTTCGGAGCAGCTCTTTATTCTATAACCGCGGAGGCGAGCATAGCGTCGCCGGAATATATGGCCGCGGTCTGCCCGGGAGTCGGAGCCCTGACCGGCATTTCAAAGACCAGCTCAAGTCCGTCATCCTGGGGCAGGGCCGTCGCCGCAGCCTCGGTGCGCGAGTGGCGCACGCGCACCGAAACCCTCGCCGGAGCGCTAAGGCCCGCGACCGAGATCCAGTTTATACCGCTGAGGAACAGGCGGTCGGCATAAAGCTCATCTCCTTCGGAGAGCACGAGCCTGTTTGTCTCCATGTCAAGCTTCCTGACAAAAAGCCGCCTGCCCCCGGCGACGCCGAGCCCCCTGCGCTGGCCGAGAGTATAGCGGTGCAGGCCCTTGTGCCGCCCGAGGACGTTCCCCTCGGTGTCGACAATGTCGCCCGGGGGCAGGGCCTCGCCGCGCGACTCAATAAACTCGGCGAAATCGCCGTTTGTTACGAAGCAGATCTCCATGCTGTCCGGCTTATCGGCAACCGGCAGCCCGATTTCCCGCGCGAGAGCGCGCACCTGCGCCTTGACCATCGTGCCGAGCGGGAAGACTATCCGGGCGAGCTGATCCTGGCGCAGCCCCGCGAGCATGTAGCTCTGGTCGTTTTCGGGGCGGCCGCGGAGAAGGCGGTACCTCCCGTTCAGATGGTCCGTGCGGGCATAGTGCCCCGTCGCCGCGTACTGCGCCCCTATACTGTCCGCGGCCGCGAACAAAAACGGGAATTTTACGTTCGGGTTGCAGGTAACGCAGGGGTTCGGCGTCCTTCCCTCCCGGTAGGCGCGAATAAACGGCTCTATCACCTCGCGCTCAAGCGTGGCCGATATGTCCTTGACTATGAAATCGCAGCCGAGGAAGCGGGCGACATTCTCCGCGTCCGACGGGTCAGAACCTTCGCTTTTGAGGAAAACGCCCGTGACGCGGTGGCCGTCCTGTATAAGCTTATAGGCCGCCACGGCGGAATCTACGCCGCCGGAGAGGCCGACGACAATACTGGACATGAAATCTACCTCCAAAGAAGACGAAGCGCCGGAAGTTTCAACTAACCTGCGCCCGTCATACAGACAGAGCTTCCTGCTCCGCATTATAAGGCGACCATGCGGGCAAACGCCCCGCTTGCCGGCTGAGGATTAAATGGATACAATCAGCGCCGTTATGTCCGCCGGGCTGACCCCGGAGATGCGCGAAGCCTGCCCGAGCGTGCTTGGGCGGACCTTCATAAGCTTCTGGCGCGCCTCCGTACTCAGGCCGGGTATTTTTTCGTAATCTATATCCTCCGGAAGCGGGCGGGACTCCATCTTCCGGAGCTGCTCCAGCTGCCTGAGGCTCCTTTTTATATACCCGTCATATTTTACCCGGATTTCAACCTGCTTCCACACTTCGCGCGGCAGCTCGGGGCGCTTACTGTCGAACGGGGCAAGCGAAGCATAGTCGAGCTGCGGCCTGCGAAGAAGCTCGACGAGGCTCTGGCCGCTTTCTGTCGGCTGTGTGCCGCGCGAGAGGAGGAACTCGCCGAGCTGCTTAGACGGCGGGACGATAACGCGGCCGAGCCTTTTAATCTCATTTTCGACCTTCGAGTATTTATCGAGTATCCTCGCGTAATCCTCGTCCGAGACCAGCCCGAGCGAATGGCCAATCGCGCCCAGACGCTCGTCCGCGTTGTCCTGGCGGTGCAGCAGCCTGAACTCGGAGCGCGAGGTCATCATCCTGTAAGGCTCGCTCGTGCCCTTTGTGACAAGGTCGTCTATTAGCGTCCCTATATATCCCGTGTCGCGCGTGAGGATGAGGGGCGGCCGCCCCAGAAGCTTGAGAGCCGCGTTCACGCCGGCGACAAAGCCCTGCACCGCGGCCTCCTCGTAACCGGAGGAGCCGTTGAACTGCCCCGCCCCGTAAAGCCCCGGAACCTTTTTAGTCTCGAGAGTGGGCTTTAGCTCCAGAGGGTCCACGCAGTCGTACTCTATAGCGTAGGCCGCCCGTGTTATCCTCGCGTTTTCAAAGCCGGGCAGCGTGCGCAGCATCTTAAGCTGAATCTCCTCCGGCATGCTTGATGAAAAGCCGGATAAATACATCTCCTCCGTATCCAGGCCCATCGGCTCAAGGAAGAGCTGGTGCCGCTTTTTGTCGGCAAAGCGCATGACCTTGTCCTCGATGGAGGGGCAGTAGCGCGGGCCGATACCCTCGATAACGCCCGAATACAGCGGGCTGCGGCCTATGTTGTCACGTATAATGCGGTGTGTCTCTTCGTTTGTATAGACAAGATAGCAGACGGCGCGGTTATTAGGCGGGTTTACCGTTGAGAACGAAAACGGCTCCGGGTCCGGGTCGCCCGGCTGCACCTCCAGCTTTGACAAATCCACTGTGCGCCCGTTTATACGGGGCGGTGTCCCGGTTTTGAAACGGCGAAGCGAAAGCCCGAGCTTTCGGAGGTTCTCCGTCAGGCTGTACGACCCGAACATCCCGTCGGGGCCGCCCTGCCGCGTCACCTCGCCTATTATTGTGCGCCCTCCGAGAAACGTGCCCGTGCATATAATGGCTGCGCGAACAGCGAAGGTCGCGCCCGTGACGGTCCGCACAGCGCAGACGGAGTTCCCGGAGTCTACAAGTATTTCCGTGACCTCGGCCTGCCTGATATCCAGATTGGGCGTAAGCTCCAGTAAGTGCTTCATCTGCTTCTGGTATTCGCGCCTGTCGGCCTGCGCGCGCAGAGAGTGTACGGCCGGGCCCTTGCCCAGATTGAGCATCCTGTACTGTATGCATGTTTTATCCGCCATTTTGCCCATTATGCCGCCGAGCGCGTCCAGCTCGCGGACAAGATGCCCCTTCCCCGTTCCGCCTATCGCCGGGTTGCAGGGCATATTGCCTGCGGAATCGAGATTTATCGCAAAACACACCGTGCGCAGACCCATCCGGGCCGCGGCTGCTGCCGCCTCTATGCCCGCGTGGCCTGCGCCGATGACAGCAATATCGTATTTTCCCGCGTTGAAATACATATTTTACCGCACTGAGATGCTTTCCATAATTTCAAACATTTTTAAAGCCGCGTCGGCCAGCTCTTCCTGCTTTTCAACGGGCAGCTTGCTTACAATCCTGCCGATTATCTGCAGTGCCTGCTCGTAAAACCCGTTCAAAGCGGCCAGGCCTTCATCGGTAACCTTAATATAGACGGTGCGGCGGTCGCCCGGCTTCTGAAAACGAAGCAGAAGCCCGCGGCGCACGAGCGCGTCCACAAACCGCGTCAGATGCTGCTTGGACATGTGGAGATGGGCCGCAATCTCGTGCATCGCCATCGGCCCTGCGTCCCGCAGCAGGAAAAGAGCCTGTATCTGGAGATGCGTAAGCGTTTCGTCAGCCAGGGAGCGGATGTTTCGGCTGAATTTGCCCTGATATACCGGCTCCAGGCGCATAAGAGCCTCGGCCGCCCGCTTGCTGGGTATAGTCGTCATGTTGTACAATCCCTTCAAATTACAGTAAACATATAGGAATATTCGCGTATGAGAATAATAATATCACTTAAATAAATAAGATGCAATGGAAAGTTCTGAAATTTTATTCTTTCAGCTTGACGTAAATATGCTTGATATTCGGCGAAGCGGTCTGGCGCACGTCAATTTCGAATTTGCCCATTGCCTGTATCATAGGCGTCAGCTTGTTGAAGCCGAAGTTGCGCGGGTCGAAGTCCGGCTGCTTTTTTAAGAGAAGGTTGCCTATCTCGCCTAAGAACGCGTAGCCGTCCTCGTCCGCCAGATCCTTGACGCTCTGTATGACAAGCCGCTCCACCTCCTGGGGAATGCTCTGGCGTATCGGCTCCGTATTTTGAGGCTCGTGCTCGTCGTGCTCGGGCTGCGCCTGGGGATAATTCCGCCGGGGCTGCTGATATGAGGGCAAAACCTGTTTTTTTCGCTGCTCCTCGCTCTCCTCAGCCTGCTGGGCTATTACCTCGATGTAAATAAATTTGTCGCAGGCCGCGATAAACGAGCTCGGCGTCTTTTTTTCGCCGACGCCGATAACCTTCATGCCGCTCTCGCGCAGGCGCGTAGCGAGGCGCGTGAAATCGCTGTCGCTTGAGACTATGCAGAATCCGTCCGTATGGCCTGCGTAAAGTATGTCCATAGCGTCGATTATCATAGCCGAGTCAGAGGAGTTCTTGCCGGTCGTATAGCTGTGCTGCTGGATAGGCTGGATTGCGTTTTCCAGAAGCTCCTGCTTCCAGTTGCTCAGGTTCGGGGACGTCCAGTCGCCGTATATTCGCTTGATTGTCGGAGTCCCGTAAAGCGTGAGCTCCTGTATGATCGCCTTCATTCTCCGGCGCGGAACATTCTCCGCGTCTATAAGCACCGCAAGGCGCAGATCGGTCAGATTTGACGACATTATATCACCTCAATTTTAATTTTCTGCGGCGGGAAGGCGTATCCCTCCGCCACCGGGCCGCGCGGTGACGCCGGATGCTTTCTTTCTTATCAATTCTCGCATGTAAGCTTGCGCCTTATAGCCTCGATCACGTCGCTGCCCGCTCCGCACTCGCGTATATAGCCGACGGCGCCGCCGTAATTGGCCTCGAAATAATTGAGAAGCGTTCTCATAGCCTGCGGGGGAGTCAGAAGAAATTCCTTGGGCAAATCCTTCGGGAAGTTGAAGGACGGGTAAACGTCCCACATATATACCATTGATACCGAATAGTCCGCCACGATATCCGGAAGCAACACCCCGGCTATTGACAAAAGCAGGGCTGTGAATATGCCTGTGCGGTCCTTGCCCGTCGTACAGTTAAAAAGCATCGCGCCTTCCGCGTTTGCGGAGTATTCAAGCGCCGTTTTCACCCAGGGGCGGAATTCCTCGCACATCCTTATATAGTGCTCTCCCCAGCCCTGGAACTTCTTGCCGGCCTTCTGGCCCTGCGGGGCCGACTGGAGCGTAAACATGGGATGGTGGAAGTACTCGACCCAGTCTAAGCCCTCAAGGCTGTTCGGCATAATTTGCAGCTCCGTGTCGCCCCGGAAATCCATGCAGGAGCGAAGCCCGTAATCGCGCAGGAAATCAAGGTCGCTGCCGGGGAGATTGTGCGGAATCTCGCTGCGTATAAAAACGCCGTACCGCGTTACGCCGCCGCCCTTCGTCGGGAAGCCGCCGAGCTCCCGCGCGTTAAACAGGGCCTTTAACGGCAGCCTCCTGTATTGTAACATAAGGTTTCACCTCTTGAAAAGCTTATTAAGCGCCGACCCTGTAAGCTCAACGGAGACCGGGCGCCCGTGGGGGCAGTATTTTATTTCTCCGGAGAGCACGGATTCAATCAGGGGGCGCAGCTCCAGCGTTTCGGAGGCTTTACCCGCCTTAATCGCCGCCTTGCAGGCTACTGAACGAAGCACCGCCAACCGGAATTCGGGCATAGCGTCGTCAGGCTTTGACTTTGGCGCATTCGGGCCCGGGAAAGACTTAAGCTCCAGGACTATCTCCTCAAGCAGGGGAACTACCTCGGAGGGGTTGAGGCCCGCGGGCGCCTCTCGTATGAGCAGCGAGCCCGCGCCGAAATCCTCAATTCCGAACCCGCAGGATCTTAAAGCCTCCAGATTCTCCATTATCGCCTGATAGGCCTTCGGAGTCGGCGTAAAGCGCTCCGGCTCCATAAGCGCCTGAGGCATCGCCTGCGTATAGCCGCCGACCAGAGCGTCAAACAGCTTCCGCTCGTGCGCCGCGTGCTTGTCAATCAGCACAAGCGAGGAGCCTGTCTGCACTATCACATACGTGTCCAGAGCCTCGCCTATGAGCCTGTATTCCGGGACAGCGCCGCCCTCCGCCGCCGCTTCTTCAGGCGCGTCACGCAGCGGGGCCGCTGCGGCGCTTTCGGCGTACGAGGCGGACGGAGAGCGCAGGGAGAATTCGGGCTCAATGGCATCGGGCCCGTTCTCACAGACCGGAAACGGTCCGGGAATGTGGACTGCAGCGGATTTTGTCGCTTCTGGAACGCTTACGCGCTCCTGCCGGAGCTCCTCCGCGTTTATTCGCATCTGCGCCTGCCGGAGCTCCTGCCGGCTTATCGCCGCCGGCTCCTGCCCGGATATGCCGTGTGAAGGCGCGTCTTCTTTCAGTGCATGCCCGGCTTCGGGCCCGGGAGCGAGGTTCGTCTCCGCGTCGAGCGCGTTTTTCGCGGCGGCATGGACGGCCGAGGCGACGCGCGATTCGGCAAAAAAGCGCACCTCCGCCTTCGTCGGGTGGACGTTTACGTCTACAGCCGCAAACTTCATCCCGATATTGAGCACGCAGGCCGGGAACTTCCCGACAAGCAGGCGGTTCCGAAACGCCGCCTCGAGCGCGCCCGAGAGCGCGTTTGAGCGTATGCTCCGCCCGTTGACAAAGAAGAACTCAAGCGCGCGGTTTCCGCGCCCGGCGCGCGGGGAGGAAACAAAGCCAGTAACGCTGACATACTCGTCCTCAAATTTCGCCGGGAGCAGCGAAAGCGCGACGTCGCGGCCCAGAACGGCGTATACGCAGCTTTCAAGCGAGCTGTCGCCGGGCGTATGCAGTTCCTCGACCCCGTCGCGCAGGTACTTAATAGAGACGTTGGGGTATCCAAGCGCTATCCTCTGAATTGCGGAGAGTACAGCCGCGGCCTCGTATTGGTCCCTCTTGAGGAATTTTAACCGCGCGGGTGTATTATAAAACAAATTGCGCACGATTATCGTCGTACCGGGGGGGCAGCCGGCCTCGCTGTCATCCAGGAGCCTGCCCCCGTCAAGCTCCAGCGCCGTGCCTGTGTCCGCGCCCTGCGGGCAGGTAAGCAGCTCAATACGCGCGACGGCGGCGATTGCCGCCAGCGCCTCCCCCCTGAAGCCGAGGGTCCCTATTGCCTCAAGGTCGCGCTCCGTGCGTATCTTCGAGGTCGCGTGGCGCAGAAACGCCGTCTTGGCATCGCCAGGCTCCATCCCGCAGCCGTTGTCCGTGACGCGGATATATGTAAGCCCGCCGTTTCTTATTTCGACAGTGCAGGCCGTGGCCCCCGCGTCTATCGAGTTTTCCAGCAGCTCCTTGACCACCGACGCCGGGCGCTCCACAACCTCGCCCGCGGCTATAAGGTCGGCAAGGTGCGCCGGCAGCACGTTTATTTTGCTCATGAATTCACACCTGCTCCCCTTCCTCCCGGGCCAGGCCGGACTGCCTGCGCGACCGGCGGCCATACGCTCTCTGGCCGGAATAAACTATCTGATCATCGTGTATATCATAAAAGAATTGAGCATTATCTCGTAGAACACAGCGGCCCATATGCTTGAGCTTTGGCGGTACGCGTAGGCCGCTCCCAGGGCAAAGGGCAGATAGCCCAGGGCGAATACAAGCGCATTCCTGTCGTAATAAACGCTGAGCCATACCTGCGCCGCTGAAAACACAGCTAAACTGAGCGCCCATGCCAGAGCTTTGTTTTTATTGTATACAGGCCCGAAAACGCCGCCTAAAAACGCCGTCTCCCGCGACAGCGGCCACAAAAGCGCCGACGCGGAGACAAAAGGCCGCGGGTTGCGCTCCAGCATGCCGAGCTGTAGAAGCGTTATCGGGTTTTGCGCCCGCTCGTAGAGCGCGTCCCCTGCGAGGGCGGATATAAGCACAGAGGCCGAGATATATAGGAAGGCCCCGGCGAACACCGAAACGATCGAGCTCCATAACGACCGCGTAAAAGCGCGCAGCTCCTCTATAAGAAACCGGCGGAAAACCGCAAGCGTAACAAAGAACATGACAGCCGCCATGCCGAATTCGACCCATGAGCGGTCATAATCCGGAAAAAGCTCCGCCAGAGCCGGAGACGCGGTTATTACCGCCAGCAGCACAAGTGCGGCGACGAGCTCTTTTTTTGTCATGCGGTAGTCAAAAGGCATGGAAACTGCCTCCAGATTTGCCCGGCTGGGGGCGATAGTAAGACGCGGCTTCAGGCGTCACATAGCCGTGAGCTTTTTAAGCTCCGCAAGCAGGTTGAGCGCCTCAATAGGCGTAATCGTGTCCGGGTCGATTGTCTGCAAACGAAGGTCCGACATGGACATCTGCGGTTCGCTCCTGCCCGAGGCAGCGCCGGAGCTTAGAGCGCGGCCGGGCGCGCCGTTCTGCTTGGGCTCGCCGCCCTCGAGCTGGCTCAGGATTTCGCGGGCGCGGCCGACAACAGGCTTGGGGACTCCCGCGAGCTTCGCGACCTCTATGCCGTAGCTGTCGTCCGCTCCTCCCGGCACTATTTTGCGCAGAAAGATTATAGAATCCCCGCGTTTTTTAGCGGCTATATTGAAATTCTTGACGCCCTCAATCTCGCCCTCAAGCGCCGTGAGCTCGTGGTAATGCGTGGCGAACATTGTCTTTGCCCCCAGCGTGCGGCGCGAAGCGCAGTATTCAAGCACCGCCCGGGCTATCGCCATTCCGTCGAATGTGGAAGTCCCGCGGCCTACCTCGTCGAGAATTATTAGGCTCCTCGGCGTCGCGGTTTTCAGGATGTCGGCCACCTCGATCATCTCGAGCATGAACGTGCTGTGCCCGGCGGACAGGTCGTCCGACGCGCCGACGCGCGTAAAAATCTTATCCACAAGCCCGATCCTGGCCGACTTCGCCGGGACGAAGCTGCCCATCTGCGCCATAATGACAATAAGCGCCACCTGCCGCATATACGTGCTCTTTCCCGCCATGTTCGGCCCTGTGATTATAGCGGCGCGCGTTCCGGCACAGTCAAGATAGGTGTCGTTGGGCACGAAAAGCATATCGCCTCCGGCGCGCTCAACTACAGGGTGCCTGCCCTCCGTGATCTCTATCTTGTCCGAAACGTCCACTGTGGGCATGCAGTAGTCGTATTTTTCGGCGGCTTCGGCGAGGCTGGCGAGGAAGTCCGCCATAGCTATTACGCGGGCCGCGCCCTGCACTCTTATAAGCTCCGCGGCCACCTGCTCAAGCGTGCGCTCGAAAAGCTCGTACTCAAGCCTCGTGGCCTTTTCGCGGGCTGTTAATATGGTGCTCTCGAGCTCCTTAAGCTCCTCCGTTATGAACCTCTCGGCGTTTGCCAGGGTCTGCTTTCGTATGTAATGCGCGGGAACCTTGTCGCGCTGCGCGTTCGGAACCTCAATATAGTAGCCGAACACTCGGTTATAGCCAATGCGGAGCTTAAGTCCCGTCCTCTCGCGCTCCGCCTTTTCAGTCTCCGCTATCAGGGAGCCCGAATCCTCGATTATACGCCTGAGCTTATCAAGCTGCTCGTTAAAACCGGGCCTTATCACGCCGCCGTCCCTCAGCGTCAGCGGCGGCTCCGGCTCTATGCCGTGACGTATGAGGCGGGCAAGGTCCTGAAGCTCGTCCAGCCCCGTGTCAAGCTCATGCAGCAGCGGGCTTTGCAGCGAGTGCAGCAGCTCGTGTATCTTGGGAAGCTGTTCTAGGCCGCCGGCGAGCGCTACAAGGTCGCGCGGGTTCGCGGTGCGGCTGGATACGCGGCTCATAAGCCGCTCAAAATCGGGTATGTTCGTCAGGAGAAGCCGAAGCTCGTTGCGTATGAGGCTTTTTTTCACGAGCTCGTCCACCGCTCCGAGGCGGCGGCGTATAAGCGCCACGTCCATGAGGGGCCTTATGAGCTGCGACGACAGCAGGCGGTGCCCCATCGGTGTTTTCGTCTTGTCCAGGACCCAAAGAAGGCTCCCCCGGCGCTCGCCTGTGCGCATAGTCTGCGTCAGCTCAAGATTGTGGCGCGCGGTCATATTGAGCTCCATCGCCTCTCCCGGCATGTAACGCGTCAGCGTCCGCAGCTGCTCCGGCTCGGACTTCTGCGTGTCGCGCAGATATCCCAAAAGGGCGCCGACGGCGAGAAGCTGCGCCGAGCCCTCGGGAGGCAGCTCGCCGTGTCCGAATCGCCTTTGCGCCGCCTCGGAGGCGGCCTTCGGCTCGAAAAGCTCCAGGCACTCGGTCTCGCAGCGGCAGTTCATGCGGTCTCGAAGGAATTTTATAAGGTTTATATCCTCCGCCGCCCCGCCTCCGAGCACGGCCTCGGACGGCGCGACGGCGTAAATCTCGTTTAGCAGGTCGGAGCCGGCGTTGCGCCCCGAAAAGCCCGTCAAACGCAGCTCGCCCGTCGATACGTCGGCGTAGCACAGGCCGATTTCATCGCGCAGAATACAGACGGAAGCTATAAAATTGTTCCTCGCCCCGCCAAGCATCGAATCGTCCAGCAGCGTGCCCGGGGTTATTATGCGCGTTACCTCGCGCGAGACAAGGCCCTTGGCCAGCGCGGGATCCTCCGTCTGCTCGCAGATGGCCACCTTAAAGCCCGCAGATATAAGCTTTGCTATGTAGTTTTCGGCCGAATGGTGCGGCACGCCGCACATGGCGACTCGCTCGTGCTCCGGCCTGGAGCGGTCGCGCGTCGTCAGCGTAAGCCCCAGAATCGGGGCGGCCGTGAGCGCGTCCTCGCCGAACATCTCATAGAAATCGCCAAGCCTGAAAAACAGCAGACAGCCGGGCGCCTGCTCCTTGATCTTTAAGTACTGCTGCATCATCGGCGTTCCTTCGGGCATTAATAGAGCCTCCTTTTCGCGCAAAACTCGTGTATTTCCGGCCGGGCCTGAAGGCCGGGCTTCGCGGCCATCGAGAGCACGCATAGCGCGCGGCAGCCGGCGTTTATCAGCGGGCCTTCCATAAGCGCCGCGTTCCTCAGACGTCCCGCAGCATCTCGCCTGAGAGCGACCAGGTCGTGCAGTCTAATATCTTTACGTCGACAAAGCTTCCGATGAGCTCCTCTT
Organism: Oscillospiraceae bacterium; assembly: GCA_050944055.1. Classification (GTDB taxonomy): domain Bacteria; phylum Bacillota; class Clostridia; order Oscillospirales; family Oscillospiraceae; genus JBMNQI01. The sequence goes on along the minus strand of JBMNQI010000008.1, from coordinate 8,307 downwards.
TGCCGGGAAGCCTCACAAGCCGCCCGCCGTTTGTCCTTGCGGTGAGCAGATCCCCGTCGCGCCCGTCCACGAGGCAGCGGCAGATCTTACCTATATATTCCCTGTGCTTTTCCAGGGATATGCGGTTTTGAACCTCAAGCAGGCGGTCGAACCATACCTGCTTTTCCTCGCGAGGAATGGGGTCGTCGTATTTATATGCCGCGGTTCCCTCGCGCGGGGAATAAATAAAAGTAAACAGCGCGTCGAAACGGACCTGCTCTACAAGCTTCAGAGTATCCTCAAACTGCTTTTCCGTCTCGCCCGGGAATCCCACGATAACGTCGCTTGTCAGCGAAATGTCCGGCATTAGTTCCCGGACCTGCGAAATAAGCTCCAGATAGCGGGCTCTGCCGTAACGCCTGTTCATGCGGCGAAGTATCTCGTCGTTGCCGGACTGGAACGGCAGATGCAGGTGCCGTGCGGCCTTTTCGCTCTCCGCCATGGCCTTAAAAAGGCGGATATCGGCGTCTTTCGGGTGCGACGTCATAAAACGAAGCACGAATTCGCCCGGCAGCGCGTTCACCATCCTGAGAAGATCCGGGAAATCGACGTCCCCGAACCTGTAGGCGTTCACGTTCTGCCCAAGCAGCGTAATGTCCTTGATTCCCGACTTGAGCAGCTCGCCCGCCTCTTTTATCACGGCCTCGGGAGAGCGGCTTCGCTCGCGGCCCCGGACATAGGGCACAATGCAGTATGTGCAGAAGTTATTGCAGCCGTATATGATTGACAGCCACGCGGACGGCCAGCGCTGCCTGTCCTCTGGAAGCCCCTCAATAAGCGGCGCTTCGCTCTCCGGCTCTACCTGGCGCCTTTTACGCTCCGTCAAAATGCCGTAAAGAAGCTCCGGCAGCATCCAAATCTTGTCGGGCGGGAATGTCAGGTCGACATAAGGGTAGCTTTTCCGTATCCTTTCGCGCACATTCTGCTCCGCGGCCATGCACCCGGCAAGGCAGAGCACAGTCTCCGGCCTTGCTCTCTTATAATGCGATAAAGCCCCTATATTTCCAAAGACCCGGTCCTCGGCGTGGGCGCGGACGGCGCAGGAATTGAGTATGATTACGTCGGCCTGCGCGGCGTCTTCGGTAAGCTCGTACCCCATTTCCCTAAGCAGGCCCCGGAGCCGCTGGCTGTCCGCCTCGTTCTGCTGGCAGCCGTATGTCGTTACCATTGCTTTTGAACTTCGGCCTTCGTTAAGCGCGCGGATTTCAGCCATGAATGATTTTTTGTTGTTGATTTCAGAAGGCATAGATTCGCTCCCCTGCCCGCCGGCAGCGCAGAAGTTAATAATATATTTTACCATTTTTCGACTTCGTTATCAAGAAGTTATTGACTAAACGGCGAGGCGGGTGATAGATTAGTAGTTAATTAAATAATTGAAAGGCGGCGTAATATGAAAAGGCTTATTGTGGACCGTCAGATCGTAAGGTCAAACCTTACCGAGCTGCGCACCCGGGCGGGAAGCGCGGAAATATATGCCGTCCTTGAATACGATGCTTACGGCCTGGGGCTTGAGGAGATGGCGCTGCTCCTGCGTGAAAACGGAACGCGCTGCTTCTGCGTCAACGAGGCGGAGGATGCGGGGAGGCTGCGTGCCGCCGGGCTTGTCGACGAGGATATACTCATGCTGCGCTCCGTGTCGGACAGGAACGAGCTTGAGGAGCTTCTGGATATTAGCGTAATCTGCACCGTCGGCTCAAACGACGCCGCTGTCGCGTTAAACGGCGTGGCAGAGGCCCGGGGCTCCGTCGCCGCCGTCCACCTCAGGCTCGATACGGGCGCCGGCTGCGGGTTTTTAAACTCGGAGCTCGACAAGGTCCTGGCTGTCTATCAGTATATGCCCGGCCTGGCCGTTTCGGGTGTTTACACTGATTTTTCCGGCTTTAAACTTCAAAGATTCAGGGGCGGCCGCCAAATGGAGGAATTTTTGGCATTCGTCAGGGAAATACAGGCCGCCGGATACGAAACCGGGGTCATTCACGCCTGCGGGGCCGGGGCGCTGATGCGGGACGGCCTGCTTACGGGGCTCGACGCCGTCTGCATAGGCTCGGCACTGTTCCGCGGCGGCCGGGGGAAAGCGGGACGCGCCCTTCGAGACGCCGCGTGGGTAGAGGCCTGGGCAGACGAGGTGCGCTGGGTGCCCAAGGGATACCGGCTCGGCAGCTATAAGACGAAAAGGCCCAGAAAAATCGGGCTTTTCCCCGCGGGAACCTATAACGGCTGCTTTAAAAAGCCGGGAGGAAGGCCCGGCATATCCCGGCGCTTTGTCAATATAGACGGCCAGAAGGCGCGGGTTCTGGGCAGGCCGCAGCAGGGCTGCATAGTTGCAGACGTAACGAAGCTGCGCTGCGCCGCCGGGACGCAGGCGCAAATTCCCGCGGACCCTATGAGCGCGAAGGGCATTAAACGCGTATACATCGAATAGAGGGCCGAAGCTGCCGTAAAAACGGCTATTACGCCAATAAAAAAGCGGGACGCTAAAGCGTCCCGTTTCTGTTTAGGTCAGGCGTTCATGGAATTGAGCTTCTTAGAAGCCGAGCTCTTTTTGTGAGCCGCATTGTTTTTATGGAGAACGCCGCGCTTTACGGCCTTATCAATTGTGCTGACGGCAACCCTGTAGCAACTCTCGGCCGCTTCTTTATTGCCAGCGGCGACAGCCGCGTCGAACTTTTTGAGATTCGTCCTAAGATTCGTCTTAACCGCTTTGTTCATGGCGCTGCGTACTCTGGCAATCAGGACGCGCTTTTCAGCGGATTTAATGTTCGGCAAGCCACTAACCTCCTTCCATGTTTGCAGATTCGTATTCTACCATGACTGTTTGTAAATTGCAAGGCTTTTTTTCATATTTCAGAGCGGATTGGGGGAAAATGTGTGTGGAAAATATCCTGAAGGATGTGTGCTTATGAAAAGACAACCAAGAACCGACCTCGCGGTCGAAGCCCGTGAGCTGTGGGAGCAGGCGGCTGAAAAGACGACGGAGCTGCCCGGCGTCAAGGCGCGCGATTCGGTGGCGCACGGGTACCCTCTTACAACCGTGGAGATAATCGACGACGAAGGCTCGAAAGCGCTCAATAAGCCGCGCGGCACCTATCATACGCTTACGCTCGAAGGCTTCCGCCAGCATACGGACGACGCTTTTGAGAGGGCCGTCAACGCTATCAGCGACCAGCTGCGCCCCATGCTGCAAGTGGACGAAGGCGCGCTTATACTTGTCGCGGGCCTCGGCAACAGCGCCATCACGCCGGACGCCCTGGGCCCCCGCGCCGCCCAGAACGTAATGGTGACGCGCCACCTCGTGGAGCGCTCACCCCAGGATTTCGGCGCGTTCCGCCCCGTCGCCGCAGTCGCCCCGGGCGTCCTCGGCACGACGGGCGTCGAGAGCTTTGAGATAGTGCGCTCTGTGGCGGAGAAAATAAAGCCCGCCACCGTAATCGCCGTCGACGCGCTTGCCTCGATGTCGCCCGCCCGAGTCTGCACCACGGTCCAGATCTCCGACACGGGCATATCGCCCGGCTCGGGCGTAGGAAATAACAGGGAGGCCCTTGACCAGGCGACACTTGGAGTGCCCGTTATCGCCGTAGGCATACCGACCGTAGTTGACGCCGCGACGCTCGCAATTGAGCTCGACAAGAGCGCGGGTTTACGTAATGTCGATGAGGACGAGCTTAGAAAAGCCGCGGGCGATATGATCGTAACACCCCGAACAATTGACAACGATATCGTGGACCTGAGCCGCCTGGTCGGATACGCGCTGAACATCGCTCTGCAGAAGAATCTGACGATAAACGACGTGACAATGTTCTTATCATAAAACAGGCTTGCAACAGCACAAGATATTGTGTCGATATTATTTCCCGACATAATATCTTGAGCTTTTGCATTTCCTTCGACCTAATTCATTCGGTTTTGCCGCATAAACTGATATGATAATAAATAAGCTGAACCGGACGGAAAATCGTGAATAAGGAGTGGAAATGATATGGCGGCAACACCGGCAAAAAACTGCTTCGAAAGCGACTCTGTGGTTTACATAAACATTAACGAAATCGTTCCGAACCCGGCGCAGCCGCGCAAGGTTTTCGACCTGCGCGGCCTGGAGGAGCTGGCCATATCCATAGCGAGGCACGGGATACTGCAGCCCATATCCGTAAGGCGGACAAGCCTTGGGTATGAGCTTGTAGCGGGCGAGAGGCGCCTCCGGGCTTCAAAGCTCGCCGGCCTGACCAGCGTGCCGTGCATAGTCCTCGACGTGGACGGCATACAGTCCGGCCTGCTGGCGCTCATAGAAAACCTCCAGAGGAGGGATTTAGACTGCTTCGAGGAGGCCGAGGGCCTGGCAAAGCTGATGAGGATTTCCGGCTGGTCGCAGGACGAGGCCGCAAAAAAGCTGGGCAAGTCCCAGTCCTCGGTGGCGAACAAGCTGCGCCTGCTGCGCCTGTCGCCCGAGGTCGTATCAAAGATCAGGCAGTACCAGCTTACAGAGAGGCACGCCCGCGCGCTTTTGCGCCTGCAGACAGACGAGGAGCGCCTGGCGGTCCTCGTCGAGGTGATACGCTCCGACATGAACGTCGCCAAAACGGAGAGCTTTATAGATTCCTTCCTGATAAGGCACGAGGGCCGCTCGCTCTCCGAGGACAGGAAGAGGATATTCGTAATGAAGGACGTGCGGCTTTTTATAAACTCCGTAAATAAGGGCCTCGATTTAATGAGGCATTCGGGTATTAATGCGCAGATGGCGCGCCGCGAAACGGAAAAGGAGATCACGCTCACGATAACAATTCCAAAATAGGCCGCGTCAGATATACAAACCAGTTCGCGCTGCGGGCCTGACTGTGCTACAGGCGTTGAGCCCGCGCGGCCGCTAAAGCACCCCCGGCTCTGATAAAGCTGCCGGGGTGTTTCACGTGAAACAGGCTTGTATTTATTTTCCTCCGATGATATAATCGCATTACGCCAATATTAAGGAGTGATTCGGTGGCACGTGTGATGGCGGTCGTTAATCAAAAGGGCGGCGTAGGCAAGACTACGACATGCGTAAACCTAGCGTATTCGCTTGGGCTGCTCGGGAAGAAGACGCTGCTGTGCGACTTTGACCCGCAGGCGAACGCCACTTCCGGCTACGGCGTGGATAAAAACGCGCTCCGCTCCTCGGTGTATGACGTTTTGATAAACGGGGCTGACCCCGCCGCGACAGTCGTGAAAACTACTTACGGGGATATTCTTCCCTCAAACAAGTCGCTCGCCGGCGCGGGAGTCGAGATGGTCGGCATACCCGACAGGGAACATCTTCTAAAGAGCGCGATAGACAGGCTGAAGGACCGCTACGACGCGGTGCTTATTGATTGCCCGCCGTCGCTCGAGCTGCTGACGGTCAACGGGCTTTGCGCGGCGGACGGCATAATCGTCCCCGTCCAGTGCGAATACTACGCCCTCGAGGGCCTGAGCGACCTTATGGCGACTGTCAGGATCATAAAACGCTCTCTCAATCCGAATATTGTACTCGACGCGCTGATACTTACGATGTACGACGGCCGCACGGTCCTCTCGCTTCAGGTCGCCGAGGAGGTCAAGCGCCATTTCGGCGCGAAGGTCTGTCCCGTCATTATACCGCGGAACGTGCGCCTCTCCGAAGCTCCCAGCCACGGAAAGCCTGCCCTGGCGCTGGACAAATTCGCCAGAGGGGCGAAGGCGTATATGGAGCTGGCGGAATATTTCGTCGGGAACATACTATAGGTATTCGGACAGTGAAACCGAATTTACGTTGCGCGGCTTAACTATGCGGAATTCGCCGCGCAAAAGGAGGCATTTATATGGGTTTAGGCAAGGGCCTTGGCGCCCTTTTAGGAGACGCCGCGCTTCACGATACCGAGGGCAGCGTCATGCTGCCCCTGGAGCAGGTGGAGGCGGCTCCAGACCAGCCGCGCCGCCGCTTTGACGAGCAGAAGCTTAACGAGCTTGCCGATTCTATAAAACTCCACGGAGTCATTCAGCCCATAACCGTCCGCCGCCTGTCTACAGGGTACTACCGCATAATAGCGGGGGAGAGGCGGTGGCGCGCCGCGCGGATAGCCGGAATCAGCGAAATACCGGCGCTTGTGGTCGACGTCGACGAGCAGACCGCGACGGAGATGGCGCTTATAGAAAATTTGCAGCGCGAAGACTTAAACCCAATTGAGGAAGCGGAGGGCTTCAGGAAGCTTATAAGCCGCTACGGGCTTACCCAGGAGGAGGCGGCCTCCCGCGTCGGGCGCTCGCGCAGCGCCGTTGCCAACTCTCTCAGGCTGCTTTCGCTCCCGGAGCCGATTCTTGAGGAGCTTGAAGCCGGAGATCTTACAGCCGGGCACGCGCGCGCCATACTCAAGCTTGAAGGCAGCGTGTCTCAGCTGCGCGCATCGCGTATTATACGCGAACGGGGGCTTTCGGTCCGCCAGGCCGAGACATTCTGCGCGAAAATGGCGGCCTCCGAGAAAAAAATAAGGCCCAAGCCCGCAAAGCCGCTTGAGGCGGACTATATGGGCGATCTTGAAAGGGAGCTTTCCGCCTGTGTCGGGCGAAGAGTGCGTATAGTCAGCGGGAAAAGAAAGGGCCGCCTTGAAATCGAGTATTACGGCGGCGACGATCTTGAGGCCCTCGCGTCGGCTCTGCGTAAGCTGAATGCCTGAGCGCTGCGCGCGAATGCTTGTTTCACGTGAAACACGGCGGGAAGAGGCGCCGTTATTAATTTTGTACTATCATAAGAGGTGCTTTAGATGCTGGACATCAGACTCATCAGGGACGACCCGGTATTCGTAAAATCAAGACTCGCCATCAGGAGCGGCGACTTCGGCCCCGTGGTGGACGAGCTTACGGATATAGACACAAGACGCCGCGAACTCATCGCCAGGTCCGACGCTATGAAGGCCGAACAGAACGCGGCCTCCAAAAAGATACCCCAAATAAAAAAGGAGGGAGGCGACGCGACCGAGCTTCTCAATGAGATGAAGCAGCTGGCCGAAGGAATCAAGCAGATTGAAGCCCAGCTGCGCGAGCTGGAGGCGCAGCAGCAAAAGCTCATAATGAACCTTCCGAACCTCCCGGCGCAGGAGGTCCCGACAGGCAGGGACGATATGGAGAATCTCGAGCAGCGCCGCTGGGGCGAAATCCCGGCCTTCAGCTTTACGCCAAAGCCGCACTGGGACCTCGGCGAAAGCCTCGGAATCCTCGACCCCGGAGCGGCCGCTAAGGTTACGGGAGCCCGCTTCCATTTCTACAAGGGGCTCGGGGCGGCGCTGGAGCGCGCCGTCATAAGCTTCTACCTCGACAAGCACACGACGGAGAACGGATATCTTGAGCTTTTGCCGCCGTATATGGCAAACCGCGCCTCAATGACCGGGACGGGGCAGCTCCCCAAGTTTGAGGAGGACGCGTTCAAGGTCCAGAACACGGACTACTTCCTGATCCCTACGGCGGAGGTCCCGGTCACCAACTACCACAGGGACGATATTCTAAACGGAGAGGACCTGCCGATAAAATACTGCGCGTATTCAGCCTGCTTCCGGGCGGAGGCCGGCAGCGCGGGGCGGGATACAAGAGGACTTATAAGGCAGCACCAGTTCAATAAGGTCGAGCTGGTCAAGTTCACAACGCCGGAGACCTCGATGGAAGAGCTTGAGAAGCTGACGGGAGACGCCGAGAGCGTTCTGAAGGCTCTGAAGCTTCCGTACCGCGTCGTGCTGCTCTGCTCCGGCGACCTTGGCTTCTCAAGCGCGAAAACCTACGATATAGAGGTTTGGATGCCCTCATACGAACGATATGTTGAGATTTCCAGCTGCTCCAACTTCCTCGATTTCCAGGCCCGGAGGGCCAATATACGCTACAGGCCGTCCAAGTCGGAAAAGCCCAGATTCGTCCACACCCTCAACGGCTCGGGCGTCGCCGTCGGCCGCACAGTAGCGGCGATACTCGAAAACTACCAGAATGAAGACGGATCCGTTACCATACCCGAGGTTCTCAGGCCGTACATGCATGGCATTGAAAGAATTGGATGAATATTACAGGGGGTAATGAAATGAAGAAATTCCGCAAAGAATTCAAAGAATTCGCGCTTCGCGGCAGCATGCTTGACCTCGCAATCGGCGTAATCATCGGCGGCGCCTTCACCGGCCTAATTAACTCGCTGGTTCAGAACGTCATCATGCCCATAATCGGGGTCTTTGCCGGAGGCATCGACACCTCGAAATGGGTCGTAAGCCTTCCGACCCTCTACGGAGGCGAAATTGACTGGCCTCTCGG
>JBMNQI010000007.1:0-52656 GCA_050944055.1 Oscillospiraceae bacterium | reverse complement strand
TGGCAAAAGCAATATATCTCAGTATCCTTACGAAGCTGGAATGATTGAATTTTCTGTAATAGTCGGCCGGAGCCTGAAAGTTTTCGATAAAAAGCATGGGCACGGTCAGAGCAAACGGGCTGCCGTCTGCCATGATGGCCACCCTGCCCTCAAGCAAACGCGAAGAGACTACGTCGGGCCTTTCGGTATTTCCCACGGTATTGAAGACCGAGTACGGCGAATCCTGTATATAGGCCTCGATATAGCCGCTGTCAAGAACTCCGTCTATATCAATATCATTGAGCCTCTTTTTTACCTCATCAATTATCGGGGGGTTTACAATGCCGTCAATATAAGCGATCAGGACGTCAGTTTTTGTGTATCTGCCGATTTTCATCTGTTCAAATCTAAGGCTGGGATTATTAATAACCCGCCTTAACAGCGCTACATTGTCGCCTAACGATTCCGTGAAGCCTGTATGGGGGCCTCTTATTACGGTTTCTGTCGTCGGTTCGGTGACAGCCCTGGCCTCCCATTTTTTCGCGCCGACCGACAGCGCGACAGTCAGTCCGTCAATAATGAGAGCGGTGTAACCCTTTGTTATATTCTCCGCCAGCTCGCTTATTTCAAAAACCTTTTTCGTGTTGCAGGCAGGGACAAAATTATTGAAAATATCCTCGATGTCGATAGTGCCCGTACTGCCTTCCGCTTCGCCGGCGTTTTCGATAAAATCAAACATAAGCGGTTTTAGGATATTGGTATTGATTAGATCAGTGTTTGTAACCCCTTCGATGAGGATTAACGCGGCTCTGTGGCCGGGGCAACGCCCGATATTGAATTCGCGTACGACCAGATCGGGGCTTGAGCCGAATATGCTCCTTATTCGTGTAATGTTCTCGCTCAGCTTTTCGCTCAGCTCGTCGCCGGAGGGATCCTCCGGCGGCCTAATATTCTCCCCGTCGTCAGGAGGAGGCTTCCGCCTTCTGACCTTCAGGCTCAGTATAAGCTTTCTCAGATATCTGAACATATCGCTTCACCTGCATGATTTGTTCGGGCCTGTCTCATGGGTCGGGCGCCTGAACGCCTGCTTATCGCGAACGCCGCGCTCCGCAACCTGCCGGCGAATTTGAGCTGTGGGTAAACCTTTAGATATTCTGGGATAATAAAACATCTTTACATATTATTCATTTTTCCTGCTGATTTTAGTAATGGCAAATTCGGCCTATCACGCGCATACAGCTGGAAATATTAAGCGGGATGTGATAAAATTACTCAAACATCCGTATAATGGGGAGGACTGCCAGGCGCAATGGAAATAACTGATATAAACGAGATGAAGCTGATTACGGCCAGCAACCTTATAAGACTGAGGACAGAAAAGGGCATGACGCAGGCCGAGCTCGGGAGCCTTCTCAACTATTCGGATAAGACGATATCAAAATGGGAGAGGGCCGAAGCACTCCCGGACGCTTTTGTGCTCAAACAGATCGGGGAAATATTTGGCGTGTCTGTTGATTTTCTTTTGAGCGAGCACGGGCAGTGGGAAAAAACGCAGGCAGAACCCGTCTCAGACCGCAGGCTGAGCTATACGGCGATTACCATGGTCTCCATATCCGGGATATGGTGCCTTGCGGTACTGGCTTTCGCGGTGCTGTGGCTGCTTGGGAGCATACAGTGGCTGATTTTCGCAGTCGCCGTGCCCGTCTCGCTCGTTACGCTTTTGGTGCTGCACAGCATATGGAACGGCGGGAAATACAACAAATACATAATCGCGGCGCTAATAATAAGCGTTTTAAGCCTAATATACCTGTTAATGATAGAAAACCATCCGTGGCAGGTGTTTTTGGTGGCACTGCCGGCCGAGGCCGTAGTTTTCCTCAGCTTCAAAATCAGGAAAAAGCATTAAAACCGTAAAATTCCACGATTAATAGAGCCCTCTCCGGAAGGGGTAGAATTGTATTATAAGCGATTCTACTCCTTCGTTTTTTTCATAGAGCGCGCATCGGGCGGTATAGGTTGAAATAGGGCCCGTTCCGGCAATAATATGAAAAAAGAAAAAACGGAAAGGGTTAAAAAATGAAGGATTATATTCTAAGCTGCTGCTCGACGGCTGATCTTAAAAAAGAGCATTTGGACGAAAAAGATATAAGGTATATTTATTTCCATTATTCGCTCGACGGCGTCGCTTATTACGACGACCTCGGCCAGACCATGCCGCTCGACAGGTTCTATAAAACGATGGCGGACGGCGCGAAGACCTCAACCTCGCAAATCAATATATCCGAATATCTTGATTATTTTTCCTCTTTCCTCAGCGAGGGAAAGGACGTGCTGCATGTCTGCCTTTCATCCGGGCTGTCGGGCAGCTACAACTGCGCGGTCAACGCCGCGAATATTGCCCGGGAAAGGTTCCCGGGCAGGAAGATATACGTAGTCGATTCGCTCGGCGCGTCTTCCGGCTACGGACTTTTAATCGACGCAATGGCCGACCTGCGCAATAACGGCATGGAAATTGAAGAGCTTCGAGACTGGGCGGAGGCGAACAAGCTCTCGGTACATCACCTGTTTTTCTCGACGGACCTTTCATATTACGTAAAAGGCGGGCGGATTTCAAGGGCCGCGGGTCTGGCCGGAGGAATTCTGGGCATATGCCCTGTCCTCCATGTCGACGCTTCCGGCCGCCTTATCCCGATAATGAAGGCCCGTTCTAAGAAAAAAGCTATGCGCGAGATAGTGGATTTAATGGTTAAGAACGCGCGCGGCGGCCCGGATTATTCGGGAAAATGCTTTATTTCCCATTCAGCCTGTTTAGAGGACGCATGTGCGGTGGCGGATCTTGTTAAAGACCGTTTCGCTAAGCTCGGCGGCGTAGTTATTAACGATATAGGCACCACAATAGGGAGCCATACGGGGCCGGGAACCACAGCCATGTTTTTCTGGGGCTCCGAAAGAGTAAAATAGCGCCGAAACAGGGCGCAAAAATAAGCGGGCATCATGCGAAGATGCCCGCTTTTGTCTTATAATGTTTTAACCGATAGCCTTATACGGCTCCTCGCGGGCTATAAGCCCTCCCAGGCGCCGGGCTTCGTCAAGCAGTTCTCCTGTCTCACGGTCGCAGGCCAGGCATTTCCCGCCCACGAATTTTGTCGCGAGATTTCCCCTGAATTTCCCGTTCTTAACGATATGTACGGCGTCGAGATATCCGCGCTTAATGCATTCGGAGAGGACGTAAGGATTAGCCAGCGGGTCGTCAAACTTCGAAAACCTGTTTTTAATAAAGTCGAGCAGTACGCGAACCTCGCTGATAAGCTCCTCCTTGCGCGCTGAAATCGCCTCGTCCTTTTCCATGGAAAAGCTCTCTCCGAGCGTATGGCGTATGACGCCGCGGACTATCTTGCAGCTTGCTATGACGTCCCCGGCGGAGGCGGCGTGGTCGGCCTCGCTGTAGGAGACGACGTGTATTATATCCGGCTTTACGGCCATCTGGAGGAAGGTTGTTGCCGCAAGCTGGCCTTTGGCCACGTCCATATCGGCGTTGAAGAGGGGCAGGCCGGCGCGCGTCTGGCGGTATACATTAAAGCCGTCGCCCTCCAGCGATTCCACAAGCTCTGTCATGGCCAGAACGCGCGCAAGGTCCATCGGAAAGCTCAGGCCGGTCGGGTTATTGAACATATACTGCGCCACGTAATGCTTAACGCCCATCTTTTTGGCGTTATACGCGGCAATATACGCCATCGCGACCGTCATTGTGTCGTGAGCGTCGCGCAAGCTCCAGTGGTGAGCCTCATTGAGCTCGACAGGAACGCCGCGCTGCGCGTGCCAGGCGATGAGCTTCTGCGCTTCGGCAATGGAAACCTCGACCGGGCGGTCGCCGCGCCCGTCCAGTTCATTGTACCAGCACAGAGGGATGGCTGCCCACGCGTTGTCAATAGTCTCAAGAAGCATGGGCGCGTATTTGAATACGTCCTCGGTTCCGCTGTAGCAGCGCATCAGAGGGAAGTTGCCGCACTGCGATGCGGCCTTAAGACGCTTAAGATCATCCTTCGTACGTATGGGGACTCCGCCCGCGCCGTCGAATTCGCGCTTCATTTTATCAGGCCTGAAGAAAAACTGCTGGGCGTTCTGGTCGGGCCCGAGTGAAATCACATCCAGCACCCTGGCTTTGGCGATTTTCTCAACGCCCTTGATCGTATCCTCAAGCGACGGCAGGCCGAAATGGTGACGCAGGATGGGGTAGGGGCTGCTGTTTTTAATGCGGTCGATGAGATTCTGATTCCGGCTTTCGGCAGTTTTCCCCGCAGTCTCCCCGCGCAGGAAACGTATGGAATCGTCGAGGTCGTCCTTCCCGTCTGAAACGTATGAGAACATTCTGCGGCGTTTGGCAATTTTCGCGACCTTTGGCGTTCCCCCGAATACCCATACGGGCGAATAGTCCAGCAGAGACCGCTTTGATTCCAGCTCGTCGAGTATCGGCACCGCGTTCTCCGGCGTAAGCCTGTAACTGACGGCCACCATGTCCGGACGGTATTTTTTTATATCCTCAAACAGCCTGGACACCGGGACGGCAGGGCCGAGAAAGAGAGTATCCCAGCCCTCGCGCTCCGCCAGCTGCAGGAAATGCGCCACTCCTGCCACGTGGACGCAGTTGCCCAGGGCGGCGCCAAGAACCAGCTTTCTTTTCATGTCTCTTCCTCCCCATTTTTGCTTTAATTAATTCTAACATATTAAACGGCCGAAATAATAAATATTTTGTAAAGTTTTACACTAAAAATCGTAAATATCGGCTCGGATTTCCAAATCCCTGAGCTTTATCATATTCTTGAAGATTTTCACCAGATACAGGCAGCCCGACGACAGCGGCCCGAACACGAACTGGCCGAGATCGTCCGTAAATGCCTGGGCAGTGAGCTTGAGATCCTCCGGGCTGGAGCCCGTCTCAAACAGCAGAACAAGAGCGTCCTTCACAGCCCGCCCCTCGAGGTCCCGGACGCTGCCGTGAATGGCGCTGCGCTGGTCGGGAGTAAGGCGCACGGTTGTCTCTATCTGCTCGTTTTCTCCCGGCCGGAAGTAAAATTTCGTAAACGCGCTCAAATTATGTACACTCCCCCTGAAAACGTCTATGCTATACTATGCCGCGCGGGTCTGTATTGCAATTGCCTGGAGGAAGGTGTATGATTCTCGTTGGAGGCGGTCAGATGCGTAACAGTAATTGTGAAAAGCCCAGGGAACGCTCAAAACTCAGGCTCTGGGCGGGAAAATGCTTTTATTCGACTCTGAAACAAATAAGCAGAATTAAGCACAGGCCGTACGCCCTGAAAAGGACAGACACGCCTCTGGGGGAAACCGTGTTCAGACACGAAACCATCTTGCTGCGCAGACTCAAGGACATAGACATGCGCTTTCAGTACAACAAGATAACAAATCTGCGCATCGCCAGCTCCCGAGTCGACGGGCTGCTTCTTTACCCGGGAGAGACGTTCAGCTACTGGAAGCTGATCGGGCGCCCTACATATAGAAAAGGCTATTTGGACGGTCTCGTTCTTGGTTCGGGGAAACTTGTAGCGGGTGTAGGCGGGGGGCTTTGCCAGCTTTCCAACCTTATTTACTGGATGACACTGCACACTCCGCTCACCGTAGTTGAAAGGCACCGTCACGGCTACGACCTGTTTCCGGATTCCAACCGCACGCAGCCCTTCGGAAGCGGGGCGACCTGTTATTACCCCTATGGGGACCTTATGATAAGAAACGATACGGATATGGTTTTTCAGCTCCGCGTCCGCGTGGGCGAGGAAAATCTTGAAGGCGAATGGCGCTCGGATACGCCATTAGGAATCAGGTATGAGATAATCGAGCGCAACCATATGATGAAAAGCGAGTTTTGGGGAGGCTTCAGCCGTCATAACGAGATATGGAGGCGGATATACAACGACGAAGGCGAATTGATATCGGAGGAACTGATAACGGAGAACCACGCTTTGATGACATATTCACCTTTTATCGAATCGGCTTTTGGCGCCTCTCATGACGCTTGACATTGGGAATAATTATATATAAAATAACATGGCCGCAGGCAGCATACGCGCGACGACGCCGCGGCTTTATTGTATTTAGCACTGCGCGGTCAGGTATGGCGGCGCGGGACATGGGGGAACAACAATGGCTAAGGATAAAAAGGTCGAACAGATTACGGATATGGAGGCCGATTTCGCCAAATGGTACACGGATGTGTGCATAAAGGCGGAGCTGATTGATTACTCAAGCGTTAAGGGGCTCTTCATACTGCGCCCGTACGGTTACGCGCTTTGGGAAAACATACAGGCCGTACTGGACAGGCGGTTTAAGGAACTGGGCCATGAGAACGTCTCAATGCCTCTGCTGATACCGGAGTCACTGCTCCAGAAGGAGAAGGACCATGTCGAGGGCTTTGCTCCGGAATGCGCCTGGGTGACTATGGGCGGCAGTGAAAAGCTTGAGGAGAGGCTCTGCATACGCCCGACCTCAGAGACCCTGTTTTGCGAGCATTGGGCAAACACCGTCCATTCCTGGCGGGATTTGCCTAAGCTTTACAACCAGTGGTGTTCAGTCCTGCGCTGGGAAAAAACCTCGCGCCCCTTCCTCCGGCATCGCGAATTTCTGTGGCAGGAAGGCCATACCCTGCACGAGACAGCCGAGGAGGCAAGAGAAGAGACAAGGCGCATGCTGGAGGTTTACGCGCAGCTGTGTGAAGAATATCTCGCGATGCCAGTCATACGCGGCAGGAAAACAGATAAGGAGAAATTCTCCGGAGCGGAGGAGACCTACACTATCGAATGCATGATGCACGATAAGAAGGCGCTTCAAAGCGGAACCAGCCACTATTTTGGCGACGGGTTTGCAAAAGCCTTCGACATAACCTTCTCAGACAGGAGCAACAAACAGGCATTTCCGCACCAGACCTCGTGGGGACTCTCGACGCGCACGATTGGCGGCATAATAATGACGCACGGCGACAATTCAGGCCTTCGCCTGCCGCCGAGGATAGCTCCAATTCAGGTAGTTGTCATACCGATAGCCCAGCATAAGAGCGGCGTCGCCGTGGCCGCCGAGGAGCTGACGGAGAATTTGAAGTCAGTTGGCCTGCGGGTAAAACTTGATAAAGGCGACCAGAGCCCGGGATGGAAGTTTGCCGAGTACGAGATGAAGGGCATACCGCTGAGAATTGAGCTCGGGCCGCGCGATATAGAGAGCGGAACCTGCGTTTTCGCCCGCCGTGACAACGGCGAAAAGACGGCAGTTTCGATAAAAGAGGCTGCTGCGAGCGCCTCTTCGGTACTGGAGGCTATTCAGAAAAACCTCTACGACATGGCAAAGGAAAACCTCGAAGCGAATACGTTCAACGCCCTAAGCGTTGAGGAGGCGAGAATCCTGGCCAACGAAAAAGGCGGATTTGTAAAGATGATGTGGTGCGGCGACGAAGCGTGCGAGTTGAGAATGAAGGAGGAGGCGGGAGTTACGTCCCGCTGCATACCCTTCGAGCAGGAGCATATAGGAGATATTTGCCCCGTCTGCGGCAAGCCTGCCAAAATGATGGTCATTTGGGGGATCGCGTACTGAAAACCAGGTTTTCACCGATGCAGGCCTCTTAGGCTATTCTGCTGCAAAAGGTTAATTATTTGAGCCGCCAGGGCAGGCGGGATAGGGCGGCTTCCGGCATCCGGAAGCCGCTTTTGCTTCATCCCCGCGACGCCAAATATCAAACGGTTTTAAAAAATACTTGACTCTGACGCTGCGTCATAGTCTATCATAAAACCAAAGGAGGTGAGTATATGACTGTCGGAGAGGCAGCAAAGCTCGTTGGGGTGAGCGTGCGCACGCTGCACTATTACGACGAGCTCGGGCTTTTGCGCCCGTCCGGCGCGACGAAGGCGGGATACCGTCTGTACGATAAGTCCGATATAGAACGTCTTGAGCAGATACTGTTTTACCGCGAGCTTGGCCTGAAGCTTGCCGACATAAAGCTTATACTCTCACGTCCGGACTATGACAGCCGCCAGGCTCTCGAGCGCCACAGGGAGCTGCTTATGCTGAAAAAGCGGCGCATTGACGAGATGATAAGCCTGGTCGGCGAAATTTTGGAGGGAAAGACAGTGAGCAAGCCGAAAATCACAGAGGATGACATCCGGAAAATAAAAAAGCAGTATGCGGACGAGGTGCGCGAGCGCTGGGGCGATACCGAGGCATACAGGGAAAGCGAGAAGAAAAGCGACGCGGAGCTTGTCTCAGCCGCCGGTGAGGCGGACAAAATATTCAAAGCCTTCGCTTCCGCGCGATTCGGGGATCCGGACGGCCCGGAGGCCCTGTCTCTGGTCAGGCGATGGCAGGAGCATATTACGGACAACTACTATAAATGCACAAAGCAGATACTTTCGGGCCTGGGCGAAATGTATTCGTATGACGAGCGCTTCAGGGAGAATATAGACCGCTACGGCGAAGGCACCGCGGCGTTTATGAGCGCCGCAATAAAAGCTTACTGCGGCGAATAAATACAGATGCGCCGTCAAACAGGCTGGGATCAACAAAACAATATTAGCAGGCGGCGAGCCGCAGGTCGTTATCCTGCGGCTCGCCGCTTCATATCCAATATTCGTGCTATGCGCCGTATAAGAACGGCTGCAGATCAGCCCGCGAAGGGCGACTCGTCCGAAGGCGGCGTCGGAAAAGGCTCGGCCGGTTCCTCAACGGGTTCGGAGGGACCTTCCGTGGGCCCGGCCGAGGGCTCGGCAGGAAGCTCCGGCAGTGTGGGTGTGTCGGGCTCGGTCGTCTCGGACGGCTCGGGTGAAGGCGTTTCGTCGCCCGGGTTGAACGGAAGCTCGCTCGGGTCGACGGGCTCCTCCTCTTCCTCCTCCTCAGGCTCGGTTGAGGTCGCGTCTGTCAGGTTGTTTATTATCTCCGGGCCTGTCGCCGTAGTGAAAAAGGCTTTATACTCCAGGTTTTCGTGAATACGCTGCATGACGGCCTTCCACATAGGAATCGCGGGGTTTGAGCTTATATTAATATATTCCGGAACGTCGTAACCGGTCCAGACCGCGGCGACATAATATGGTGTGTAACCTACAAACCAGCGGTCGTTGTTTTTATCGGTCGTTCCTGTCTTGCCAGCGATTGACATGTTTTTAAACCACGCGGCAGTTCCGGTGCCGCTGGATACGACGTTTTGCAGAAGCTTGTTAATATAGTAGGCCGTCGACTCCTTCATCGCGGTCTTGCCCGTGTCAGGCTTTTCTATTACCACTTCGTCGTTTGAGTCAAGTATCTTCGTATATGTCTTTGGCTTGTAATAAACGCCTCCGTTCGGGAAAGTGGCGTAGGCCGCCGCCATCTCCAGCGTCGATACTCCCCTTGTCAGACCGCCGAGGGCAAGAGGCGCAAGCGAAATGTCCGAAAACACCTGCCCGTTTTCCTCGTATGAGTCTACGAGGCTTGTAAACCCGAGCTTGTTGACCATGAAATCGTATGAGACCTCTGGAGACATCTGGTCGATCAGCTTAACAGGTATAGTGTTAAGCGAGATGCGGACAGCCTCGTATATAGTAACGGGGCCGACGTATCTTCCGTTTGAGTTGCGGGGGTAGGGGACGCCGTTAATAACTGAAAACGGAGAGTCTTCCATTATTGTGCCCGGCGTTATAAGCCCGAGATTTATCGCCGGGGCGTAGACTGCCACAGGCTTAATCGAGGACCCGGGCTGCCTGAAGCTCATCGTTGCGCGGTTATGGAGAAGGCTCCCGGACTTTTTGCCGATTCCCCCCGACATGGCGACGACATGGCCTGTGTACGGATCAATTACCGTTATTGCCGACTGCAGCTGCTTGCCCGAGGAAGAGGTGTAGGGTATATATTCGTTGGTTGAATAAACCTCGTCGACTATATTCTGAATATCCATGTCCACGCATGCGTAGATCTTATAGCCTGCCGTGTAGATAAGATGCTCCGCCGCCACCTCGGAGATATTGAATTCTTCCATCAGGTCTTCCGTCACATCGTATATGATCTGATCGACATACCAGGAATTGACCTCAGTTTCGACTTCGGCGGTCTCCCCACGCTTGAAAATCAGTTCCTCGTTTACAGCCTCGAGGTACTGATCGCGGCTTATGATGCCCTGATCATACATCTCCTTTAATATAAGCTCCTGGCGTTCCTTATTGGCCTTCTTATCGATATAAGGGTCGTACATGGACGGATTGTTCGTTATGGCTATTATGGAGGCGCATTCGGCCAGGCCGCATTCGGACACGTCCTTGCCGAAGTAGATCTGGGCGGCTGTAGCGACGCCGTTGCAGCCCTCGCCGAGATAGATGGTATTGAGATACCACTCCATTATGTTCTCCTTCGAGTATTTTTTCTCGAAGTCCAGCGCCCTGAATATCTCAAGTATCTTGCGGGAGACTGTTACGTCGTCTTCCTTGGTGAGGTTCTTAATAAGCTGCTGCGTAATTGTAGAACCGCCGAAGTTGTTCCTCATGCCAAGGAACATATTGACGAAGGCGCCCACGGTCCTGTACCAGTCTACGCCCTGATGGTCGTAGAAACGTTTATCCTCTATGGCTACTGCGGCCTTCTCAAAATAGACCGGAATGTCTTCATAGTCGAGCCATAGACGGTTCTCATTGCCGTAGAGCGTTTTCAGCTCCAGCCACTGGCCCGTTTCCTTATCCTGATAATAAATAGTGCTTGAGAGATTCAAAGAGTAATCGTCCAGATTCATGTCCAGCTGGGGCTGTATATAGTTTTTAATATAAACGGCCGCTATACAGGCTAATATCAGGGAGGTCGTGATAATAATGAGCAGGATAGTGCCGACCGCTTTAATTGCCAGGGAAAAGAAGGAAGCCAGCACGTGGCCTATGATGACGAGCACCTGCCATATTTTTTTCAAGACTCTGTTTGACATTTATTTCCTCCGAAAAGAAGGCGGCGTCAGCAATGTTTATTGCCGCCTGTAAAAGCTGCGGTCACTGCAGCGGGCATCAGTTCAGAGTATTATAGCATAGTTATCGGGAAAAAAACAGTAAATATTTTAAACAAAACGGAACAAAGAGGGGGCCGCAGGAATATTATTCAGCGCATCGGCGTTTGTAAAATATAAGCGGCGCAGATTAAGATATATTTTTTGGCCTTGGGAAGGGAATACTCTCATAATATGAAGATTGATTTTTTAAAAAGGCATACGGTTCTTTTTATGGTCTTACTCTCCGCCCTGGGCTTTATTGTCGGCGAGGAGAATGGGCTTGTCGTCGTGCGTGAGGACTCGGCAGGCGGGAGAGCGTTTATAACCGATATACGGACGGACAGCCTGCCGGCAAACGACCGGGCGGCCCTGAGGCGGGGGATTCGGGCGGGCAGCGCGGCTGAAGCGGCTGAGCTGCTGGAAGATTTCGACTGGTAATAGATTGCTTTTTCCCGGGTGTTATTGTAAAATACAGCTACTGTAAGCGGCGGGCGTTTTCGGCAAAGCCGGGCGCCGGTATACGGTGCAATATAAAAAGGCCGCGGACGGCCGGGCAGGCCTCTCTCGGCTCAATGAAAAGGATGGGATTCCCTATGCGCGACGAATACGGCAGCGACTATATAACATTGATTGATGAGGAAGGCAAAGAATTTGAGCTCGAGCATGTCGACACTATCGAGCTCGGCAGCGAGACATATATGGCGTTTCTTCCGGCGGAGCCGCTGGGAGAAGACAAGGAATCCAAGGAAATCGAGGACGACGAATACGGGCTTATCCTGCTCAAGGTGGTAGAGGAAGACGGGGAAGAGATGCTTGCCACGCTCGATTCGGACGAGGAGGCTGAATACGTTTACGAAAAATTCATGGAACGGCTTTTCGACGACGAAGAGGACGGAGAGGGCGGCGAAGATTAACAGTATCTGACATGCTCCACGCTATTGCAACGTTCGGCCTGACGTGATAATATAGCCCTGACAACATAATAGTCGCGCTATCCCTGCGGGGTGCGTGATGGGCCTATTTAAACCCACAACACTTATAAGGGACGCCGTTTTCCGGCCGTGTATTGCAGGCCTCCCGCCCAGGCTGCACAACAGCCCGGGCGGACGTTGGAAGCAGAGCAGCGGCCGGTAGGCGACCCACCTGCCCTTCGGTGCAGGTTATAAACAGGCTCACACGGCCATCGCGGGGATTATTTACATTTTCGAACAAAATGTAAATAATTGCGCAAGGAATAAGTATATAGCTTGCAGATTGCCGGATGATGGGCTATAATATCATTTCAGTCACGCTTAAGATTTGCATGTGTATACGACAGAGAGGGTTGAATACTATGAGCGCCTCAAGGGAAAAGAAAAAACGCAAGGAAGAAGCTGAATTAGGCATAAGCAAGGAGCAGCTCCGAAAAAAAGAAGAGCTGAAAGCGAAAAAGAGAAGGAACCGGAGCATAGCCGTAATATCCGCAATACTGGTTGTCTTCATTGCCGCTCTCTGCGTCTATAACGACGCTATCCCGTTTTTTACGGGCCGTCTTCTCAAGGAAGCGACCGCCGTTGAGGTAGGAAGCGAGAAGTTTTCCGCGGCTGATTTTAATTATTACTTTAACTCGTTTGCGGCCCAATATAAGCAGAACTACGGCGAGTATTTATCCTACCTCGGCGTTAATACAGACGATTTTCTGAATCAACCCTATGACAGCACACAGACATGGGGCGACCTGATAAGAGGCTTTGCTATCGAACAGATAGAGGAGATAGGAATACTGGCCGCCGAGGCTGAAAAAGAGGGCTATAAGCTCTCAGACGAGGAAGCGGCGAAGATTGACGAGTACTTCGCCCAGCTTGACAGCTACGCCTCAAACATGGGCATGGATGTCGACGATTATTACGAGAAGCAGTTCGGCAACGGCGTTACGCAGGAGGTTTACCGCCGCAATGTGATACGTTCGACGCTTGCCGACTCCTTCCGGAAATACAAGCAAGACAGCTTTACCTATACCGACGATCAGCTTGAGGCCTATTATAACGAAAACCGGAAGACCGTGGATGTCGCTGATTACAGGTATTTCTTTGTTTCCGGAATTGCCGGGAAGGACGAGGACGAGGATAAGGCCATGGAGGACGCGCTCAACGACGCGAAGGAATTTGTCGACCGACTCGGAAAGGGCGAGAAGTTTTCCGACCTCTGCGTGGAATACGCCATGGACATCTCCCGCGAACGCTATGAAGAGGACGAGAACGAGAGCCTCAAGCGCGAGGCGACTTACGAATCTACCCTGGAAGCTTTCCGCGACTGGGTATTTGACGACGCCCGCAGGCCCGGAGACGTAACCTATGTTGAAGGCGACCCCAGTCAATCCTACACCGGCTATTTTGTCGTCGAGTTCATAAGCCGCGAGCGCGCCGAATACAACACGGTGGACTACCGCAGCATACTCTCCGCCGTCACTGTCGACGACGAGGACGCCTATAATGAGAATAACGCCGACAACCCGGACGCGCAGCCCTATGATGAATATGTGGACGCCGCCTGGGTCAAGGCTCAGAGCGATATTGAAAGCTTAGTCGCCAAATGGCAGAGTAACGGAGGCGACGAGGAAGAGTTCGCCAAGCTCGCGGCGACGGATTCCGACGATTCGGATGCCTATGCCAGCGGCGGGCTTGTCGAGCAGGCAACGAAATCGCAGGCAGATCCGGCTATAGAGGACTGGCTGTTCAACCCTGCCCGGAAGCCGGGGGACTATGAGGTTTTCGAGACGGAAAGAGGCATGCGCCTTGTATACTTCGTGGGATTTAACCTCCCGCGCTGGAAGGCACAGGTAACGAACACACTGCGCGCCAACGACTACGATTCCTGGTTTGAATCCGTCTCGGCAAACTATAAGCTGAAAGAGAAAAAGTTCGGAATGCACTACGCGATGAAGCCCTCGGAAAGCTCGTCCATCTGAAGGCGAAGCTTTGCGCCGAGACAAAAAGCATGACGATTTATGCAGGCTAATTGAACAGATTCCGGAAATCGGTCATGATGAACGCGGTTTCCGGAATTTCTTTCATATGTCAGGAAAAACAGACAACCGGCTTTGCGGGAGGTAAGCTCATGGATGAACGGTTTAAGCGCAGTATAATGTATTACGGGGAAGAGGTTGCGGCGCGCCTGAGGAAGGCGCATGTGGCGGTTGTGGGCCTCGGGGGAGTCGGAAGCTATGCGGCTGAGGCCCTGGCGCGGTCGGGCCTGGGCGCGCTGACGCTCGTGGATCACGACGAGGTGAGCCTTACGAATATTAACCGCCAGATCTGCGCCCTGTCTTCGACGCTCGGGCGCTCAAAGGCCGAGGTAATGGCCGAACGGGCGAGGGACATAGACCCGGAGCTTGTTGTGACGGCCAAAAGGCTCTATTACAGCGCGGATACGCACGAAGCCTTTTTTGAAGAAAGATATGACTATATAGTAGACGCCATAGACCTTGTATCCTGCAAGACAGAGCTTATCGCTTCGGCGATGGAGCGCAATATACCCATAATATCCGCACTGGGGACGGGCAATAAAAAAGACGCGTCGCTTTTCCGCGTTACCGATATCACGCTGACGCAGAACTGCCCTTTTGCGCGCGTCATGCGCAGGGAGCTGCGACGCCGGGGAATAGAGCACCACCTCGTCGTCTACAGCCCGGAAAAAGCCATAAAGCCGGTCATATACGACGAGCCGCCTCCGGGCCGCAGATCGGTGCCCGCCAGCCTGCCGTGGGTCCCCGCGAGCGCCGGCCTGCTGCTGGCCGGCGAAGTCGTGAAAAGTCTGGCGGGTATTTGAACGTAAAAAGCCGGATGCTCCCTTCGGAGCTGTCTTCCGAAGGGAGCATTCTTTCGCCTGTCATGAAAATACTGCGATTCGCTGCCCGCTTATTATAAGCTTCCCAATACCTTTCCTATGCTGTCATGTATTACGAGGTTCGCGTGGGAATCGTAGGGCGTGGCGTCGCGGTTTATGAGCACGAGCTTGTCGCCGCGGTAATAATTTATCAGGCCGGCGGCCGGATAAACTACAAGCGAGGTGCCGCCGACTATCAGCACGTCGGCTCTTGAGATGTATTTCACCGACTTATCAAGCACGTCGGTGTCGAGCTGCTCCTCATAGAGCACCACGTCCGGCCTTACTATGCCGCCGCAGTCGCAATACGGCACCCCGGGCGCGTCGTTGACAAAATCGCTTGAGTACGTCCTGCCGCATTTAATGCAGTAGTTGCGGCTTGTCGAGCCGTGCAGCTCCAGCACGTTTTTGCTCCCGGCCATCTGGTGCAGGCCGTCTATATTCTGGGTAATAACGGCCCTGAGCTTGCCCGCCTTCTCCCATTCAGCGAGCTTTATATGCGCCGCGTTGGGTTTGCAGCCGCGTATGTCCAGCTTTTCGTGGTGGAACCTATAGTATTCCTCCGGGTTTTGCATAAAAAAACTGTGCGAAAGAATCGTCTCCGGCGGGTATTTGTATTTCTCGTTATAAAGCCCGTCGACGCTGCGGAAATCCTTTATACCGCTCTCGGTCGAAACGCCGGCTCCGCCGAAGAATACTATGTTGTCGCTTTGGTCGACCCAGTTTTTAAGAGTTTCTATAGAGCCCATATACTGCCTCCATATCGCCATTATACAGCCGTTATTTAAACAATCGGCCGCAGGCCGCCCGGAAGGGACGGTATGCGGCCGGCTTATTTTACGGATTCATCGTGTAGTTCGGAGCTTCCTTGGTTATATATATGTCGTGCGGATGGCTCTCCTTCAAACCGGCGTTGGTTATGCGCATAAACCTTGAATCCTTCTGGAGCGCAGGAATATCCTTTGCCCCGCAGTAGCCCATTCCGGAGCGGAGTCCTCCGATGAGCTGGAAGATGCTCTCGCCGGCGCTGCCCTTGTACGGGACGCGGCCTTCGACGCCCTCGGGGACAAGCTTCTTGCTGTCCTGCTGGAAATAGCGGTCGCGGCTGCCGCTGCTCATCGCGGCGAGGCTGCCCATGCCGCGGTAGACCTTGAACTTGCGGCCCTGGTATACTTCCGTCTCTCCCGGGCTCTCCTCGCACCCGGCAAGCAGGGAGCCTATCATAACGCAGTCCGCGCCGGCGGCTATGGCCTTTGTAATATCGCCTGAATACTTGATGCCGCCGTCCGCTATGATCGGGATGTTGTATTCCTGGGCGGCGCAAGCGGCGTCGTAGATAGCGGTTATCTGAGGTACGCCGATACCGCATACGACGCGCGTCGTGCATATGGAGCCCGGGCCGATGCCGACCTTGACGCAGTCCGCGCCGGCCTCAACGAGCGCGCGCGTACCCTCCGCCGTCGCGACGTTGCCGGCTATGAGCTGGCAGTCGGGATAGGCGTCCTTAATCCGCTTAATGCAGTCAAGTATATTCTGCGAGTGCCCGTGGGCCGAGTCGAGGACCAGGACGTCCGCAGAGGCCTCAAGCAGTTTCCCGGCGCGCTCGAGCACGTCCGAGGTGACTCCTATGGCGCCGCCCACAAGCAGGCGTCCCTGCGCGTCGCGCGCGGAATTGGGGTACATGACGGCCTTTTCAATATCCTTTATCGTAATAAGTCCTTTGAGGCGGAAGTTTTCGTCCACTATAGGGAGCTTTTCAATCTTGTGCCGCCCGAGTATTGCCTTGGCCTCCTGAAGAGTCGTGCCTTCGCGGGCTGTGACAAGATTGTCCTTAGTCATGACTTCGCCGATCTTTTTGGAGAAATCCTCCTCAAATTTCATATCGCGGTTTGTGATGATGCCGACGAGCTTCCCGTCCTTGTTGCATATGGGAACGCCGGAAATCCTGTATTTCGCGCACAGCTCGTCCGCGTCGGCTATGGTGTGGTCCGGAGAGAGGAAAAACGGGTCTGTTATGACGCCGTTTTCGGAACGCTTGACCCTGTCAATCTGCTCCGCCTGCTCTTCTATGCTCATATTCTTGTGAATAATTCCAATGCCGCCCTCACGTGCGACGGCTATAGCCATACGAGATTCCGTCACCGTATCCATGGCGGCACTGACAAGTGGGATATTCAGGCTTATCTTATTGGTAAGACGTGTGGCGAGGTTCACATCCGAGGGAAGGACGCCGCTTTTAGCCGGTATGAGCAGCACGTCGTCAAACGTGAGTCCCTCCTTGAGGAATTTCTCGGAATACACAATGTTTACCACAATACCATCTCCAGTCAGTACATATCAAAATATTAGATGAATTATATGTTCCGCCGCGTTCTTTGTCAACTGTGAATTTTGGCCGAATTATAGCGCGGCCAAACGCATTTTGACGTTGAATCTAGTTTTTCCGGCCAATGAACCGCGGACATAGGCAATCTCCCCGTCAAGCACGTTTTCGAGAAAAAGCTCCTCCCCGGCAAAACACTCGGCGTTATAATCTAACTGAATCTCGGAAACGTACCGCGGCGGCGCTATATCAAGCCCGATGGAGTCGCAGGCGACGTCGGCGTACCTCGTGTTTGTGACATGGCCGTTCATATCCGTGTCGCTGTAACCGAAGCGGACGGGGCGGCCCGGATACATCTCCCTGGGCATATGGAGGCGGGCAAGGCGCTGTGTCCTGAGGCTGTTGCCGTACTCGTCAAAAACGCCGAGCTTATGAAGCCACGCAGGCTGCAGAATCCTGTGCTTATCTTTTCCGGATATTACCCACAGCGACGACGCCTCGCCGATGTGTTCGCCGTCCTCGTCCAATATGTCGAAGTCGCGGTAGAAGAAGACGTTTTTCGTCGGCCGCG
Organism: Oscillospiraceae bacterium; assembly: GCA_050944055.1. Taxonomy (GTDB): domain Bacteria; phylum Bacillota; class Clostridia; order Oscillospirales; family Oscillospiraceae; genus JBMNQI01. Next base: position 34,929 of record JBMNQI010000007.1, on the reverse strand, counting down.
TTGTAGTTGAAATGAAAAAGCGGTCTTTAGCCCGCAGGGGGCGTTTTAGGGAATATCTCACACGGACAAGCAGCCATGTTATGTTTTTTTCCTCGCGCAGGGAGAAGATGGAGCGGTGCTTTTTTTCCTCGTGCTGCCCCGCTGCGCTCTCCAGCATGCGCAAAAGCGCGGAAGGCCTTATGCAGCCGTACAGGTCGCAGTCGGAAAAGCCGACTGAGAAACCTTTTTTATATCCGTTTGACATTTCTTCCTCCGGCGGTTCCGCCGCCGCTCCTCGCGTAATAGAACATATACTGCTGAGCGATACCCGCGTATCCCCCGAAAACCGAGGGGTCGAAGCTGCCGCTGTAATGCTCGGTAAGGACGCGGTTTACCCATACGTCCCGAGGGAAAGCGTCCAAAAAGCCGAGGCTGAAGAGCATAACGCAGGAGGCGACCTTGTCTCCCACGCCTTCAAACGAGCGCAGGCTCTCAAGAGCCTCTTCGCGTGTAAGATCTGTAAGCCTGTCAAGGTCGTAGCCGCCGGCTATCCTGCGCGCCGCGGAGATTATATAAGGCGCTCTGTATCCGGCGCGCAGGAAATGAAGGTCGCGCGGCTCCAGACAGGCGATTTTCTCCGCGGAGGGGAAAGCGTGAAAAACTCTTCCCTCGAATTCGATTTCGTCGCCGTAAGCTTCGCAAAGACGCGATATGATGCTCTTTATGCGCGCTATGTTGTTGCACTGGGAGATAATAAACGAGCAGAGAGTCTCCCACTTATCCTGCCTGAGTATGCGTATGCCGCAGCCGAATTCGGCCGCCCTGCGCATATACGGGTCTACGGAGACTGCCCTGCGCACGGCCGCGTAGTCCCGGTCCAGATCGAAATAGCGCCGCCAGAACGGGTCAAAGCCGCCAGTTATGCTGTAGCCTTCTCCCTCGCGCCGTATGCGGGCGGCTCTGTCGCCGGCGATGCCCACGTACGAGCCGTCGGGCTGCCTGTTCCAGCGGAAGCACTGCCCGCATTCAAATATCATTTCAGGCGAAAAATCGTCGTTTATCAGAATATCCATATCAATATTATACATCTTTTTTCAGCACGTGGCAAATACTACATTCGACGTTTATAAAACCAAAAGGATTGGTCAATCAATGGATAAACATATCGGTAAACAGACAATACGCTTTTATTCGCCGCCTTCCGTCATAGGCAGCGCAAACGTCGTCGGAAAGAAAGAGGGCGACGGGCCGCTGCGCGACAGCTTCGACTATATAAACGAGGATTCGTACTTTGGCGAAAAAACGTGGGAAAAGGCCGAAAGCCGAATGCAGAAGGATACTCTCGCGCGGGCTCTTGCAAAGGCAGAAATATCAATAGAGTCGCTCGGCTTCATTTTCGCGGGCGACCTTTTGAACCAGTGCATAGGCTCGTCGTTCGGCCTGCGGGAATCAGGCGTGCCGCTTTTCGGCATATACGGGGCGTGCTCGACTATGGCCGAAGGCCTGATTCTGGCCTCGATGGCGGTTGAGGGCGGCTATGCCGAATACGCCGCGGCTATAACCTCGTCGCACTTTTCAACTGCGGAGCGGCAGTACCGCACTCCCAACCAGTACGGCGGCCAGCGAACCCCGACGGCGCAATGGACTGTCACCGGCTCCGGAGCCTGCGTGCTCTCGTGGGAAGGCCAGGGGCCTTATATCACAATGGCAACGGTCGGGAAGATTGTAGACTGGGGAATCAAGGACGCGGCCAACATGGGCGCGGCTATGGCGCCGGCCGCCTACGATACGCTTTCGACGTTTTTCAGCGACACGGGCACAGTTCCTGCTGACTATGATTTGATACTGACGGGCGACCTGGGCAAAATCGGGCATGAGATAGTCAAGGACTTTTTCACGAAGGACGGCGTCGACATCTCAGGCAATTATACGGACTGCGGCCTGCTTATTTATGATTTGGACAAGCAGGACGTCCATGCCGGCGGGTCGGGCTGCGGGTGCTCCGCGGTTGTGCTTACGGGCCATATACTCAACGGAATGCGCTCCGGCATGTGGAATAAGGTGCTTTTTGCGGGCACCGGCGCCCTGTTCTCGCCCGTATCCACGCAGCAGGGGGAGAGCGTGCCCTCCGTCTGCCATCTTGTGTGCATTGAAAGCAAAAACCCGCTGTAAAAGCCTCTTTTATGAAAGGAGATATCTTCATGCAGTATCTGAATGCTTTTTGGGTCGGCGGGCTGCTGTGCGTCATCGGCCAGATATTACTTGACAAGACAAAGCTGACTCCGGCGAGAATACTTGTCATATACGTCGTGTCGGGCGTAGTCCTGGGTGCGCTCGGCGTATATAAGCCGTTCGCCGAATACGCGGGGGCGGGCGCTACGGTGCCTCTGACCGGGTTCGGCTATTTGCTGGCGACCGGTGTAAAGCAGGCCGTTGCCGAGTCGGGAGTCGTCGGGGCTTTTACGGGCGGTGTAAGGGCCGCGGCGGGCGGCATAGCGGGGGCGGTATTCTTCGGATATATAATCGCGCTGATATTCAAGCCCGCGTCAAAATAAGGCCAGGACGATTTGATGTAAAAACGGCTTGACAAAATGCTGCGGTTTTTATATTCTTATTACAGTCATAATTCCTGACGGGCAAGTGTGGAGCACCACAGTGGAATTGTGATATCGCGCTGGCGATTTTTGCCGTCCGTCTGGGCAACATTTGGTTTCCAAATGTTGCCCTTTTTGTTTGTCAGGTCCCCGGGGCCGGGCAAATAAAAAGGGCATGGTGATTGCAGAAAAAAGCGGCTGTGCCGCGGACAGTGAAAGGAATGGACGTGCTTATGAAACAGTGGGAAGGATTTAAACCGGGCAAATGGCAGTCAACCGTGGACGTAAGGGATTTCATTCAGACTAACTACCGCCCTTATGAGGGAGACGAGTCTTTTCTTCAGGGCCCGACAGAGCGCACAAAGCGTCTTATGGGCAAGCTAAGAGACCTTTTAAGCCTTGAGCAAAAGTTCTCGGGAGTACTGGACATAGACACCAATACGGTCTCCTCTCTTGTCAGTTACGCCCCCGGCTACCTCGACAAAGAATACGAGCTAGTTGTAGGCCTGCAGACCGACCGCCCGTTAAGGCGCGGCGTCAACCCCTTCGGCGGGCTTAAGATGACCAAGGAGGCCTGCCAGGCTTACGGGTATAAGCTCTCTTCCAAGGTCGAGGACGAATTCCAATACCGCACCACGCACAACGAGGGCGTTTTCAGGGTCTATACGGATGAAATAAAGCACGCCCGGCACTGCGGGATAATTACGGGATTGCCGGACGCGTACGGCAGAGGCCGCATTATAGGCGACTACAGGCGGGTGGCTCTTTACGGCATAGACTACCTCATCGAGCAGAAAAAAGAAGACAAGCGCCGCCTCGGAGACGGGGATATAATGCTCCAGGACAATATTCGTTTGCTTGAAGAGCTTTATCAGCAGATAAGCTTTTTAAATAAGCTCAAGGAGATGGCCGCCCTCTACGGCTGCGACATAGCGGGGCCCGCCTCCGACGCCCGGCAAGCCGTTCAGTGGCTGTATTTCGGTTATCTGGGCGCAATCAAGGAGCAAAACGGCGCCGCCATGTCGCTCGGTCGCGTGTCAACCTTCCTCGATATCTATTTTGAACGCGATATTGAAAAAGGCCTGCTCACCGAGCGGGGGGCGCAGGAGCTGATGGACGATTTTGTAATTAAGCTGCGCATGGCCCGCCAGCTGCGGACGCCAGAATACAACGAGCTTTTCGCGGGAGACCCATTATGGATAACCGAGTGCCTCGGCGGCATGGGGGAGGACGGAAGGACTCTGGTTACGAAGAACACCTACCGTATGCTCAACACGCTATATAATCTCGGCCCTTCGGCCGAGCCGAACCTGACCGTACTCTGGTCAGAATCTTTGCCGCGGAGCTTCAAGAGGTTCTGCGCCAGGATTTCATGCGACACTGACGCGATACAGTACGAAAACGACGACCTGATGCGCCGTTTATACGGCGACGACTACGGCATAGCCTGCTGCGTCTCGGCGATGCGCCTCGGCAAGGACATGCAGTTTTTTGGCGCGAGAGTCAACCTGCCGAAGCTTCTGCTGATGAGCCTCAATGGCGGCAGGGACGAAACGTACGATATGCAGCTCGGCCCCGCCGGCGAAGTTTACAAGGGGGATGTGCTTGAATACGACAAGGTAATAGAGCTGCTTAACACCTACCGCCCGTGGCTGGCAAAGACATACGTCAAGGCAATGAACATGATACACTATATGCACGATAAGTACGCCTACGAAAAGACCCAGATGGCGCTGCACGACACGCAGGTCCGCAGGTTTATGGCCTTCGGCATAGCCGGGCTCTCGGTTCTGGCCGATTCACTTTCCGCCATTAAATACGCGAAGGTCAGCGTTATAAGAGACGACAGTGGGCGCATAGTGGATTTCCGGACGGAAAGAGAGTTCCCGACCTTCGGGAACGACGACGACAGGGTGGACAGCATCGCGAAAGAGCAGGTCGAGCTGTTCTTTGCCGAACTGAAAAAATACCCGGCATACAGGAACGCCGAGCATACGCTGTCCGTACTCACAATTACGTCAAACGTCGTCTACGGCAAGAAAACCGGAGCCACGCCGGACGGCAGGAAGGCGGGCGAACCGTTCGCGCCCGGCGCGAACCCGATGCACAACAGGGAGAAAAACGGGGCGCTGGCCTCGCTCAATTCTGTAGCGAAGCTGCCCTACGATTCCTGCCGCGACGGGATTTCCAACACATTTTCCATAGTGCCCGACGCGCTCGGCCATACTGATGAGGAGAGGTACGAAAATCTGACCGCGCTTCTGGACGGCTATTTTTCTCAGAAGGCCCACCATATAAACGTCAACGTGCTTGACAGGGAGGTGCTGCTTATGGCCATGGAGCACCCGGAAAAATACCCCAACCTGACAATACGCGTGTCCGGCTACGCCGTGAACTTCAGCAAGCTTTCAAAAGAGCAGCAAAAAGAGGTAGTCTCGCGCACGTTTCACAGGAGTATGTAGCATGAAGGGGAGAATCAGCAGCTTTAACAGCATGGGGGCGGTGGACGGGCCCGGGCTCCGCTGCGTCGTATTCATGCAGGGCTGTTCCCTCCGATGTCCCTACTGCCACAACCCGGAGACCTGGGAGATAGGCGGCGGCGAGGAAATAAGCGTTGAAGCTCTGGCTGCCATGATAGACCGCTTCCGCAGTTATATTATAAATAGCGGCGGCGTGACCGTGTCGGGCGGAGAGCCGCTGCTTCAATGGCAATTTGTTAGGGAACTGTTCCGCCGCCTGAAAGAAAAGGGATACCACACCGCACTGGACACCTCCGGCACGGCGGGTATAAGCGAAGCCCTGCAGGTGCTTGAATTTACGGACCTTGTCATAGCCGATCTGAAATTTACAGACAGCCTAGATTTCAGGTCTTACTGCGGGGGAGACCTCCAAAAAGTTTTCGATTTCCTTGATTTAACCGCAAAGAAAAATATACCCCTCTGGATCCGGCAGGTCATAGTACCCGGAATTAACGATACGGCGCGCAGCGTCCATGAACTGAAAAAGGCCTCCTCCCGCTACCGCAATCTCGAGAAAATCGAGCTTCTGCCTTTTCGCAAGATATGCCGGGCAAAATATGATTCGCTTGGGATTCCGTTCCCGCTCCGGGACACGCCGGAATGTTCTCCGGAAACTATAAATGCACTGCAAGAGCTGCTTGAATAATTCTTACTAATATGAACATCGGCCTTTTGACATGCCGCAAAACTTCTTACGTTTTGCGGCATGATTTATCTGCGGAGAATACAGGCAAAGGACGAAGGACAGGCGTGGGGCGATGTATAACATATTGCAAAGCTTCTATTTCCATATTTTTATATAGCCCCATTCCTGAACCTCCTTGAGCATTATAAAAACGATGGGGAAGAGCAGCATGCCGAAAACACCTATGGACCGGTAGCCTATATAAATTGCCAGAAGCGTCACAAGCGGGTTTAGCCCTATACGCTTGCCCACAAGCCTCGGCTCGGCAAAGCTGCGCGTCAGCGCGACGAGGCCGTAAAGCACAAGCAGACCGAGACCCTTTCCGCTGCAGCGGATAAACTCGATAAGAGCCCACGGAATAAGCACCATCCCGCTGCCGAGCACGGGCAGGACGTCGATTATCGCTATGGCCGCGGCGGCAAGCACGGCGTATCGGATGCCGAGCAGCAAAAGGCCTATGGAAATCAGGCAAAAAACGATAACCATCAAAAGCAGCTGAGCCTTGAGCCACTGCCCCAGTGTAAGCTGAAGCCTGCCCTTTGTGCGCATGACCTTCTCATGCCATTTCGGCGGTATCTGCCTCATTATGAATTTCATCACGTCGTCATAGCTCCCGCCTATAAAATAAGTAGCAAGTACGGTCGTAACGAAGAACAGGAGGATTTTCGGCAGGCTACCGGCGATTGAGCCCATGAGCGACAGAAGCTTTTCATACAGGGCGGACGGAATGTTAATACCCCGTTCTAAAAGCTGGTCAAACGCGCGGAACAGGAAGTCCTGAAGAGCTGACGGCATTGAAAGTATAAAACGGTATATCCTTGCTTCGAGATCAGAGGCGAGCGACGGCAGGCCGGCAAGCAGGGCGGGCAGGGACGAGACGAGGGAAGTCAGCTCATACACGACGCGCGAAACAATGAGCACTATAATACACAGGAAAGCAAGCAAGACCGCCGTAATGCTCAGCGCGGAGGCAAGCGAGCGGGGGAGATGCCCCCCGGAGGACAGCCTGCGGATAAGAGGCTGCACGCTTCTTGCCAGCACGAGCGAAATCAGGAAAGGCAGCGTCCACGGCAGGAGGAATTTCAGGAAGACCCACAGCCCGGCCATTCCCAGAGCGATATATAACAGGCATAATAGAAGGCGCAGATGTTTGTTTTCTGGCATTAAGACGGCCTCCTTGTGTAAAATCACAAAAAAACTCGCAGATAAGAGCAGTTATTTTCTTCAAGTCCGCTTGCGGCAAACCTGAGAATATGATATATTGTCATAATTAAAAATTATTGGCCTTCGGTGGAGGACGCTGGTATGGGAAAAAACCCGAAGTTTTATCTTGTTGACGCCGACGTACTGCCTGAGGTATTCCTGAAGGTCGCCGAAGCGAAGAGAAGCCTGGAGACGGGAGAGGCCAGGACGGTCAACGAGGCCGCCGCAAGGGCCGGCGTAAGCAGGAGCGCGTTTTACAAATACAGGGACGCCGTTACGCCTTTTTATGATATGTTCGCCGGGCGTATCATAAGCTTCCAGATGACGCTGCGCGACGAGATCGGCGTGTTATCCTCCATATTGGGTATTTTTGCCGATTTTGGGGCAAATATCCTCACAATTAATTCTAGTATCCCGGTAAACGGCTGCGCCGCCGTCACCATAACTGCGGAGACCACCGGTATGCGCGGGCCGCTGCCCGGCCTGGTCGAGAGAGCTTCCTCCGCGCCCGGCGTAGTGAAGTTTGAGATTGCCGCGGGCTGAAGGGGCAGGGCGGTCTTGTATGCCCGGCTTGCAAAGCCGATCACGGAGAAAACAGCTAATGAAAACGTTAAGCATAGGGGTGTAATAATAATATGGTACATGTTGCGATTTTAGGTTATGGGGTTGTCGGCTCCGGTGTCGCCGAGCTGCTGTACGAAAATTCAAGGATCATATCCCAAAAGGCCGCGGACGAAGTGGCGGTGAAGTATATTCTGGACGTGCGCGACTTTCCGGACAGTCCGTTTGCGGATAAATTCGTGAATGATTTTTCTATCATTGAAAACGACCCCGATGTTAAGGTGGTCGTTGAGACAATCGGCGGGGCGAAGGCCGCGTTCGAGTTTACAAAACGCGCGCTTAAAGCGGGTAAAAACGTCGTCACCTCAAACAAAGAGCTGGTCGCGGAGCACGGCTACGAGCTCCTGGAGCTCGCTAAGGAGAACAACCTCAATTATCTCTTCGAGGCCAGCGTAGGCGGAGGCATACCCATAATCCGCCCGATCACGCAGTGCCTTGCGGCCAACGAGATAGACGAGGTCTGCGGCATACTTAACGGAACGACGAACTACATTCTTACCAAGATGCTCCGGGACGGCGAAAGCTTTGAGGCCGCTCTCGGCCAGGCGAAGCAGAACGGCTATGCCGAGTCCGACCCCACCTCGGACGTGGAAGGGCTTGACGCGTGCAGGAAGATATGCATACTTGCGGCTCTTGCCTACGGGCATCATGTGTACCCGCGCCAGGTGCCGACTCAGGGCATAACAGGCATAACGCTCGCCGACATGTACTATGCGCGCTCCGGGAATATGTGCATTAAGCTTCTGGGCCGGGCGATACGCATAAACAGCGATAAGATCTGCGTCTTTGTTGCGCCGCATCTCGTCCCCTCGAGCAACCTTCTGTCCAATGTGGACGACGTCTTCAACGGAATAATGATAAACGGCAACGCGGTCGGCGACGCCATGTTTTACGGCCGCGGGGCCGGGAAAATGCCGACGGCCAGCGCCGTCGTAGCCGATATAATAGACGCAATCAAGCATTTCAAGGCCCGCAAATATGTCGGCTGGGAAGAGGGCGGAGAGAACCGCCTGTTTGACCCCACGCTCTACGCCTCCCGCTGGTATTTAAGGGCCGCGATAACAAAGGAAAAAGTTCGCCGGGCCTTCGGGGATGTGATCTATCTTAAGCTCGACGGCGTCACCGCGGGCGAATGCGCGTTTTTGACGCAGCATTTCAGCGAGAAGGAGCTCAAGGAGCGCATGGCGGATCTTGAAGTGTTTTCATTCATGAGAGTGCTCGATTGAACTTAACTGCGAAATTTCAGCGAGCATAATATATACAGCAGGCCCGAAAAGCCGTGATTGGCCGAAGCTTTATTATCCTGTTTTGCCCGCGTATTCGGGCAAAGCGGCTCCCGCCGTCCCGGTCTTAACGAGGCTTAACCGTAATGAAAGGATTGGACAGCAGATGCCTCTCATAGTCCAGAAGTTCGGGGGTTCGTCCGTAGCGGACGCCGAAAGAATATATAACGTCGCAAAGATAATAACCGACACATACAGCCTTGGAAACGACGTCGTGGTAGTTCTATCCGCTCAGGGCGATACGACGGATGAACTTATCGCAAAGGCAAAGGAAATAAATCCCAACGCTTCAAGAAGGGAAATGGATATGCTCTTATCCACTGGGGAGCAGATAAGCGTCGCTCTGTGCGCGATGGCGATAGAGCGCATAGGCTTTCCGGTTGTTTCCCTGGCCGCGTGGCAGATAGGCCTTGAGACAAATTCGGCCTATGGGAACGCTCGCATTAAGAAGCTATCGGGAACACGGCTGCAGGAAGAGCTGGACAAGAAAAACATAGTTATCGTGACCGGCTTCCAGGGCATCAACAAATACAAAGACGTGACTACGCTCGGCCGCGGCGGCTCGGACACGACGGCCGTGGCGCTTGCCGTGGCGCTCCAAGCCGACCTGTGCCAGATATACACGGACGTCGACGGCGTGTATACCGCAGACCCCAGATATGTCAAGGGCGCGCGCAAGCTCGAGGAAATTACATACGACGAGATGCTGGAGCTCGCGACGCTCGGCGCGCAGGTGCTCCATAACCGCTCGGTTGAGCTTGGAAAACGGTACGGTATCGAGATGGAGGTCATCTCCAGCTTTTCAAGAAAACCCGGAACAAGGGTCAAGGAGGTCGTAAAAATGGAACAGACCAATATAAGCGGGGTAGCAAGAGACGATAATATTGCCCGGATTTCGCTTGTGGGAGTAACGGATAAACCGGGGATCGCGTATAGAGTGTTCTCCATTCTGGCGAAGAACAAAATAAACGTCGACATCATACTCCAGGCGCTAAGCCGCAACGGGGAAAACGATATAAGCTTCACCGTCGCCAAGGCGGATGCCGCCGCGGCCAAAGACCTTCTTTACGACTATTGCAAAGTGCTCGGCTGCAAGTCGGTGGAAGTCAAAGAGGATGTCAGCAAAATCAGCATAGTCGGGGCGGGCATGGTCAACAACTCGGGCGTCGCCGCAGATATGTTCGAGGCGCTGTATAACGCGGGCATCAACATACAGATGATATCCACGAGCGAAATTAAAGTCTCGGTCCTCATCGATTATAAGGACGCGGAGACGGCCGTTCAGGTCATTCACGACAAGTTTTTCCCGGACAGATAGAACGTAAACCGCGGCCGTCAGAATTAAGGCGGCCGCGCCGTTTCGGCCGCTTTCGAAAAATGGAGGCATAATATGAGTTACGCGGACACTGTTTTTATTCAAAACTGCAGTGATATTCTCCAAAACGGCGTATGGGACAGGGAGCTTATGGTGCGCCCGCGCTGGGAGGACGGCACGCCGGCCCACACGGTCAAAAAATTCGGGATAGTGAACAGGTACGACCTGCGCGAGGAATTCCCTATACTCACAATACGCAGGACCTACTGGAAGACCGCGGTGGACGAGCTTTTGTGGATATGGCAGAAAAAATCCAACAACATAAAGGACCTCAACAGCCACATATGGGACAGCTGGGCGGATGAAAACGGGAGCATAGGAAAGGCCTACGGGTATCAGCTCGGTATCAGACACAAGTACCCCGAGGGCGAATTCGACCAGGTCGACAGGGTGATATACGAGCTGAAGAATAATCCCGCGTCCCGGCGAATCCTCACTAACATATATAATTTCGAGGATCTGCACGAGATGGGGCTGTACCCGTGCGCCTACTCAATGACCTTCAACGTCTCCGGAAACGTGCTCAACGCCATTTTGAACCAGCGCAGCCAGGACATGCTGGCCGCGAACAACTGGAACGTCGTGCAGTACGCGGTCCTGGTTCACATGATGGCGCAGGTGGCGGGGCTTGTGGCCGGGGAACTCGTCCATGTCATAGCCGACGCGCATATATACGACAGGCACGTGCCGATAATAGAGAAGATAATCCGGAACCCGCAAAAAAAGGCGCCCAGGTTTGAGATGGATACCGCGATTACGGATTTCTACAAATTCACGCGGGACAGCTTCCGGCTTATCGGTTACGAGTACACCGAGCTTTTGGATACTATACCGGTGGCGATATGATAAAGCTCATAGTTTCGGTTACGGACGACTGGGGCATCGGCCTCGGCGGGAAGCTGCTCTACCGCATACCCGAGGATTTAAAGCGCTTCCGCAGCATAACCCTGGGCAATACGGTAATCATGGGCCGCAGGACGCTCGAGTCGCTGCCGGGCGGCAGGCCGCTTGAAGGGCGGCGCAATATAGTAGTAACAGCGCGTGAGGGTTATAAGGCGCCGGGCGCGGAGATCGCGCGCTCGCCGGAGGAGGCTATGGCGCTGCTTTCTCCGGATGAAAAGGCCTTCTGCATAGGCGGGGAGCTTCTTTTCAGGTCGATTATGCCCTACTGCGAAGCGGCGCTTATCACGCGCATATACGCAAGGCCGAAGGCCGATTGCTTTATACGCGAGCTGGCCTCATGGCGCACGACCAATTTTTCGGAGGAGCACGAGTTCGAGGGCCTGCGTTTCCGCTATATAACCCTGGTACCATAACTACCGTATGCTGACAAGCATAGTTTTATTAGGCTTAATTTGTTGAGACGAATCGGAAGGAGCAGCAGGTTTGACTGCGGATAAAATCAGGAATATCGCAATAATCGCCCACGTCGACCACGGCAAGACCACGCTTGTGGACGAAATGCTCAAGCAGGGAGGGGTTTTCGGCGAGCACCAGAATGTAGTTGAGCGCGTCATGGATTCCAACGAGCTTGAGCGGGAACGCGGCATAACGATACTTGCAAAAAACACGGCCGTTTACTATAACGGCATTAAAATAAATATTGTGGACACGCCGGGCCACGCGGATTTCGGCGGCGAGGTGGAACGCATACTTAAGATGGTAAACGGCGTTATCCTGCTTGTCGACGCGGCCGAAGGGCCGATGCCGCAGACGCGGTTTGTCCTCGGAAAGGCGCTTGAGCTCGGCCACAGGGTCATAGTGGTCATAAACAAAATAGACAGGCCCGATGCCCGACTGAACGAAGTCGTCAACGAGATACTGGAGCTTCTGCTGGAGCTTGACGCGAAGGAGGAGCAGTTCGATTCGCCCATGCTGTTCTGCTCTGCCAGGCAGGGCAGGGCGTCGCTCAGCCCGGACGTTCCGGGGACAGACCTGCGGGCGCTCTTTGATACGATAATCGATTATATCCCCGCGCCGGAGTGCGACGCCGCCGCGCCGCTTCAGATGCTTATTTCGTCCATTGATTATAACGACTATGTCGGCAGGATCGGCATCGGCCGTGTCGAGAGAGGCACGATATATCAGGGGCAGGAAATAATTGTATGCGATTACCATGGACAGAAGCCCCGCACGAAGGCGAAGGTCGTAACAATATACCAGTTCAGCGGGCTTAAGCGCGAAGAGGTGAAAACCGCCGCCGCAGGGGACATCATAGCTATTTCCGGAATACCCGAGATAACGATAGGCGACACGGTCTGCGCCCTGGAAGCGCCGGAGCCGCTGCCCTTTGTGAAAATATCCGAGCCGACGATGGAGATGACTTTTTCCGTCAACGACAGCCCGTTTGCCGGGCGCGAGGGCAAATTCGTCACCTCCCGGAACCTGCGCGACCGCCTGATGCGCGAAACGCTCAAGGACGTGTCGCTGCGCGTAACCGAGACGGACAGTACGGACAGCTTCAACGTGGCCGGAAGGGGAGAGATGCACCTTTCGATCCTCATAGAGACGATGCGCCGCGAGGGCTACGAGTTCCAGGTCGGCACGCCCCGCGTGCTCAACAAAACTATTGACGGCAAAATCTGCGAGCCTATCGAGCGGCTGTATGTAGACGTGCCCCAGGAGAGCGTGGGCGCAGTTATTGAAAAGCTCGGCTCGCGCCGCGGCGACCTTATCGAGATGTCTCCGTCGGGCGAGCGCATGAAGATGGAGTTCCTTATCCCGTCGCGCGGGCTTTTCGGATACCGCAGCGAGTTCCTCACGGATACGCGCGGGGAGGGCATAATGAATTCCATACTCGACGGATACGCGCCGCTGAAAGGTGAAATAAGCCGCCGCACCACAGGGTCGCTTGTGGCTTACGAAACCGGGGAAGCCGTAACCTACGGGCTTTTTAACGCCCAGGAGAGGGGTATGCTGTTTATCGGCCCGGGCACTCCCGTTTATGCCGGGATGATAGTCGGCGTCTCCCCCAAACCGGAGGATATAACAGTCAACGTATGCAAACGCAAGCAGCTGACAAATATGCGGGCCTCCGGGTCCGACGACGCGCTGCGCCTTATCCCTCCGCGCATAATGAGCCTTGAGCAATGCCTTGAGTTCCTCGCGGACGACGAGCTTCTGGAGGTAACGCCGGAGAACCTGCGCCTGCGCAAGACAATACTCGACCACGCGCAGCGGATGAGGCTGATCCAAAAGAACAAGAAATAAAACGTCCGGGAGGCTTAATCAATGTCGATAGAAAAGGTAAAGGAATTTTTCGGCAGGTACGGTATGCGGGAGCGCGTGATGGAATTCGACGTTTCAAGCGCCACGGTAGAGCTCGCGGCGAAGGCTCTCGGCGTCGAGGGGGCGCGCATAGCCAAGACACTGAGCTTTTACAATAACGGTGACGGGTGCATACTTATCGTAACGGCGGGCGACGCCCGTATTGACAACGCGAAATTCAAGCATAAATTCCACATAAAAGCGCGCATGCTGGCTTTTGAGGACGCGGAGAGGATGACCGGGCACGCTGTCGGAGGAGTCTGCCCGTTTGTTAATCCGGAGGGAGCAATAGTGTATATCGACGAGTCGATAAAGCGCTTCAATACGGTTTTCCCCGCCTGCGGCAGCGCAAACAGCGCTATCGAGCTTACGCCGGACGAGCTGTATAAATACTCTGACGCCGTCGAGTGGGTGGATGTCTGCAAGCTGGCCCAAGGCGATTAAGTAAAAGACCGCCCCGATTTTCAGGGGGCGGTCTTGTTTCAAGCTTTTTCCGAGTGGATTTCTCTTTCCCGGAAAAGTAGGGAGATGCACCAGAGCCCGGCCAGCCCCACCAAAGTATAGATGATGCGGCTTACCACAGCCGTCTGACCGCCGCAGATCCACGCGACAACGTCAAAAGCGAAGATTCCGATGCTGCCCCAGTTAAGAGCTCCGATTATGACTAGTACCAAGGCGATTCTGTCCATGATCATGATAAACCATTCCTTTCGCGGTTTATTATGCCCGCGGTATTTGAGAAAATGCGTATTGCACAAATACTAGGTTTATCCTTATCTGAAAATTCTATTTGAATTTAGCAGGAGTTAATGTATAATATAAAAATTACCTGAAGGAGCCGGGTAAAAAACCGCGCCTTTTCAAGGTAAAATATTAAAAAATAACAATTAAGGAGGGACAGACTGTGAAAGACGCGACCAAGATCCTCAAGATCCTGGAAAAAGATTGCCGCACAACGCCGGCTGAAATCGCGACGATGACGGGCATGACGGAGGAGGAAGTGGCGGCCGCAGCAGCAGCGCTTGAAAAGGAAAACGTCATTATAGGCTACACGGCGCTAATTAACTGGGATCGCGCTGATGAGGACGCAGTCACGGCCCTCATCGAAGTCAAGGTGACGCCGCAGTTTGAGGCCGGGTACGACCGCCTTGCCTCGCGCATCTACCAGTACGAAGAGGTGGAAAGCCTCTACCTTATGTCGGGAGCTTACGACTTCTGCGTGATCATTTCCGGCAAGTCGATGAAGGAAGTGGCCCGCTTCGTGATCGAAAAGCTGGCGCCCATCAACGGCGTCAACAGCACAGCGACGCATTTTATCCTGCACAAATATAAGGAAAAAGGCAGGCTTTTCGGAGCGAAGTACAATCAGGAAGAGAGGCCGCTGTTCATATGATCGACTACAATTCAATAATCGCCGGAACGATGGAGGGCATAAAGCCTTCGGCCATCAGAAAGTTTTTTGATATTCTGGCGGAAATGTCGGACGCCATCTCGCTTGGGATTGGCGAGCCCGATTTTATTACGCCCTACCACATACGCAACGCGGGGATAGAGTCGCTTGAGCGCGGTTATACAAAGTATACGGCGAACGCCGGGATGAGCGAGCTGCGCCGGGAGGTATCGAAATACCTCATAAGGCGCTTCGATCTCGCGTACAATGCCGCAAACGAATTGTTCATCACGGTCGGCGGCAGCGAGGCCATAGACTTAGCGATAAGGGCGATTGTCAATCCGGACGACGAGGTCATTGTGCCGGAGCCGTCTTTTGTATGCTATGTGCCGATTGTCCAGCTGGCGCACGGCGTTCCCGTAATTCTCGATACGTTTGAGAGCGACGATTTCAGGATACGTCCGGAAGAACTTGAAAAACTGATAACGCCGAAGACAAAGGCCGTTGTTTTGCCGTATCCCAACAACCCGACGGGAGGCATACTTGAAAAAGAAGACCTCGAGAAGATCGCTGAGATTCTCCGTGATAAAAATATTATGGTGGTTTCAGACGAGATATATGCCGAGCTTACATACGGAGGGCGCCACGTGTCTATAGCGTCCATGCCAGGAATGCGCGAGCGGACGATAGTAGTTAACGGACTGTCCAAGAGCCACGCGATGACCGGCTGGCGCATGGGCTATGTCTGCGGGCCGAAGGAGATAATCTCCCAGATGGCCAAGATACACCAGTACGCTATAATGTGCGCCCCTACGACCAGCCAGTACGCGGCCATCAAGGCACTGCGCGAGGGTGATCATGACGTGGAGACGATGCGCGAGAGCTACGACCAGCGCCGCCGGCTGCTTGTGGAGGGTGTGCGCGCGCTGGGCCTGAGCTGCTTTGAGCCGCGCGGGGCGTTTTACGCTTTCCCCTGCATAAAAAGCACGGGCCTCTCCTCGGCGGAATTCTGCGAGAGGTTTCTTATGGAGGAAAAAGTGGCCGTCATACCCGGAAACGCTTTCGGAGAAAGCGGCGAGGGCTTTGTGCGCTGCTGTTACGCGGCGTCCGAGGAGGACCTCAGGGAATCGCTGCGCCGCCTTGAAAGATTCTTAAAACGTTTGCGCGGGCAGCACTGAGCGCGCTGATATTGTACCCGGGAGGAAACATATGACAAAGTATATCCTGGTTATAGGAGACGGAATGGCCGACAACCCGGTACCCGAGCTTGGCGGCAGGACCCCGCTGGAGGCGGCTTACAAACCTAATATCGACGAGCTGAGCAAAACGGGCGAGCTGGGGCACGTTCTCACAGTACCGCGCGGTCTGCCTCCCGGAAGCGACACCGCAATACTTTCGATCTTCGGATGCGACCCGCGTGTTTACTATACGGGCCGCTCGCCTCTCGAGGCGGCGGGCTCGGGGGTAAACCTCAGCCCCGGAGACGTTTCATACAGGTGCAACATGGTCTCACTTGAGGACAATGACCTGCCGTTTGAAGAAAAGAAGATACTTTCGCACAGCGCGGGCTCAATCGACGGAGATGAGTCGATTGAACTGATTGAATACCTTTTCAGCCACCCGAGGTTTAAACCAATGGCTGAAAAGGCGAAGCTCAGCATATATCCCAACCCCTCGTTCCGCCATATAGCCGTCCAGGCCGGGGCCGATGTAAGCGGACTTGTCGCCATACCGCCGCATGACCACCTGGGAGAGGTAATAGGACCGCTGCTGCCCTCGGGCTGCCCAAACGCCCTTGTGCTGCTGGAGCTTATGAAGCTGGCAAACGAGATTCTGCCGGAGCATCCAATTAATATCAGGCGCCGTAAGGCGGGCAAAATGCCCGCAAACGGCATATGGCTCTGGGCCGAAGGCACGGCGGTCGAGCTGCCGGATTTTGTGAAGACCTATGGGAAAAACGGGTCGGTCATTTCCGCCGTCCCGCTTGCACACGGCATCGCCGCGCTCACCGGCCTGGGCATGACCTCCGTTGAGGGGGCGACAGGCGAGCTTGATACAAATTACGAAGGCAAGGTGGACGCCGCGCTGGATATACTCCGGGGCGGGGCGGATTTTGTCGCGGTACACATAGAAGCGCCTGACGAATGCACGCACAACGGCGACTTAAATGGCAAGATTGAGGCTATCGAGCGGCTGGATTCCCGCGTGGTGGGGCCGCTTCGCCGGGAGCTAGATTCCGCGGGCTGGGACTGGCGCATGCTCATCCTGAGCGACCATAAGACGCTTACCTCGACGCGCGGACACGACGGAGACCCCGTGCCCTACATAATATACGACAGCCGTGTAAAAACGGGCAGCGGGCTTCCCTATACCGAGTCAAACGGGGAAAAGGGCCAGTTCATTGAGGACGGGACGCAGCTTATGAACATGCTTTTTTCCAAATGACAGGTGAGCGGGCGAAAAGTCCAAAGCTTAATTCGCCCGCGAGCGCCATATTATAGTATCAGCGCCCGGCACTTCGGCGTATATGCCTTATATAAATGCGAGGTTCATTATGTTTTGTTTTCAGCCTGCCGACATTCTCCTGCCCGATGGGGTAGACTTGAATAAATGGAGCGTCATTGCCTGCGATCAGTTTACAGCCCAGCCGGAATACTGGGTTGAGACGGAGCGAATTGTAGGAGGCTCGCCCTCAGCGCTTCGCCTCGTCCTGCCGGAAGCTTATCTTGACTCGCCGGACGCTGAAAAGCGCATTGAGGAAATAAACGGCACCATGCGCTTATATCTTGAGGCAGGGTACTTCCGCACGTTAGAGCACGCGATGATTCTTGTGCAGCGCACGCTTTCAAGCGGGAAAACGCGCAGCGGGCTCATTGGACGCGTCGACCTTGAGCAGTATGATTATAATTCCGGGGCGGACAGTCTGGTAAGAGCCACGGAGGGGACGGTGCTAAAACGTTTGCCGCCCAGGGTAAGTGTGCGCGAAAACGCGCCGGTCGAGCTGCCCCACATACTTCTGCTTATGGACGACCCGGATATGACGGTAATTGAGCCTGTCTGTAAACAGCGCCATAAGCTGAAAAAGGAATATGATTTTGAGCTGATGCAGGGCGGGGGCCATATCACAGGCTACAGCATACCGCGCGGCATGCAGCCTTCCGTCCTGGAGGCGCTGAGAAAACTGGCCGACCAGAGCGCTTTTGAGAAGAAATACGGGCTTTACGACAAGCCTGTCCTGCTGTTTGCGTCGGGAGACGGGAACCACTCGCTGGCCGCGGCCAAGCAGTGCTGGGAGAACCTGAAAAAGAGCTTATCAAAAGCTGAGCGGGAAACGCATCCCGCCCGCTGGGCTCTTGTCGAGCTTGTAAACCTCCACGACGAATCCCTGGAGTTCGAGGCCATACACCGTGTCGTTTTCGACATAGACCCAGAGGCGCTTCTCGAGGCCCTGAGGCGTAAATACCCCTCGGCGGGAGATGGCAGCGATAAAGCCGGCCACAGCTTCGGCTTTCAGTATAGCGGAAAGTCGGGCAGAATAACGCTGGAGGGAATTACACAGGGGCTGCCCGTCGGGTGCTTGCAGGATTTCCTGGATGTATATGTCGCGGAAAACGGCGGCAGGATTGATTATGTCCACGGCGAGGACGTCGCCCGTGAGCTTGGGAACAGGCCGCGCAATATAGCGTTTCTGCTTGAGCCTATGAGGAAAGACGAGCTGTTCAAAGCCGTAATAACCGGCGGCGCGCTGCCGCGCAAGACGTTTTCGATGGGCGAGGCGCGCGATAAGCGCTATTATCTGGAGGCCCGCGCGATACGGTAAGGGAGTGAGCCTGTGGAGCTTATTATAGAAGCAAACGCCAAACTGAATCTCACGCTTGACATACAGCGCCGGCGCGGGGACGGGTACCACGACATGCGCATGGTTATGCAGTCAATAAGGCTCCACGACACCGTTACGCTCAAAACGGATACGGGACAGCCTATGAAGGTCCACACCAACCTCGGCTATCTCCCGTGCGATTCCCGGAATATCGCGGCCAGGGCCGCCATGCTTTTCTCCGAGGAGACGGGAATTGATTTCGGGGGCCTTTTAATTGATATTGAGAAGCAAATCCCTGTCTGCGCGGGCATGGGAGGCGGAAGCGCCGACGCGGCCGCGGTGCTGAGAGGGCTTAATAAGCTCTACGGCGCCGGCATTAAGAAGGAACGAATGATTGAACTGGGCCTGCGCCTCGGGGCGGACGTGCCTTTCTGCCTCATTGGCGGCACCGCGCTGGCGGAGGGAGTCGGCGAGAGGCTTTCTCCGCTGCGGCCCCTGCCTGACTGCCATATAGTGATATGCAAGCCCCGATTTTCATTATCCACGCCCGTGCTCTTCGGCAAAATCGACCCGCTCGCCATACGCCACAGGCCGGACACTTTCGGTGTCATAAGCGCAATTGAGGAAGGGAATATCAAGGAGGCGGCCCGGCGTATGTACAACGTGTTTGAGCCGCTGGTGTTAGAAAACCACCGCGAGATTAGCGAGTATAAGAACATACTTATACAACACGGCGCGCTGGGCGCCTCCATGAGCGGAACGGGGCCTTCGGTATTCGGTTTGTTTGAACACGAAAAAGACGCCCTGGCGGCTGCCGAAACGCTGCGCGGGCATGAGAAAAGCGTTTTTATCACAGGCGCTTCCGAGGCTTACTCCTGGTCATAAGCAGCGTTTTTAAGCCCGCTATGCAAAAAGCTTCTACGGGCCTCAAACCTGTTTTTATCTGAGAAGTATAAAAAACGATAACACCGTCAAAAATGCAGTCAGTACATTTTGGACGGTGTTTTATTATGAAAATCAGGATATTTGAGGTAATCTTGGCACTAATTCTTATTTCTCTGCTTATAATGGGGGCAATGGCCGAAAAGGATTCCGAAGGCCTGCGCAATACGGTGCTGCGCGTGCACGTCATAGCCAATTCAGATTCCGAGGCCGACCAGGCCGAGAAGCTGCGGGTGCGCGACGCTGTGCTCTCGCAGGCGGAGCTGATAACGAAGTGCGCTGAAAACAGCGCTCAGGCGGAGGAAATGCTCGCAGGCCGGCTGGAGGAATTAAAAGCCGCCGCTATGACGCAGACCAAACTGCCCGTGACCGTGACGCTGGGGGAATATGAGTTCCCGACAAAGCAGTACGACGATTTCAAGCTGCCCGCGGGAAGCTACCGCGCGCTGAGGGTAGTGATAGGCGAGGGGGAGGGAGCGAACTGGTGGTGCGTCCTGTTCCCGCCGCTCTGCGTCCAGAGCGCCTCGGCGACAGTAGACTGGGCAGAAGCTTCCAGGCTTTTCTCCGAGGGGCAGGCCAGGCTCATAACCGATGAAAGCGGCGGCTGGGCGCTGCGCTTTAAGGCGGCCGAGCTCTGGGGCAGGCTTGCCAATATGTTCTGAACAAGCGATTACTTAACAAAATGCGGCGGCTGCATATTTCGCCGTTCGCTCCGGCCGGGCCGCGGCCGTTCAGATCTGAGATACAAACGGGGACTGCCTGTAACTTACGGCAGTCCCTGATGCTATTCCCGGAGTCGGGGCATCACAATGCGCAGCATAGTCAGGTAGCAGGCCAGGCCGCCTATTACGCAGGATATGGGCTCAGCCAGGAAGACGCCGTTTACGCCGAGGCCGAAGAGGTTCGGAAGCACTAGCGTCAGCGGAACGACTATTATGCCTTTTCGCAGGATGGAGAAAAACAGGGCGGGCTTCGCGTATCCCAGGGCAAGAAAACTGCTCTGACCTGCAAACTGCAGGGACATTACAAAGTAGGCGGCAAAGTATATGCGCACGGCGGGGCCGGCGGCGTCGAGGAGCTCTCTGTTGTCTGAAAAAATGCTGATAAAAGAGCGGGGGAAAAGCATAAGCAGCGCGCAGAGCACGGCGGAGTATGCGACGACCAGTTTGGTCACAAAGAAAATGCCCTGCCTCACGCGCGAATAGGCCTTGGCGCCGAAGTTGTAGCCCAGTACCGGCTGGCTTGCGTTTGTCGCGCCAAGTATGGGGAGGTGGACGACCTCATGCAGGGACGTTACCGCGGTCATAACCCCGACATAAAGGTCGCCGCCGAAACGGTAGAGCGTGGCGTTGGCGGCCACCTGCACGGCGCTGTTTGTAAGCTTCATTACAAAAGGCGTCAACCCGAGCGAAACGATTTCCCTCACGCGGCTCCACTTTAGGCGCATGTTTTTTCTGCGCAGGATGAGCGGGGCTTTTCTCCCCGTCAGGAAGCGGAGAACCCACACGCAGGAGCAAAACTGCGAGATGACCGTGGCGGCCGCGGCGCCGCGTACGCCCATTTTAAATGCGAAGATGAAAAGCGGGTCAAGCGCGATGTTCAGCAATGCTCCGATAACTACCGAGAGCATGCCGACGCGGCCAAAGCCCTGGGCGTTAATATAGTTGTTCATGCCGAGCCCGGTCATAACAAAAACAGTGCCGCAGAGATATATGGTCAGATATCCGTCGGCGTACGGGAGGGTCTGTTCACTCGCGCCGAAAAGCCTGAGTACCGGAAGCTTGACAATCATAAGTACCGCGGTCAGAACGATGGATATGATAAGCAGCATTGTGAACGAATTGCCCATCGTGAGCTCCGCGTCTTTATCGTCCCCGCGGCCGCGCGCAATTGAAAAGAGAGGCGAGCCGCCCATACCGCACAGGTTTGTAAACGCGGTGATGAGCGTTATTATTGGGAAGGCTACGCCCACCCCCGTAAACGCAAGAATGCCTTCTCCCGGTATCCGGCTTATGTATATCCGGTCGACAATGTTGTAAAGCACGTTAATTATCTGCGCCAACGTAAGCGGAAGCGCGAGGCGCACAATATTACCGGACACGCTGCCCTGTGTAAAATCGTTTTTTCTGTCGGCCAAAATCAGTTACACCAGCTTTCCCCAGCATTATACACCCGCGCATTAATGTTTTGCAATGCGGCAGGTTTGATGATAAAATTACGGAAAAGTCTGAAAAACAGGAGGCGGAGCGGTGCTGAGGCTTTTAATTGGAAGCGCGGGGAGCGGCAAAACGAAAAGGCTTATGAGCGAGCTGCTGGAAGGCGGGGCTGAGCGCCCCGTGCGCCGTGTCCTCATAGTCCCGGAGCAGTATTCGCACCAGACCGAGCGGGAGCTGTGCTCAATGGGCGGCGATTCCGTGTCCCTCTATGCGGAGGTCCTGAGCTTTACCGGCCTTGCCCGCCGTGTGTTTTCGCAGGCGGGCGGCGCTGCGCAGAAATTCCTCGATCAGGGCGGCCGTCTGCTCATTATGCGCAGGGCGCTCGACAGGATACGGCCGAGCCTGAAAATCTACGCAAACGCTGTTAAGCCCGAGTTTTTAAGCTCGCTCATAAAATCGGTCGAGGAGTTCAAAACCTGCAATATACCGCCGGAAAGCCTTATCGAGGCCGCCGGAAAAGTCGATTTTTCGGAGAAGCTAAGCGAAATAGCCGTAATTATGGAGGCGTACGATTCGCTATGCCGCGAAATTGCGCTAGACCCGGCCGACAGGCTGGCGCTTGCCGCGCAGGCGCTAAAAAACTGCGACTACCTTCGCGGGGCGGAGATATATATTGATTCCTTCACCGACTTCACCGAGCAGGAAAGCGAAATACTGGCAGTTTTGATGGAGCGGGCAGCCTCGGTTACCGTGGCGCTGACGCTCGACAGACTTTCGGAGGACGGGAAAGAGGTGTTCGCAGTCTCGCGCCGCTCGGCAGCAAGGCTGATAGAGACGGCAAAGCGACTTGGACAGAGATTTGAGGTCATAAGCTTAAGCGGCGGCACGAGGCCTTGGGATCTTACGGCGCTTGAAGAAGGGCTTTACGATTACGCGGCGCAGGCCTATACCGGGGCGCCGCCCTCAATCCGCCTTTTCCGCGCCGTCTCGCCCTATTCGGAATGCCGGGCGGCCGCGGCGGAGATACTGCGGCTTGTACGCGAGGAGGGCTTCCGGTTTTCGGATATTCTTGTAACCGTGCGCGATATGGAGGCTTACCGCGCGGTTCTTGAGAGCGTATTTGAAAGCTACGGCGTGCCGCTGTTTATAGGC
The DNA here is from genome assembly GCA_050944055.1 of Oscillospiraceae bacterium. Taxonomy (GTDB): domain Bacteria; phylum Bacillota; class Clostridia; order Oscillospirales; family Oscillospiraceae; genus JBMNQI01. The sequence continues at coordinate 11,943 of JBMNQI010000007.1, read as the reverse complement.
GGCAGGACGGATATACTTCAAAAGCCAGCAGCGGCTTTCGTCACGGCCGCGCTGGACGTCGTTTCCGGCGGCTTTGAATATGAGGATATGTTCCGCTGCCTGCGCACCGGGCTCTTCGGAATCCCCGAAGAGGAGCTGGACATACTTGAAAACTACGTAATCCTCTGGAAAATCAGGGGCTCCATGTGGTGGCGCGACGAGCCGTGGACGCTAAGCCCGGAAGGCTACGGCGCTCCCGCGGACGGTTCGGCCATGGAAAGATTGGAGCGCATTAACCAGACGCGCGAGAAGATAAGGCAGCCGTTTGTGCGCCTTCGAAACGGCGTCTCCGGGAAGAAAACCGCGCGCCGCCAGCTCCAGGCCCTCTATGCATTTATGCTTGACACGGGCATGCCGGAGCGCATAGAGGACAAGGCGGACTCGCTGCGAAGACGGGGAGAGCTGCGAAGGGCCGACGAGTACAGGCAGCTTTGGGACATACTCGTCGCCGCGATGGAGCAGTTTGACGCCGTGCTTGGCGATGCGGAGCTGCCGAGGGAGGAAATCGCGCGTCTTTTCCGCCTGGTTTTAAGCGCTTCCGACGTGGACACTATACCGGTTTCGCTCGACAGGGTTCAGGCTGTGGAGCTTACAAGAGTAGGCCACGGGCACGCCAGGATATTATTCGTCCTGGGCGCTACGGACACATATATGCCGATGGTGGCGGAGGATACGGGCGTATTCTCGGATTCGGAGCGGGAGGCGCTGCGCTCGCTGGGCCTCAGACTCTCGGGCGGCGGCCGCGAAAAGCTGGAGCGGGAGCTTTACGCCATATACGCGGCTTTTTCTGAGCCGAGGGAAAGGCTCTATATCTCATGGCCGGCTGCGGCGTCGGACGGGACCGAGCAGCGCCCATCCTTCGCGGTCGCACGAATAACGGCGCTGTTCCCGGATGCCAGGCTCATATACGACGACGGGCGCAATTACCCGACGGCTTTGGAGCCCTGCTTCGAGGCGGCCGCCCGCGCTTTGACGGAAATCGAGCCCGATGTGCGGGATTTGGCCGCGCTGCGCGCGCTTGAGACGATTCCCTCGCTTGCAGGCCGGCTTAACAGGCTGAAAAGCGCCTCGCGGCGCCGGCGCGGGAGCCTTTCACCCCAGTCCGTGCGCCGCCTCTACGGCGAAGCGTTCCGCCTTTCGGCGTCGAAAATTGACAGCTTCAATTCCTGCAAGTTCGGCTATTTCATGAAGTATGGTCTTCGCGCCAGACCGCGCCGGCCGGCGGGCTTCCAGGCCCCCGAAACGGGCACTTTCATACACTATGTTCTTGAAAACGTCCTGCGCGACGCGGAGAAAGGGGGCGGCGCTGCAGCCTGCGGCGACAGGGAGCTTAAAAAGCTGGTTAGACATTATGTAAACCAATACGTGATTAATGAGCTTCATAGCTTCCGGGATAAGACGGAGCGCTTTAAGTATCTTTTCAACCGGCTCGCAAAAAGCGTTGAGACCATCGTGCTGGACATGGTAAACGAGCTGCGCGTTTCGGAATTCAGGCCGCTCGAGTTTGAGCTTGAGTTCGGTAAAAACGGGAAGATGCCGCCCGTCGCTCTTGTTTCGCAGGACGGCGAGATAACAATAACGGGCCTGCTGGACCGAGTGGACGGCTGGGAGAAGGACGGGCGCTTATACCTGCGCGTCGTCGACTATAAGACCGGGCGCAAGAGCTTCGACCTTACCGATATAGCCAACGGGCTGGGGCTGCAGCTGCTTATTTACCTCTTCGCACTTGAAAAAGGGGGGAAGCGCCTCTTCGGCAAAGAGACAGTGCCCGCGGGCGTGCTCTATATACCGGCGCGCGACAAAGCGCTGCCCCTGCCCCGAAGGACCACGGAGGAGGAGAGACTGAGGACTCTTAGCGCAGAGCTGCGCCGGAGCGGGGTTATACTTGACGACCGCTCGGTGATTGAGGCTATGGAGAATCTTGACGGGCGCGAACCGAGGTTTTTGCCTGTGAAGCTCAATAAGGCGGGGGAAGTTACGGGAGAGGCCCTGCTCTCGGCTGAAAAGCTCGGGAAGCTCGGGCGCTACATAGACAGGCTGCTTGCGCAGCTCGCGTCTGAGCTGGCGCGCGGCAATACCTCCGCCGACCCCTATGAAAAAAACGGCCGAACGGCCTGCGACTGGTGCGACTATGCCTCCGCCTGCCACTTCGAGGAGGGGCTGGGCTCCGACTGCATTCGCGTCATAGAGACGGTCAAGCCCTCCGATTTCTGGCAAAAGCTCTCGGAAGGAGGGGCGGAAGATGTCTGATATAAGGCTTACCGAAGCGCAAAAGGCCGCCGTGACGGTCGGGGGGAACTCCGTGCTTGTCTCCGCCGCCGCGGGCTCCGGAAAGACCAGGGTGCTCATCGAGCGCCTGTTTGAGCGCGTCTGCGGACCTGAAAAACGGGATTTGGACGAGTTTCTCATAATCACATATACGCGCGCGGCCGCAGAGGAGCTGCGCGGCAGGATAGCGACGGAGCTGGGGAAAAGGCTGGCACTTAACCCGTCCGACCGGCATTTGCGCTCGCAGAGCCTGCTTTTATATAAGGCGCAGATTTCGACAGTCCATTCGTTCTGCTCGAAGCTTGTGCGTGAAAACGCGCATATTTGCGGCCTGCCTCCCGATTTCAGAATTGCAGAGGAGGACGAGTGCGCAATTCTGCTCGACAGAGTTCTGGAAGACATACTGGAAGCGCGTTACTCAGAGCCGACGGAGGACTTCCTGAGCCTTGCCGACACGCTGGGCGCGGGGCGGGACGACAAAAAGCTGATGGATATAATAGCCGAGACGTACCGCCGCACAAGGAACCAGCCGGACCCGTCCTCGTGGGGCAAGTCATGTATCGAGGCGCTTCAAAAGGCGGGGAAAGCCCCCGCCGAGGAGAGTATCTGGGGCCGCGCCATAATCGAAAAGGCGCGCGGCATAGCCTGCTTCTGGACAGAGCGCTTAAACGCCGCCTATGACCTGATACTCGGCAGCGAGGCTCTTGAAAAAGCCTACGGCGACGCCTTCAGGAAGGATATCTGGCAGATGGAGAACTTCGCGGTCGCGGCCGAAAAAGGCTGGGACGAAGCGCGCGCCTGCCTGCCGTTTAAATTCGAAGCGCTCAGACAGCTTCGCAGCTTCCCGGACGATAAGCTCAAACAGCGCCTTCAGTCCATACGCAATAACTGCAAAAAGGCCGCACGCTCGCTTGAGGATATGCTCGATTGCTCTTCCTCGGAGGAGGCGGAGGATATAGCGGCCGTAGTGCCGCCCGTGCGCGCGCTTTTTGATATTGTCTCGGAGCTGGATTCAGCCTATCTTAAGGAAAAGCAAAAGCGCTCGATCGTGGATTTTTCGGACCTGGAGCGCTACGCCGTGATCCTTCTGACCGGGGGAAAGGATTTTGCGCCTACGGAATTAGCCAGGAATGTGTCCTCGCGCTACTGCGAAGTGCTTGTGGATGAATTCCAGGATTCAAACGTTATTCAGAATCTCATATTTACAGCCGTTTCGGACGAGGGGCGGAGGCTTTTTATGGTCGGCGACGTGCGGCAGTCAATTTACCGCTTCAACCTGGCCGACCCGGGCGTCTTCCTCTCGAAGTACCGCGCGTTCAGGAACTGGACAGAGGCGGGGGTAAACGAACCCAAGAAGGTCGTGCTGGCTGAAAACTTCCGCTCCCGGCCCGAAATCGCGGAGGCCGTGAACTTCGTGTTTAGCAGGATTATGTCAACCGAACTCGGCGAGATGGACTACGGGAAAGACGAGTATCTTATTGCTGACGGAAGTTTCCCGGTTTCCGCTGATAAAAACGTGGAGCTTAATATACTCGACTGTGCCGGCCTTACGGGAGCTGACAGGAATAGGGCGGAGGCAGGCTATGTGGCCCGGCGCGTGCATGAGCTGCTGCAAAGCGGATTTGAGGTCACGGAAGGGAATAATATGCGCCCCGTGCGCCCTGAAGACATAGTCATACTTATGCGCTCGCCCGGCACAAAGGCCGCGGCGTACGTCCGCGCTCTCGGGGAGCTGGGCATAGAAGCGAGGGCCGACAGCCAGGAGGGCTTTATGAACACACCGGAGGTTTCGTCAATGCTCTCGCTGCTCAACGTGCTTGATAACCCGAGGCAGGACGTGGAGCTCATCTCCGTTCTGCGCTCGCCTCTCTGGGGCTTCAGCGAGGATACGCTTGCGGAGATACGCGCTTCGTCGCCGGACGGCGATTTTTACGACGCCCTCACCGTAAGTGCGCGGGAGGACGGCGAGCTTCGGGATTTTCTTGATACTATTTGCTCCTGGCGCGAAAAATCGGCGGATCTGACGCTTGAAGAGCTGATGAGGCAGATATACGCGCAGACCGCCGCGCTCTCCGTATTCGGCGCTATGCCGGACGGCGACAGGCGCCGCCGGAACCTGCTTGCGCTTTTCGACCACATCTGCCGCTTCGGAGCGCGCGGGGAGCGCAGGCTGTTTGACTTCACCTCCTATCTCCGCCGCCTGAGGGAGCGGGGAGGGGAGCTGGCGCCGCCGCCTCCGGGGACCGGGAATGCCGTGCGAATAATGAGCATACATAAGTCGAAGGGGCTCGAGTTCCCGGTAGTATTCATCGCAGGCCTCGGCAGCAGATTCAACCGTGAGGACACGCGCGGCCCGCTTCTTATTCACCCCGTCCTCGGGGTCGGGCCGAAGCGGCTGGACCTTGAGCGCAGGATCGAATATTCCACAGCCCCGCGAACGGCCATAGCCATGACACTGGAAAGAGAGATGCTTTCCGAGGAGATGCGCATACTGTATGTGGCCATGACAAGGCCCAGGGATAAGCTCATTATGACGGTATCCTTCCCGGACGCGGAGAAGACGCTGCAAAGGCTCGCCGAAATTGCAGACACATACATACCGCCGCAGGGGCTTGCGGGCCTCGGCTCGCCCGGAGAATGGCTTGCTCTGACGGCTATGCTCCGCCCGGAAGCCTCGGCTCTGCGGGAAGCCGCGGGCAGCTACGTGACAAGCCTCGCGAGTTGCCAATATACGTGGGATATACGCCTGTCCATACTCCGGGAGGACGACGGGCCCAGTGAAGCGGGGCGGGAGGAGACGTTAAAAAGTCTGCCGGAGCCGCCCGGGCAGGCAGTGGAAGCCGTCGCTTCGGCCTTGAGCTTTAAATATCCTCACAGCGATTCGATTGACGCTCCGTCAAAGGTGACGGCGACGGAGCTCAAAGGTAGGCTGCTGGATTTTGAGGCGGCGGAAGGAACGCAGGTTCGGAAACGCTCTCAAATCTTCGCGCGTCCGGATTTCGGGAAGGACGCCTCCAGGCTGACAGGGGCCGAAAAAGGTATTGCCATACATCTTGCAATGCAGTATATTGATTTTAGCAAGTGCGGCACGCTCGAGGGTATAAAATCAGAGCTGGAAAGGCTCTCCGAGATGCGGTTTTTAACCCCGGAACAGGCTGCGGCGGTCGAACCGGAGCGCATTTTGAAGCTCTTCCGCTCCGAACTGGGGCGCAGCTTAATAACGTCACGGCGCGTTATGCGTGAGTTTAAGTTTTCCATACTCATGCCGGCGAAGGAGCTTATGCTCCCCGGCGGGGACGATAAGATACTTCTGCAGGGCGTCGTGGACTGCTTTCTGGAGGACGAGCGCGGCATAACCGTTATAGATTTCAAATCCGACCGCGTCACTTACGAAAACGCCCTGGAGAAGGCCGGGGAATACGCGGTTCAGATAGAGACATATTCTAAAGCAGTAGAGAGGATTACCGGCAAGCCGGTATTGCGCCGCGTCCTGTACTTTTTCGAAGCCGACAGGGAGATTGACGTATAGCTGAAAATCCCGGCGGTAAGTCACAAAGGCGGGACGGCCATAAGCGGAGAACCGGATGAGAGCCCTCGTAAAATATGACGACCTGAAAGGAGAATAATATGTTTTGCATGCATTGCGGTACACAGCTCAGAGACGACGCGAAATTCTGCACGTTCTGCGGCACGCTTATAGAACGCCCGGCCAATGGCGCTGCCCCGGCTCCCGAACCCGCGCCGGAGACCGAGAGCGCCCAGGTTCCCGAACCCGCGCAGGAGGCCGAACCTGCGCCTGAGACCGAGAGCGGGCCGGTTCCAGAGCCCGTATCAGAAATTGCGGGCACAGTGCAGGCGGAGCTTGAACCGGGAACCGAGAGCGCGCCCGAGATTGAATTCGCGCAGGAGGCCGAGAGCGCGCCTGAGATTGAACCGGCGCAGGAGGCCGAGAGCGCGCCTGAGATTGAACCGGCGCAGGAGGCCGAACCCGCGCAGGAGACAGAGCACGCGGCAGTTTCCGAACCCGCGAAAACACAGCAGCCGGCTCCGAAGCCTAATAAGCAGGCGGACTACCGGCCGAACCGCGACTATTACCCAAAGCACCAGAGCGCGCCCGCAGCGCCTGGCGCGCCCGCGCCGAAACCCGCGCCTGAAGCCGTTCACGCCCATGCTCCGGAAGCAGTACATAAGAAGCCGGAGCCGCGATACGCACTGGGAAGCGGGGAATATGACAAGAGCCTGTTTACCGACCCGCCGAAGGATGAAAGCATCGCCATACCCGTTATTGCCCTGATATTTGGCATACTTAACCTGTTTTTCTGGGTCCTTCCTCCAATCGGGCTTGTTTTCAGCATTCTGGCCATCATTTTCGGCGGTATCGGGCTTCGCAAACGCATGCGGGGTTTGGCCGTTGCCGGCCTGGTTATAGGCATTATCACGCTTATAATAAATGCAGCGCTTATAGTTTTTCTGATTGCCGCCGGGCCGTATATCTCGGACGCTGTTAAAGACATGATGCGCGAGCTGCCGAGTTTTTCACGGTTTTATTAACAGACTGGCGATAAAAAGGTCTTGCAATTTTATTTTGAGTATGTTAATATTACTTTCGCACGTTTTTAACGATCTATGAAAGAGGTGAACACAATGAAACAGGGGATACATCCTGATTACGGCCCGGCCACAATCAGATGTGCGTGCGGCGCGGTTATAGAGACAGGCTCCGTAAAGAAGGATATAAGAGTTGAAATTTGCTCCAAGTGTCACCCCTTTTATACCGGCAAGCAGAAACTTGTCGATACAGGCGGGCGCGTTGACAAGTTCAACAAGAAGTTCGGCCTGGGAAAGTAAGAGTACAAAATTGCCGCAAGGGAATGCCCCTGCGGCTTTTTTCTTAATTCGGGAACTAAACATCAGCCTGACAGCGGATGCTTTCAGGCCGTAGACCTCGACGGAGGCAGAATGGACGAAGGAAGAATCAATACAGCGGAAAAAGCGGTGCTTGTAGGCCTGGGTTCGGGCGCTTTGCCGCCGGAGCAGAGCTCAGACGAGGAATGCCTCGAGGAGCTGGCGGCGCTTTTGGAAACCGCCGGCGGCGAATGCGTTGCCAAGGTGCTCCAGCAGAGGGACAGGCCGGATCCGCGCACGCTGATAGGGCAGGGAAAGCTCAGGGAAGTGCGCGAGCTGGCCGAGAACCTGGGTGCGGAGCTTATTCTTTTTGACAACGAGCTCTCCGCCTCTCAGATCAGGGCGATTGAAAAGGACGTTGGCATCAGAGTAATAGACCGCAGCAATCTTATACTGGATATTTTCGCGCAGCGCGCCAGGACAAGCGAAGGCCGCCTGCAGGTCGAGCTCGCGCAGTACAAATATATACTTCCGAGGCTGACCGGGATGTGGAGCCACCTCGTGCGGCAGACCGCTTCCGGCGGAAAAAGCCCCATAGGCACGCGCGGCCCCGGCGAAACACAGCTGGAAACCGACAGGCGGCACATCAGAAAGCGCATACAGATTCTCGAATCGGAATTGGAGAGGGTGCGAAGAATACGCGCCGTCCAGCGGGGAAGAAGGATAAAAAACGAGATACCCGTCGTAGCCCTTGTGGGCTATACCAATGCCGGCAAGAGCAGTCTTCTCAACGCGCTCACGGGAGCCTGTGTAGAGGCGAACGACCGGCTTTTCGACACTCTGGACACTACGACAAGGCGGTTGACGGTCTCCGATACGCTTGAGGTGCTGCTCTCGGACACGGTCGGTTTTATCAGGAAGCTGCCTCATCACCTGGTCGAGGCATTCAGGGCGACTCTGGAGGAGCTGAGGTTTGCCGACCTGCTTTTGCACGTCATAGACGCGAGCGACCCCGAATGGCCCGGGAAGTCCCAGGTCGTCTACTCTCTTATAAGGCAGCTGGGCGCGGAAAATATACCTCTTATAGAGGTATTCAACAAGGCCGACCTCGTGCCCGTGTCCGACGTGCCTATGCGGCGGGGCCGCGTCATGGTATCGGCTAAGGAAGGCAGCGGGCTTGATAAGCTGCTCCCGGAGATTGAGAGCGCTTTGTCGGGCGCTAAAAAGCGCGTTAACCTCCGGATTCCCTATAGGGAAGCGCGTGTAATTGAAAACCTGTACCGCGAAGCGCAGGTAAACGCGCTCGACTATAAGGACGACTATATTGAAGCGGATATAACCTGCACGCCGAAGGCATACGGTTTGTTTAAAAAATATCTTGCGGGGGAGCTGCCGGATGGATAATTATCTTGTTCCTGCCGGGGAGGCGGAAGCGGAGTTTACCGAAAAGCGGTCCCGCTTCATCGGGCGAATCTGGAGGACGGATAACGAGGAGGAGGCGCTGCAATGCATAAAGCGGACGCGGGAGAGGCACTATGACGCAAAGCATAACGCATACGCCTACATCATAAAGGACGGCGCAACGCGCTGCTCAGACGACGGGGAGCCTCAGGGCACGGCGGGCATGCCGGTGCTCGAGGTGCTGCGCCGTGAAAACCTGATAAACGTCTGCTGTGTCGTTACGCGCTATTTCGGCGGCGTTTTGCTGGGGACGGGCGGGCTGACAAGAGCCTACGCAAGGGCGGCGAAGATGGCTGTCGAGGCCGCGGGAACACGTGAAGTCAGGCTGTATTCACGGTATTCTCTTTGTACGCCTTACGCGCTTTTCGAGCGTATAAGGCAGGAGGTCGGGGCGCATAAGGGGATTGTCGAGGACATAGATTTCGGCGGGGACGTGACAGTCAGGTATCTGCTGCCCATAGAGCGGGAGGCCGAATTTAACAGCCATTTGACGGAGCTCTCGGCAGGAAAGCTCAGCCCCGTTTTTGTTGAGCGTGTAAGGCTTTGATCACAAAACAGGCATTGTTTCGGTACGACGCTGACAGAAACCTAACCGAATAATTATATCAAGCAAAGCATGAAAAGCAGGATTGGCCTGTAATCTATTATAAAGGAGGAGGTCATGATGCGCGAAACTGACAATTCTAAGATTGTCTGTGTAATCCGGTCGTTGATACTGGGGACGGTTTCGTTTCTTGTCAGCGGAGTTGCTGCGTGCGTTCTGATACTGCGATTTGAAAACTATATTTTTGGAACAGTGGTCGCCGGGGGCGCAGGCGGGCTTTTGCTCGGGCTTTTCCATTGGAGGCGCAGGAAGATCGGCCGGATGGCCATTGCGGGCCTTATTGCGCTGACAATCGGCATTTTGGGCGGCTTCATATTACTGGAAGCTTTGGCAGGGGGTTTTGGACTGCTGTTTCCTTCGGCCGCGGCTAAGCTTGAAAATACCGGCGTTGCCGATATATTAGCCGTCGTCCTGATGGGAATAGTTATTGGAATAATCTTTGGGGCGATAGTTTACGGCCGGAAATCCATTTGTTTGTTTTCCGTCACATGCGGGGCCGTCTCAATTCCCTTCGGTTTTTTAGTAGGGGCTATGAATTCAGGACATAAAATAAAAGCGCTGCTGGAGAACATACTCCGGGTGTTCGGGAAAATAGACCTGAATTTTTTAGCAACTATAGTTGGATTTGGAATCGGATTAGGCCTGAGCATCGGCCTATATACTACGTCCAAACAAAAGTCAATTGAACGTGATTGAGCCCTCTGTTCAGGAAACGGCACGCAATACCGCTCTCCCGAAATCATAGATGAAATTATAAGGGCCGCGAAATGCCCTAAATTTTTTTAAAAAAATAAAGGGATTCTGGCGCTTCGCGCAGTATAAGTAGATATGGACGGAGGTGGACAGATGACGGCAAGAGAACGCCGGGAAGCTATGGAGGACCGGTTTTTATCAAAATACGCCTGCCGCTCGTCCGAAAGCCGGGGGCGGATGACTCCAGTGAAACCATGCGAGCTTCGCACCTGCTTCCAGCGCGATATAGACCGTATTGTGCATTCAAAGTCGTTCAGGCGGCTTAAGCATAAGACGCAGGTTTTCCTGCAGCCCGAGGGCGACCATTACAGGACGCGTATGACGCACACTCTCGAGGTCGCCAGAATAGCGCGCACGATAGCCCGCGCCCTCGATTTGAACGAGGACCTTGCGGAAGCGGTCGCTTTTGGTCACGACCTCGGGCATACGCCTTTCGGGCACGCGGGTGAGAAAGCGCTAAACGAGGTCTGCCCGGGCGGCTTCCGCCATAACGAGCAGAGCCTGCGCATAGTGGACCTTCTTGAAAACGACGGCAAAGGCCTCAATCTCACATACGAGGTGAGGATGGGCATCTTGGCCCACTCCGGGGATAAAAAGCCGGAGACGCTGGAAGCGTGGGCGGTTCGCCTTGCGGACAAGATAGCCTACATAAACCACGATATAGACGACGCGATACGGGCCGGCGTGCTAAAAAACGAGGACATACCGAGGGATATAGCGGAAATTCTCGGCGATACGCACGGCCAGCGCATAGACAGTCTGACAAGAGATATTGTTGAAAACAGTATCGGAAGTCCGGAGCTCCGTATGACGCCGGAAGTCGAAAGAGCCATGAGGGACCTGCGCGAATTCATGTTTGAAAGGGTTTACCGCAACCCGAAGGCAAAGGGAGAAGAGAGAAAGACGCCGAAAATCTTGCTTGAGCTTTTTGAATACTACGTCAAGAATCCGGACAAGCTCCCGTCCGCCCGCCCGCAGGACGAAATCGGGCGCCGCGCTGTCGATTACATTGCGGGTATGACGGATAAATTCGCGGTCGATACGTTCAACGAGATATTTATTCCCACCGGCTGGCAGAGAAGGTGAGGATACGGCGGCCTGTCCGCCTTTTCCGGGAGGAGATACATAGATGCTGCCCGACAGTTTCATAGACGAGCTTTGCCGCAGGAACGATATATTTGACGTCGTTTCCGAATATGTGCAGCTCAAGCGAAAGGGCGGCAATTACTTCGGCCTGTGCCCGTTTCATGGCGAGAAGACGCCGTCCTTTTCGGTTAATCAGGATAAGCAGATATATCACTGCTTCGGCTGCGGGAAGGGCGGCTCGGTCATTGGCTTCATTATGGAGATCGAGAACCTCGGCTTTATGGACGCGGTCCGTTTCCTCGCGCGCCGCGTCAATATGGAGGTGGCCGACGACAACCGCGACGTTTCCAGAAAGGAGAAGCGGGAGAGGATACTCTCTCTTAACGTAGTTGCGGCTAAATTTTTCCACCGTACGCTCTTCGCCGAGGGCGACCCGACGGGGGCATATGAATATATGCTCTCCCGGGGCATAACCAAGAAGACAGCCGTCCGCTTCGGCCTGGGGGCGGCTCCGAGCGGTTGGGACGGGCTTATTGCGGCAATGGCGGAAGAGGGGTATGAGAAATCCGAGCTTATTGAGGCGGGGCTTGCCGTATATAATAGGGAAACCGGCAAAATCTACGACCGGTTCCGCAACCGCCTGATGTTCCCGATCATCGACGTGCGCGGAAGCGTCGTCGGCTTCGGCGGGCGCGTGCTCGACGATTCCACGCCGAAGTACCTCAATTCGCCGGATACTATGGTTTTCAACAAGAGCAGGAACCTTTTCGCTTTGAACCTCGCGAAAAAATCCGGGCACAGGAGGCTTATTCTATCCGAGGGCTATATGGACGTTGTTTCGCTCCACCAGGCGGGCTTCGACTGCGCCGTGGCGAGCCTCGGAACCT
>JBMNQI010000006.1:0-52719 GCA_050944055.1 Oscillospiraceae bacterium | reverse complement strand
ATCCTAAAATCGGCTTTTCGATTGACGTATGCCCTTACAGTAAGATGGATTCAGTCTACCACAGCATTTCGGACGGCGACTGCGATTTGGGGATCTCGTTTTCGCACAATGTGCCGGACGACCCGGCTGTCGGGCGTATACCTCTTATGAGGGAAAAGCTCTGCCTCACAGTCCCGGTCGATCATCCTTTCGCCGGGCGCGGCACGGTGAGTATAGATGACCTGTGCGGAGAACGTGTGCTGGTAGGGGAACATATCGGGCAGTCGCTGCTCGGAGAGCTTCGCTCAAAGCTGGGAAGAGAAGCATTGGAAAGCGCGCAATCCTCGTCGGGCGAAGTAATGCTAATGCGCTTTACGGCAGGCTTTGGAATAATGTTTATGCCCTCTACCGTGGCGAATCATAATTGCGGAGGCTTCAGCGTGCTTGAAGTAGACGGGCTTGACACCGACTTCGATGTCCTTCTTTTGTGGCGGCACGACAATAATAACCCGTCGCTGCCTCTGTTTCTCGACGAGATGGAAGGGGCGCGCGCCGGCCTTTTCCCGGTGCGCGCCAGCCAGTAGCCGCTTACGGCTCGCCGTCAATTGAGCTCAGATACTGGGCAAGACGGGCTTCGTCTTCAAGCTCCAGGCCGCGCTCCCCGGCGAGCGACTCAAGGTGGTGGCGGAACTCGTGCCGCAGGGTCTTGCGCAGCTCGGCGCGCAGCCTTTCCCTGGGGAGGAAGCCGTATACCTTTTTAAACGAGCCGTAGAAGATAACGATGGAGCGGCCCAGGGCGCTGTGCCTGTACTCGCCGAGCACGAACAGGCCGCCGCGGCTTTCTTTGTGCTCTTTTGCCTCCTCCGAAATTATAATCCCGCCGTTTAAGCTGCGGTAGAACTCCTGAGGCAGCTCGCATGCCAGCTCATCAAGCATATCTTCAAACTCGCTGCGGTTTATCATAATTATCAACCTTTCGGTGAAATGATAGCATATAATCCGCGCTGTGTATACAGGCAAAGAGATTGACAATCGGGCCGGTATGCGTTACAATAATCGGGCTGCGGGTTTTCGTTCGCCCAAGCGCAGCGCCGTATGTTTAATCTGCATTATTGCATTATTATTCTATAAGTCTCCGTAGCTCAGCAGGATAGAGCGTCCGCCTCCTAAGCGGAAGGTCGCGCGTTCGAATCGCGCCGGGGATGCCAGAAACGCCGTAATTCCAATGGATTGCGGCGTTTTTTTCTGTGCCGGATAATGCCTGATAAAACTTTCTCTTAAGGCCTCTGCCTATGTATATTTGCTGATTGGATTCAAACCGTTTTCAAATATATTTTCCTTCATGCTAATAATTTTCTCACTTATCCGGGCGCGACGGGGCTCTTCATGGCAAGCGGAACTGCCAGCAACAGGTGTGCGCCATACGCACACAAATCTGCATTATTTTCGTTTTACTATATTTCTTCGTGATGATAAGCTTAAAATGCCAAAAAGGTAAATGAAAGGAAGGGTTCATAATGAGAAAAACAATCTCTCTTCTTTTGGTTTTCGCAATGCTCTTTGCCTTCGCGTCGCTTTACGGCTGCGAAAAAACGCCTGCCGAAACGGCCGCCGCCCCATCCGAGGTGCCTTCCGCAGAATCCGCCGCGACAGTAGAACCCTCCACCGCGCAGGCGGAAACGGAGACCCCCAGTCCGGCTCCTGCCGAAAAGATGACGGAGATCCAGAAAATGATCGCCAACGGAGAGACGCCCGTCGTTGGTATCGTCTGCCCGTTCGGCGGGGCCGAAATCGTCCAGCAGATGATGAAGCGCTTCGCGGATGCCGTTGAAGAGCTGGGCTGCAAGGCCACCATCGTCGATGCCAATATGGACATGACTTACGCTCTCCAGTCCATTGAGAACTTCGTGACGATGAAGGCAGCCCTGATCTGGATCCTCATTATCGATGTGAACCTCATCAAAGATGCCTGCTTAAAAGCAGAGGCTCAGGGCACGCACATCGTGTACCTGGGTACGCCCCCGGATTATGAGATCTCCGGCTGCGTCTATTCCGATTATAAGGCAATCGGCACAATGGTCTCCGATATGGCCATCCAGTGGGCGGACGTTGTTTACGGGAAGGATGCGCCTGAGGGCAGCATCGGCGTGGCGACCTTCGAAAGCTACACTAATACGGACGGCGCAAATCAAAGTAACGCCATGCGCGATACAATCCTGGCAGACAAGCGCATGTATATTACGTATACGGAAAACGATCTGGGCACAGCCGACGCGGGCTATACCTGGGCGCAAAACGCCATGACCGCCGACGCAAATACGCGCATCTTCCTCTGTTGGGAATGCACCCCCGGGATTGGCGTGGATACCTATATCAATAGTATTCCCGAATACAATGTCTCCGAATTCGGGATTTTCGGTGTCTCAGTTAACGACGCGGTTCTGGATCTGATCGAAAAGTCGAAGACGAACGAGTCCTGCTACCGCGGCGCGGTGAGTTATGGCGAGACACCGGGCGTCCAACCCGCCGAGGTTGCTGTGGCCATCCTGACGGAATCTGTTGAACTGCCCTACTTTATCAAGGAGAAGCTCTATCCGCATACTAGCTTTGATTATATCGCGCCAGAGCAATAAGAGGGATTTTACGCGGAAGGACGCGCGTTCTAATCGCGCCAGGGATGCCAGCCAAGGCGCGAAAATCGAGAGGTTTTCGCGCCTTGCTTTTTTTAATGAAATTAGAGGAAATCCTTGATTTATCTAATAAAATCGGTCGTTATTATAATGTCAGAGTACTAATTAGAGCGTTTCTGAAAAGTCAGAGCGGGCGCTTGGAAAGATAGCGGCGTTTCATCGGATAGTACTATCCCTATTTATAAACCGCTATTATAGAGGAAGCGGGCAAGTATTTGCATCATATAGCCAAAGGTGTGCTGCGAACAGGTTCTGGGAAGCATGCGCGGAAAGCGGCCGATTTTTTGATAAAAGTTTAAATAAATTTGCAGTATTGTTAAAATTCTCTTGACGATAACCGAGAGGTATTTGTATACTATACACAATGAGCTTTTACAAATGAAGAAAAAAGGAAGGGAGTACGTTGCCATGGGATGGAAAAAGACTGTTGCCATCATCCTTGCCCTGCTTACGTTCTTATCGATTCTTCCTACCGCCGCAGCGGCATCCATCACGAATCAGGCCTTCTACATATCCGCATCCGGCTGGGCAAAACCGGAAATTTCAAACGCCTGGGATAACGGATTGATCCCCTCCGGACTCCTATCTAAAAAGGCGGCGGAACCCACCACGCGCGAGGAACTCTGCGAGTTGGCGACGCTCCTTTATGAGAAGACGACGGGAAAAACAGCGACGCCCGTCTCCCCCAATCCGTTTACGGACACCTCCAATCCGGCGATTCTCAAGGCCTATGCCCTTGGTATCACGACGGGGACCTCGTCCACGACTTTTTCCCCCGGTGAAAAAACGAACCGGGAGCAGGTGGCCACCATGTTTGGCCGCGCGATCCGTGTGATGTTCCCGAACGCCGATTACAGCACAACCGGCGCGCCCACGTTTTCCGATCAGACAGATATCTCCTCCTGGGCCCTCGACCATGTGCTTTACATGAGCAAGGAAGGGATCCTCAAGGGTTCAAACGGCGCCTTTATGCCCCGCGCCATCACCGACGCGCAGAAGGCTTCGGGGTACGGCACCACAACCCGGGAGCAGGCCGTCGCCATTTCCGTGCGTATTTACAATACTTACGCCTCCTCAGGATCCAAGGAGGATTTCGCGGAGGCGCTTATGGACAACACCCCTATAAAACAGAGTGAAACGGAGAAGCTCGCGGCTATTGATTTTAATAACCGTGTTTTCCGGCCCCTTTACAGCCCTGTCATCTCCCTTTCCCTATCCGACGGATCGTCTTCCGGCCAACAGACGACGTCGCCCTACACCGCCATCTCGCCAAATGGGGATAAAAAGGCGACCTTCCAATTGATCATGCGCGCCGGCGCGCTGACGCAGGCGAAAAAAATTGTCTGGCAGGTGTCTCTCGTCCCGTTTGATGGTGCCCCTGTGACAAGTGCCGGTAAGAAACCCGGCGGACTGCTGCTTTCCGGCGAACTCTCCGTCAGCGCCAAAAGTTTCACCGTCGACTTTTCAAAGGTCTATGCCGCTGAGCAGATGCTTCAAAACCCAACTGCCCCGACCAATATCCTCCTTCCGCCCAGCTCTCTGCTGGATAGAATCCAGTTTCCGGGCATTAAGAAAAACTGGCTGCTGTCCCATTATGGGGATACTTCCGCCATGCCGCTGCAAACCTACTATGTCCGCGCCTACCCGGTGGACGCCGAAGGAAAGAGCATCGGCGATTCCGGAACTGGCATGCCCGTTCTGTACGGCGATCCCATTTCCGCCTCCAGCATCTTCAATATTTCACCGATTCCGAAGTTTTTCTCCCTGAAGCTTGCCAATTATGCGGGAAAAGTCTTTTATAATACTGAATTCCCAAACAAATTTGTAGACGAGACTCAAAAGACTTTAACCAACACGAATTCCTCCTCATCCTGGTCCGTGCTTCCTTCGGGTTTTCCCGCTGGCACAAAGGAACTGCGGATTCAGGTGAGCCTTGTCGATTTCGTGAGCGCCTCTCAGGACAGTTGGCGCAATGTGGCCGGTCTAGTCTATGAGAAAACGCTGCTGTCCATCGACGCGGCTTATATGGATTTATCCAGTTCTAATCCCGTCGGCATCGCCATCGATTTCGACGAGTTCGTCCCGCCCGACAGCGAGCTGCCGGACGATTCCTACATAGCTTATTATATACGGGCCGTCGCCCTCACAGATGGGGCGCGGGCGGGCGCGGTTGAAGCGTCCTACTCCAAAACTGTCATGGTGCAGTATGGCATAGATCAGTCCCCGCCTGCCAAGATCCTGGAGCAGATTAAGATCACGCCGCCGATCCCAACCCTTGAAAAGGTCACCTATACGCCTGTGAAGTGGGAGGCGACCAACTGGCAGTATCACTATGTCGTCACACGTCAGCCGACAGAGAAAGAAGTGTTCGGACTGGCTCTGGATAAGGATAAACCATACGCGCCCTATGCCGTCGGGACAAAGCTGGACCTCACACCGCAGCCCGAGGATAAATCCTGGTGGGAAGAGGCCTGGGACGACATCACAGACTTTTTCAGCAGCGTGGCGGACTTCCTGAAATCGGTCGTCAACTGGGTCAGCACCGCTTATGCCGATTTAAAGTCGGGCCTTATCAAGATAGTCGTCTCCGCGCTCCCCGCCTCCCTGCAGGGTCCCCTGCGGTTAGCGCTGACTGCCATGGTGGATTACGGACTGGCCTCCATAGGCATCCCGCCTTCGCTGCCCAACTTTGACGATCTGGCAGAAATGGGAACGGATTATCTAGCGACGATGGCCCTGCAGCAGGCCGGCGTTCCCGCTGACTCCCTCTACGAATACGGATTGGAGGAGTTGTCTGGTAAGGTCGCAGACGCGCTGGAGGAATCCGCCAATAAAGGCTCCCCCAATCCCATGAACTGGGACTTCATAAAACTGGATCCGGACTATCTGTACCGTCCCGCATACCTGCTGGTGGAGCTCTACAACCCCTATGATTTTGCAACGCCGAAGGGATACCTGTCCTTTACCGCCGATACGTATATGGATCTGTCGAAGAATGGATACGACCCTACCGTAACCCGTCTGTATGCGGCCTATGGATCATCCTATATATCTCTCTATAAGCCGGTGTTCGGCATGGAAATCCCGGCGATGGAGCCGGGCCAGCACCTGACCGTCCCGGTGATTTTAGAGGAATACGTCGGAATCCCCTTCCCCGGATGCACGGCCCCGGTGGACGGAAACGACTATGCTTCCATCTACGGAGGACTCGGCGCTTACAATTTTAACCTCTCCATCCAGTACGAACTGCCGCCCATCGCGCAGGAAATAGCGCGCCAAGGGTACACGAAGGAAGCCATCTACACATACAGCACCCTCGGCAACAGCCGGAGCTTCACCATCGCGCCAAACCAGAGCTACAGCGGGTAAATCCCCTAGTCCTGCGGCGCGGCCGGGAGATATTTCGAATCCCCCGGCCGGAAGCATTCAGAGCTTTGCACGATACCACGAAAAGCCGCTGTCGGAAAGCGGACAACCTCGCATTATGGTACCAGAAAACCCATCATAAAGTATATCGCCGTCGGACAAATATTCGTATGTCATGATGATGGGATTCACACCTCCTTTTTAACAAATGCAGGGCGCAAAAAAGCGTGCCTTCATTCTCAAAAAGAGCAACGAAAACACGCTGATGTACTGATAAAAAAAGAGTTGATTTTCAAATCTGAATGATGCTAAATTCTAAAGAGGGAAATGACACTAACCGCCTCTGTTAGATTTTCTAATTTATTTCTAAGACAGCCCGTTTTTTTCTAACGAACAGGACTTATTATTGGCGCACCAAGCTTAACTCGAACCAGATTCTGGCGTTGTGATCAGTGCTAAGCCTGGTGACATTATTATGAAGCGGCTTCTTTTACTTGCAATCTCCGCAGCGCTTATTATCTCTATAGAGCAATAAGAGGGATTTTACGCGGAAGGACGCGCGTTCTAATCGCGCCAGGGATGACAAAACGCCGGAAACTATATGTTTTCGGCGTTTTAATATGTAGAAATTTCGAATTATAATGCGTGTGTTGTCTCTGCCCGCAGTTAAATAGGAACGCTCTAATCTAAGTAAAATGTGAATAACTTATGCAAATAATTATATTATATAACCAAACTAATATATGTTATGATTTTATCAATGCTTGTAATGCCTGAATACATATGCTATAAGTATAATACAAACGATTAAAAGGCCGGACGCGACTGTTGAAGCTAATAAGAATAAGGAGGACAAAAAATGGGACCCAAATATCCAAAGCTTTTTTCACCTATTAAAATCCGCAAGCATGTTTTCAAGAACAGAATTATCAGCTCGCCCCTAGGTGCGTGGGTCTTCTCGCCGGACAACTACATATTCGACTACGCGATAAGCATGTTTGAGGAAAAGGCAAAAGGCGGCGCCGCGGTTGTCACGGTCGGACATACGGAGATTAACTACAGGGACGACGACACCGACAACTTTGGCCTGTACTTTGACCTTCGCAGGAGGGAAGGAACCGCGGCGCTCACCGAATTTGCCTCCGCCATACAGCAGTACGGCGCGCACGCGTCCATAGAGCTTAATTACGGCGGCGTATACCACGAGCCTCGGGAGCAGGCCAATAAGGATGAGGACCGCGGCGAACACAATGTCGGAAATCGCCAGCTCAGCTACGCAGTCAGCAAAATCATTAACCCGGACGGTTCCGTCGTCCCCGAGTATACAAAAGAGAAAATGGCGTCCATTATTGACAACTATGTCAAATGCGTAAAGAAGATGAAGCTCTGCGGCTTCCACATGGTCACGATACACGGCGCACACGGCTGGATGCCCGCCCAGTTCCTCAGCCCCTTCTATAACAAGCGTACGGACGAATACGGCGGCAGCCTGGAGAACCGCATGCGCTTCCCGCTGGAGATTATGCGCGCCGTCAGACAGGCAGCGGGCGATATGATAGTTGAGTACCGCGTCAGCGGCGTCGACCCGAATGAGGACCCGGTGGGCTTTGAGGAGCTTGTTACCTTCTGCAACGCCTTGGAGGGCCTGGCTGATATAATCCATGTCTCCTCGGGAGACATGGGGCAGGGCACCTCCAGCCACACCTTCCCCTCATATTTAGACCCGCGCGGCACAAACCGCCATTTGGCCGAGCCTCTTAAAAAGAGAATAAACATCCCGGTGGCCGTCGTTGGCTCCATATCGGAGCCGGAGATGGCGGAGAAATTCCTTGAGGAGGGCGTCGCCGATTTTATCGCCATGTGCAGGACGATAATAGCCGACCCGGAATGGCCGAATAAAGCAAAGAACGGATGCGAGGAGGATATAATACCCTGCATCGCCTGCTATAACTGCCTGGACGTCATGCACGACACGCATTTTCTGGGCTGCAACGTCAACCCCCGCAGCGGGCGGGAGCACCGCGTCGGGCCAATTGAGCCCGCGAAGGTCAAGAAGAAGGTCATAGTCGTGGGCGGCGGCCCCGCGGGAATGCAGGCGGCAATAACCGCGGCAGACCGCGGCCATGAGGTGACGCTCTTTGAAAAGTCGGGCGCGCTGGGCGGCCTTCTGAAGATATCCGACAACAACCAAGTCAAGTGGATGATTAACAGATATAAGAACTATCTTATCCGCCAGGTGGGCAAACGCCCTATAGACGTTAAGCTCAATACAGAGGCCACGCCCGAAATGCTAAAAGCCCTGAATCCCGACGCTATACTCGTCGCAAGCGGCTCGGAGCCTATCATACCGGATATCCCGGGTGCGGATGGCAAAAACGTCTTCACCTGCGTGCAGGCGCACGAAAGGGCTGACGAACTCGGGGACAGCATAGTGGTCGTCGGCGGCAACCTGGTCGGCTGCGAGACTGCGCTTTATTTAAAGAGCATAGGCAGGAAGGACGTGACGGTCGTCGAAATGACCGGCACAATCCACGCCGACTCGCAGGGCATGATAGCCCCAAGCCTTGATAACCATATTAAGAAGAATAATATAAACGTACTCACCAAAGCAAAATGCACCAAGATAGGTTCCGAGGGCGTGACAGTCGAGCTCGCGGGAGGCGGCATTAAGACCATCCCATGCCAGAGCGTAATACTCGCCGTCGGCATGCGCTCCCGGTACGGCGTGTTCGAAAGCCTGGTCTCCTGCGCCCCGGAAGTCATCCCCATAGGCGACTGCGTCGCCCCCGGCACCGTAATGCACACCTCCCGCTCAGGCTTCTACGCCGCGCGGAACCTGTAGAATAACAGTCATAGAAAAATGTAGGTGCCTGGAACAGTAATTTCATCAATCTGTCACTTCATCTACCGCTACACAGAAAAATAAAAGCAAAACCACATACCCAGACGGGAAGAAACAAGAGTCAAACGCTTACCAAAACAACTTTATACTTTTATTGAAAAATTCTGGGAATATGATAATATAATTTGATAGTGCCTCAAAACTTGACAAAATACCGTTATTATCGGGCGAAGGTCCTGCCAGGAATAAAGGCTCATATAAAGAATAATACTTCAGAAGATGAAGACGCTGCCGGATTAATCCCCTCGAATAAATAAGAAGGAAAAACTTATATTTCAAAAAGGAGTTTAAGATGAAAGCATCAATAGACAGGGAAGGCTGCATATCCTGCGGCCTCTGCGTTGCCACGTGCCCGGAGGTATTCCGTATGGCCGATGACGGATTCGCCGAGGTATATGTGGACACTGTTCCGGAATCTGAGGAAGCCGCCGCGATAGAAGCCCAGGAGAACTGCCCCGTTTCAGTTATCGAAGTTGATTAACGAAGAGCCCTTCCGAGAATCGCCTTTCGGAAGGGCTCTCAATCATGATGGCTTCAGGCAGTACGCCGCATATAAAAGGCTATGAAGGGAACAAATGAGCGGGTTTTCCGTCGTAGGGAAGGGGTGACATTATTATGAAGCGGCTTCTTTTACTTGCAATCTCCGCAGCGCTTATTATTTCTATGGCGGCCTGTACTAAATATGACAGCGCGCAGGAGCCTATTGAAACGCCCAAATCGTCGTTTACAGTGAGCGGCGCCGAGGAGGGGGTCTCGGATTTTCTCGGCCTTTTGGGCGAGTATGAAACCGGGTATGAAGACGACGCCTGTTTTAACATAACACCCGAGGGCTTGAGCGAATCAGGCTTCAAGCTTTTTAAATTTGAAAAATCCTGCGCATCTTTCCTTGAATACGGCGGAAACGTCTATAAGCTTGGAGAGAATTTCGGGGGCTACGGCCTTGTTGATATGGCTGCCGCAGATCTCAACGGCGACGGTACGCTGGAGCTTTATTTTTCCTTCTCGTGGGGCTCGGGAATACACCGCGCGCAGCTCGGGTATTTTGATCCGAATGCGAATGAGGTAGCCGTGTTCGATTATGCTCTTTTTGATTCGGATATCGCGCTTTCCGCCGGTACCGACGCAACGGTTGATGTCTATGCGGCGCAGCTGAGCATCGTTGATTTCGTGAATTATACGGTTTCCGGCGCCGACAGGCTCGGCGAGATAAGCCTGCGGGACGGAGTAATCGCGCTGAGCGACGAGCTTGCCGGCGAAGGGGCGCCGCAAAAGGAAGAGGAAATTATCGCAGCCAAGATAATGGGGATTTACGACGGCTATCTTCTGCTGGCGGGCTCGGAGAAGGCGGAGCTCTATACAGTCTCCTCAAAGCTCGACGTGCTGAAAGCGGACGGCTCAGAGGGCAGCTCTGCGGAGCTTAGGGCCGGCCAGACAGTCGAAGTGGGCTACACAGGCGGCATCATGGAGTCGTATCCGAGTCAGTTTTCCTCGCCCGTCTATATACGTATACTGGAGCAGGGCGATGATCTTGCCGGGTTTTACCTGGATGTGCTTGAAGACCTTTGGAACAGGGACGAGGGTTTAAACGGCGGTATAAGCGTGCTGGCCTTCGACCTTTCCCGCCTCTCAAATCTTACGGACGGCGAAAAGAGCGCGCTTGTCTATATGATGAGCAGCGCGCACGGGCTTTCCGGCGTCACAGGCACATTCGACGAGCTGTGCGAGCAGGGCTATATAGACAGGGAAAAGCTTTATTTTGAGACAGGGCTCTTATTTGAGTTTGACCTTTCCGATGTGACCGGGGACAGCTTCACATTTACCGTCACAAAATGGCGCAGCGGGCTTGGCGCCTACATGTTCCACGACTGCAGGGCGGTAAGAAGCGGCGAGGGATGGGACTATACGATTGGAGCCGAACTCATATCCTGACCTAGAGCCGAGAACAACCGAACACATCCGCCAAAATCGCCGGGAGCTTATGAAGCCCCGGCGATTTGCAGTTTTACGCCCTGCGGCCGCCAAAGCGCGAACTGATATAATTTCTGCCGCATTCGGCATATATTCACAAATTTTACTTGCCAACGCATGTTGTTGATTATATAGTAACATTAACCGATAGAGCAGAGGCGTCAAAAAGAAACTGGCGCTGTCGCAAACGGCAATTTTATACATAGGCAAGAGGAAAAGCGGTATAATATTGCAATACCGCGCATATTAGCTCTTATCATGATATAAATAAGGAGACAAAACCGTGTTTTTTATGCTTCCGATGCTGTCTGTCTTCGCGATATATATTCTGGCGGCTATACTGCCAGCGGCTTTCCTAATGAGGTACATTTACCGCAAGGACAAGGTTGAAAAGGAACCCCCAAGGCTGCTTTTTTCGCTGATTGTATGGGGAGTAATCGCGGCTTTGGTCTCCATCGCGCTGGAGTACCTGGGCATAAGAATCCTCTCCTCACTGGTGGATAGGAACAACCCGTCTTATATACTGATATTTGCGTTTCTTGTCGTCGCGGCCGTGGAAGAGGGGACAAAGTTCTTCTTCCTGATACAGCGCACATGGCGCGACCCGAATTTCAACTACCGTTTCGACGGAATTGTCTACGCGGTATTCATCTCTCTCGGCTTCGCGGCCTTTGAGAACATACGCTACGTGATGGGCTACGGCTTGACCACGGCCCTGCCGCGCGCCGTCCTCGCGATACCAGGGCACATGGGCTTTGCCGTCTTTATGGGCCTATTCTACGGGCGCGCGAAGGTTTTCAGCTCCCGCGGCAGCAGGAAGGCGAAAAACGTGAATCTTTTCGCCGGATACATTTCAGCAGTGGCGCTGCACGGCTTTTACGACGCATGCGCCATGATAGGCACAGTCATGGCCACAATGGTATTTCTCGCTTTTGTAATCATCATGTATGTCGTCGTTATCAGAATGGTCAGGAGACAGTCGGCTTTGGACAAGCCTATATAAAGGAGGAAAAAATGATTACAGCCGAGAGCATAGCCTCCATTGATAAAAACGACCTGGAGAAAGCGAGCGGGGAACTGAGACGCGAAGATATATCGCAGCTCGTGGACTGGCTTACGCTTAAGGACGACACGGTAAGGTATCAGTCGTTTCTGCTCCTGCAATACCGCTCGCGCCGGTTTGACGATGTATATCCGTACTGGGACGTTTTCGCTGATAAGCTAAAAAACGAAAACTCTTACCAGCGAACCATAGGCCTTGTGCTGATGGCCGAAAACGCAAAATGGGACAAGGCCGGCAAACTCGATAAGTGCCTTGATACATATCTCGAACTGATTTACGACGCAAAGCCGATTACAGCGCGGCAGTGCATTCAGTCGCTTGAAAAGATCGCGGCAGTCAAGCCGGATCTCACGGGGAAAATAGCCGAAAATCTCATATCGTTCGACCTTATGAGCGTCAGGGATTCCATGCGAAAGCTGATACTGATCGATATACTGAACGTACTTATTGCGATAAGAAAAGAACACAGTCTCGATGGAATAGACAGCTTCGTTCTTAGCGCGCTGTCCGGAGATATATTGGACAACAAAGCAAAAAAGCAGTTTAAATCTCTTATAGGTGTGTGAGATGAAAAAACGTATCCTGGCCTACAGGCGTAAAATAGATAATATCCTCAAAGAGGGCTCGGAGCGGGACTGGGATAAGCTTCTCAGCGAGCATTTGGTGCAGATATCCTTTTTCCAGCACGAGCGTCTTATACATCTTATCGTAACCGCTCTGTTCGCTCTTATTGAAGTAATTGCGGCCTTTGCTTCGGTTTACTCGTTTTCAATCGGCGTTTTTGCTGTAAGCCTGCTTGCGCTAATACTGCTTATACCCTACGTGTATCATTACTTCCTCCTGGAAAACGAAGTTCACAAACTATATGACCAGTATGACCTGATTGCGCGGGAGTGTGAAAAATGCCGCTCGAAATAGTATACGGCGATATTACAAAGATAAGCGCGGACGCCATAGTGAACGCGGCCAACTCCGGCCTGCGTGAGGGCGGCGGCGTGTGCGGGGCAATATTCAAAGCGGCGGGAGCAGATAAGCTCAGGGCCGAGTGCGAAAAGATTGGTTACTGCCCCGAGGGAGGGGCAGTCATTACCGGAGGCTATGCCCTGCCTGCTGAATATATAATACATACGGTCGGGCCCGTATGGCGGGGAGGCAATTACGGCGAGGAGGAAGTCCTGCGCTCGTGCTATTTGAGCTCGCTGCAGCTGGCAAAGCAGCGCGGGCTTAATTCTGTCGCCTTTCCGTTGATCTCGTCGGGCATATTCGGATATCCGAAGGAAGAGGCTATGAAGACCGCCGTCTCGGCTATTGAGGATTTTTTAAGTGAGAATGATATGGCGGTCAGCCTCGTCCTGTTCGGAAGATAAGCTTACAGCGTACGGTGCTGAGGAGGAATTATGAATTTTGAAGAGCTGATAAGAGCCCGCCAGAGCTGCCGGGAGTTTTCAGACAGGGAAGTGCCGCAGGAAGATATTCTGGCCTGCCTCGGCGCGGCCCGCCTGTCGCCCAGTGCCTGCAACGCCCAGCCGTATCATATCACTGTCTGCACAGGCAGTGTCGCGAGGGAGACGGCCGCCTGCCTGCAGAGCGCCGGCATAAACAAGTTCACGTCCAACGTCCCTTGCTTCTTCGTTATAAGCGAGGCCCCCTACAACATTGCCGACGCCGGAGCAAGCTTGTTAAAGGACCAGGACTTCCGCGGCATAGATATAGGCATCGCCGTCGCGCAGCTGACGCTCTGCGCAGTGGACAGGGGGCTCGCCACATGCATCCTCGGCTGGTTTGACGAGAAAAAACTGCAAAACCTGCTGGGCATTAAAAACCGCATACGCGTGGTCGTAGCTCTGGGCTGCGCGGCGGACGGTTACGCCCTGCGCCCGAAGGTGCGCAAAGAGCTTGACGAATTGTCGGACATAAGGTAGAAAACTAAAGAGGTTTCAGCCACTAAGCGGCTTTCACGGCGGCAGAACGCGCAGCGCCGTGAAAGCCGCTCAAGCTCTGCGCGTTCTGCTCCCGGCGTAAAATTAAATCACGCAGCCCGGAGTTTTCAAACGCCGGGCTGCGCGCATAATCGCCGTTATTCTTTTTTATAGGGGTTAGTCTATCGCCTTGTTTTCCGGCCGGGCCGCTCGCAGTAGGGCGGGCTGCCTTTTGCTTCGTGATGGGCGCGGCAGGATTCGCAGTCTGCGCGGCGTTCGCAGCTTTTCCTTTTGCAGGGACAGGCGCTACTTATTTCTTCCATGTCGGCTCCGCTTATTTGCCCAGCTTCAAAGCGCCGGAGAGTATAGTGGCCATCTGTGAACGCGTAAGCGTGCCCTGCGGATCAAGCCTCCCGTCGTCCATTCCGTTCACGATTTTAAGATAGATAAGCTGCTTTGCGGGCAAAACAGCCCATTCCGATAAGCTCGCAGCGTCGGGAAAGCCGGAAAGCACGTTGGAATTGGCGAGCGCGTCTTCCGCGGGCGCTGTCAGACCGAGAGATGAAAAGGCGCGGCTTATAAATGTAAACGCCTGCTCGCGCGTAAGCGTCGCCTCCGGCTCGAACACGCCCGCGCCCGTGCCCTGCGCAATGCCGGCCTCTTTGGCCCAGGCTATTGCTTTGGCGTAGTAAAACGAATCGGGCACGTCTGTGAACCCGGACATTGCCGTGACCTCCGGCTTGCCCGCGGCGCGGTAAAGCATGAGGAGGAAGTCCCCGCGCTTCATACCTATGTCGGGGCCGAAGCTAGTTTCGGTTATGCCGTTTACTATATTCAGGCCGTAAAGCTTTTCAATGGAGCCTCTGGCCCAATGCGTCTTAATATCGTCAAATACCGCCCCTATATGAACGTTGATTGTCTTTGTCAGGCCCGCGGCCGACACTTTGATAGTCCCGGCCGCGCCCCAAATGTCCGAGGCGGTGAAAAGCCCGTCCTCCGAAACCTCGCCTATATCGCCTGTTATCTCGTAGACAACAGCGCCGGGGTCCATATACACCGGGCGGCGGAGATAGGAAGCTGAGACGTTTATCTTAAACTCGGCTCCCTCGTCTATCGCGATTTTTTCGACAGGCTCCCCGTCCTGGCCGGTGACGCTGAGCGTATCCGCCTTCGTAATTATGTGTATGCTCGCAGTGCCGGATATTCCGGCTTTTGACGAGCTGAGCGTGAGCGTATCGACACCGGCGTTTTGACCGGCGGTGTAAACGCCCTTGGATACGGCGCCCAGACCGCCCGAGCGCGCGGAAGCGTCTGACGGCACGGACGCCGGCCTGAGTGAATCGTCGGTCGCCTCAAAGCTTATGGGCAGCGACGAGCCCGCAAGCACAAAAGCTCCGTCCTCGCCGAGAAACAGGCGCGAAGCGTTTCCGTCGGGTTTCGCGTCGGTCACAAAAAGTATGAAAGACGCGACTCTGCGCTGATACCCGTCGGAGGGCACGTTTTGGACATTGGACGCATTTTCGCCGGGCATTATTGCCGAGAGGGCGGAAGAGCCGCCGCCGTCGAAGTTGACGGCGTCCACGCAGCCCATTTCTATGAAGTCGTTTGCGACCTGGGACAGCGTCGCGCCGGCGGAGGCCGAGCTCCGGCCGTCTATGACCCGGAAAATAACTGTCCCGTCCGGCATGATGCCGGCGCAGGTGCGCGGGTTGTAGCCCGCTACCTCTTTGTTCCAGTATTCGGGCAGGTATAAAGAGCCGTTATGCACGAGCACGTCGCCGCAGCCCGTGATCCATTTTGCCGAGGATAGCCTCTCGTCGCTGCAGGTCGTTGTAAGAGTAAGCTTATCTCCGACTGCAAAGCTCTCAAAGATTTCGGAAAGGTTGGAGCCGTCTCCTGCTGTCAGGACCATATAGCCCTCGCCTATGTACTGTGGGTCCTTGCCCGTGTAGACGCTTTCAACCTGCAGGCTCATCGTGCCCGAAACGGTCATCTTACCGTCAAGTATCTTCATGCGCACAGCCCACCCGTTTCCGGAGGTGCGCGTCGAGACAGTCGAGAAATGCTCGCTGTACAAATAGAGGCCGCCGGTATCCGTCCGGGTTTTATTAAAGTGCGTAATTTCAAAGCTCTTGCCTCCGGCCTCCAGCCTGATCTTTATGGAAGGCATAATGGAGACGAAAGCCGCGCCGTCTGTAAACGCCAGAGCGCTGCAGTCCTCCGGGCTTGATTTGTAGATACCGTTCTCAACGACCATGCCGCAGGGTATCCTGGTCTCCCAAAAACCGAAGTCCGCGTTTATCGCGCCGACGACGTTATAACCCAGGCCATTTGCGTATTCCGTCACGGTGTCGATAGTCATGCCGCCGTATATCGTGTCGCAGGCCATAACTATGGGGTAAACGCTGCTGTCCGGAGAGAGAGCAAGAGAGAATGTCTCGACGCGGCTGCCCGCCGGGTTGTAGGATATTTCGTTTGTGTAAGAAAACCCTTCGGCCAGATATGTCGTATTTGAATAAACGGCTGCGCCCGTGCCCCCGGCGGCTGCAAGAGCCGGCGAAGCGAGCAGGGTGAGGGCAAAAATAAAAGCGAATATCCTTCGTGCAGACTTTTTCATTTTGTATGTACCTCAGTTCATTTAGAGAAAGCCGGTTTATCTTCCCAGCAAAGGATATCATGGTTAATAGCGCGTGTAAAGACGGCGGAAATATATGGCAGAAAAATTAACCGTTTGTTCATTAAAAAACGGGATACCCGCATAACGCGGGTATCCCCAACATACAGATAAACGCAGCCGAGTTACCGGCGGCATTCGCGGAAATTCGCCGTGCCTACTGAAGGTCAAACAGGCCTATCCTGCGCAGCTCCACGCTAGCCTCGCCCCGCCTCTGCGTCGAGCTCATGGTTGTCGTCACATACAGCGTGAGCGTTACTGAACCGTCCTCGTCCGAGCCCAGCGCGTTAAGTATCGCGTCGGTCAGATAGACGTAATAGACCTTTCCGCCCGTCAGGGAATGCGCGACTTCGTTATTCGTATTGGCTTTGTAAACTGTTAGTTCGAAGTTGCCCGCTATGCCCTCGCAGCTGAATTCGACGGAGAGCTGCTTGTCCTTGTCGAGGTTTGTGTCGCTCAGCTCGAAATACAGCCTGCGCGTCGTGCTGTAGCTGTCCGTGCCTGATTCTATCACTTCCTGCGGCCCTGCCCCGTTAAAATCGCCGTGGAAATACAGGTAGCTGATCTCGTTGTCCCCGGTCGCGTCGTCGACTATCTTCACCGTCGGGTCCTGCTTTCCGGACTGATAGGCGGCTATCATGGTATTGACGAAGAGTTTGGCCTCGTTTATGGCGGCGGTGCCGGGATTAGAATAGTTTGAGGTCGCGGAGGTATGGCCGACGCCCGAATACGTGACGTTTCCCCTGTTGAAGATATAATAGGCGTTTACGGCGTCGTTGGGAAGGTCGTTATAGTAATACGTGCTCGTATAAGGGCCCGACGAGAGGCAGAACCAGACGACAATATCGTCGGGGTTCATATTTAGCTGGTAATACTGCTCGTGTGTCAAGAGCACGCTCATGTAGTTTGTCGAACCCGTACCCTTGAAGGCGGGGGTGTTTATATCGTAAGGATAGGTTGTGATCTGGCCCTCGTTAACCTGCGAAACGTAAGTAGTTTCGCGGTTTGTGTAATCGTTTTTTGTGTATTTGTACTGGCCGGACTGGCCGTAACGTATAAGCTCATAGTTTGTAAAACCATGCGCCTCGGGCACTGTGCCTGATTTGTCGGGGTCCGGGTCAAATGCAACGCTGTAATTGCCCGCCAGGATTGATTCGATTTCCGACGCCGTCAGATCCGATGATTCGGTTTCCGTGTAAAGTATGCTTCTGAATTCGTTTGAGGTTATACCGTACCTGTCAAGGCCGACCTTGTCCCTTATTATCGTGTTGAAGAAATACCCCCAGCCGGCGGAATCGTTCGTATTCCAGAAAGAAGTCGTGTCGTGCGTGAACAGTATGCTCTTGCCGCTGTCTATATACCTGGTTACCGCGGCCGCGGTATCCTGCCGTATCTCGCCGAACATATCGTTAAATCCGATGATGACCATGTCGAACGTGTCAAGGTATGCGTAAATCTTATCGGCGTCCGAGCCGCTCGGAGGCGTGAATCCGCCAAACTGCAGATTTTCCAGGGCATTCGCCTTGATGGTCTTGATTTTGACATTGAAGTCCGACACATCGGCAAGCAGCTTCCCGTATATGCCCTTGTAATACTTGTTGGTTACGCGGCTGTATAGCTTCTCATTACGCTGGGAATAGGAGGCCTCTTCCTGCTGCTCCTCAAGATTGATGATATTGCTGCCCGAAGAGCCTATGCTCAGATCGTCGTCCGTTATCTGGAGGACTTTTATTTCCTGAGACTGGTACGGGGCGATCCTCGTGTAGTTGTGGACCGAGGCGTGAATGCGCTCCGCGCCGTTTTTGACCACCTCGAGCTTCCACGGGATTATGCCCGCGTACTGCGTCGGCACCTGGCGCGAGACGCTATAGGTTACGCCGGCCGACAGCCTGTAGTACTCGTTGCCGTCGCCGTCAATCAGGGGATAAACGATTGCTCCCCCTCTTTTAACCGTTATGTCGTCGAGCTTTTCGGCCTCGGAATACCTGCCGTCCGAATTGAGGTCGATATAGAGGCTGCAGTCATACGTGGTCGTGGCGGGCGTCGGGTCTGTCTCGTTTTCTATCCTGAACGTGTAATCCAGGTAGTATTTGCCGTCGACCGGGCTGAGCGAGGTCATGATCCCGTCGTCGTTTTCGTAGACGGCAGGGAAGGAGGTCAGTATAATCTTGGGCTTGGACAGGTTCAGATAGCTGTGGAGCGTTGAGGATTCAATCTCGGAGACGGACATGACGTTAGCCCTGTCCCTGATTGCGTTAAGAGCCTTGAACATGTATGATTTGCTGTCGACACGCGCCGTATTTATATCGCCCGTTGAACTGTAGTCGGTCTTATAGTAGGCTCCGTCGTAGGCGCCGGAGCTCTGCACCACGGCGGAGACGCTGTTCCCGCGCGAAACTATGACATTATAGCTTGTGGCGTAGTTGGAACTGCCTTCGGCATAAGCGGCGCAGTAAAGCGTGATCGAAGTCCGGCTCGAAAGGTCAACCGAAATGGATTTTCCGCTGCCGTAGCTCCGCCAGGTCGCGCCGTCCCTGTAATACCAGTAGTATTCAAAGCTTGTGTCTGTGATCGGTATGCCGTTAATATCCACGGCTGCGGCATTGAGCACAGCCGCGCTGCTGGAGTCGGGGGCGCCCGAAACGATCACGTCAAAATAGGTTCTTGGCGCGGAAACGGTGTAATAGCCGCTCGACTCTCTTTTGTCATCATATCCTATGCTCCGGGTGCTGCCGCCCCTGGTGAGGTAGGCTCTTTTGCTGTCGGCGTAGGTGCCGCCGTTGAGCGTTATCCGGCAGAAAATATGGGAGTAGTTATAGTTCGAAGAATTGTATGTATACCTCAGAGTATTGCCCGATGTCCTGACTGTGAACCTTATGGAGGAGCCGGTCGCGCCCGGCAGAGGCGTTCCGCCGCTGGAGCTCGCGTTGTTGGCTCCGTACCACTGATATGAGATCGACGTATAGCCCGTTATTACCGTGCCGTCTGTATATGTCGGGACCGCGGAGACCGTCACGCTGTCGCCGTTTCTGAGGCCGCTTCCCGGAGAGGCGGAAATACTCGCGTTGTAGTATGCCGTTGTGTCGCCCCCGTAATAGCCTCTTCTGCTGGAGCTTCCCGTGTCCACCGTTACTGTTATATCGCTGCGGTATGTTACCAGCACATTGTTGCTCCGCCCGTTCTCCGCGGGGTACGAGGCGGCGGTGACAACGCAGTAGTATCTGTTTTCCGAGCCCGGAGCGGGGCTGAAGCTGTAGGAAGCGGAGGTGGTATTTGAATCCGTCTCGAGCACGGTTCCCGACCCTACTCTATACCACCTGAAGGTGGCTCTCATTGTCGTCCCGCTCGCGGAATCAATCGCGTGGGCAGCCAGCGTCACGGTGGTGCCGCTGACAGACGCGCTTATATTGACGGAAAACGGCGTAGTTTCGTCGGATACGGCCGGGAGGAAGAGGTCGTTCGCTATGACGACGGGGTAGCCGCCCTGAGCGAAATAGAGGAGCTCCTTCACCTTGGACGGCGTTATGTCGTTGCCGGAAAACCTGAACAGGTTGTGGTCGGCGCCCGAGTCGCGCGAAAGCAGGCCGCGGAATTCCGAGCTCGACCTGTATAGGTCGCCGATATTTGTATATATAAGCCCGTCCATATCGTTGTCGTTATAGTCTGTAATAATTTCGCCGCCGTCAGGCCTTGTATTGAAGCCGTCGATGCACGCGCCAATGTAAACAAGGTCGTATTTCTCGTTTATATCCTCGATCTTGCCGATGAACTCCGCGGTCGACATGGTGGTTATTGATATATCCTCCGCATCGTAGCCGCTGCCGTCGCCCAGCCACCCGAGCACCGTTTCCGTTGTCAGCGCGCCGTCTTTCGCGTTGCCCGGCTCAAGGTCGAGCACCCTGATATACTCCTTCGTGGACAAAGTGCGCTGGCCGGAGTAGTTTACAATATAGCGTATCGAGTTGGCGAGCGTCACCTCTTCCGGCAGCAGGTCGGTAGTGCCGGGAGCGTCGACCTTGCGCAGGAAGTTCTCGCTCTTAATTTCCTTGAGCACCGCTGAAAAGCCATCTGCGATAACGCCGGCGCTGAAGGCCGCGGTAAATAAGGGCGAAGCGAGATCCGATATTTCGTTAGCGCCGGAATACTGGAACGGGGAATAAAAGCACAGGACGTTCCCGGAAACAAAGTTGCTCAATGAGGGCGGCGACCAGGTGTAGGAATAGGTAGAGAAGTTTGCCTGCGAGATCGCCTCGTTATAGCCCATCAAACAAAGCTGCGCGAGCCTCGTAATATTGAGGTTTCCGAGCGCGGTCAGCCTGTAGTCTACTATAAGAGGGCAGCCTTCGGCCATAGCGCTGTAAACGCGCCAGGCCAAATCGGAGGAAATGTCGTTCGAGGTATAGGCGGAGGTGAGCGAAACACCCGGCGTCTGCGGGTCAAAGCCGGCCGAGAGCACAATCATATCCGCGCCGCTTATCATGGACGATGTCAGCTGGCCCGGCATAACGCTTTTTACCTTCACCGAAATGCGTGACGAAGCCGGGGCAGAAACATCAAACACATGCCTGAGGAACCAGTCGTTGTTCGTTATCATGCCCTTATAGTAGACGGTGTCAGCGTAAACTGTATGAGTCCCGCCCGCTCCGCCCGGGACGAAGACATAGCTGCCGCCGTCCGGGTCGTATATGTAGCCGGTTATGCTGGAGACAAAATAGCCGGAACCCGGCACAAATGGGACATCGCTGTATGGCGACGCGGCGTACCAGCCGACGGGAAAACTATACGTGCCAGAGGCGGCGTTATAGAAATCCTCCGCCGGCAAGGGGTCGCCGGCGCTGTCAACATAGTAGTACTGCGTATCCGCCTCCAGCGTGATATCGTCGTCGACTATGCCGTAAAACGAATAGACGCCGGTCGATTCATCCAGCGTATAGCACGCGTGATTGAAGACCTTCGGATCATACAGGTTGAGCAATGTAATAGGCGCGAATGTCGGTACATAGTAAAAATAGCTGTCCAAATCGGGGTCGAAGCTTTCGGGGGCGAAAAAGAACTCTATGTTCTGGACAAAATCCCCACCGCCGCGGTCGAATACGTAATCGTGGAGGGCGTCGTAATAGCCGTTCCCCTCGCTGAACGTGCCTGTAACCGAAGCGCTCTCGGCAGACGGGAGCCTTAGCTCGTTCCAGCCTGAAAGATTCGCGTTTCCGCTGCCGTCCGTCAGCTCCCAGATGTATTTTTCGTCGTATGTATAGCTTGAAGCGCTGCCCGTATAAGTCAGGGGATTTGACGCTCCTCTTCCGAGAAGCCCCGCGCCGGACAGGGCAGACAGCAGGCTGTTGGCGTACGCGATTCTGCCCTCTCGGTCTGAAACAAAACCAGGATCCGAAAACAGAGTCTCCCAGTCGCTGAAGGGCTCCTGGCCGGAAACATAGTAACCAAGGCTGCCCGCGCCCTCCCTGGGGATGATTTCGATTATGTTGAATTCCGTCTGCGTGGTGAGGATATGCGAGATATGCGGCAGGGATGTTATTGCCCGGGCCGACGTGCCGGGGCCGAATATGAACATGGCGCACAGCGAAACCACAAGCACGAGGCTGAGAAAGCCCGCCAGCGTGCGCCTTAAACTAATCATTTTCTTCATCGCGAACACACCTCCTTTTGCATACGCGTTCTACCCGAATATGACCTTGTTGAGCATATTGTCAAGACTGTCTGCGTATATGACGCTGTTGCGGAAGGCGATCTCCTGCGTCCCCGTGAAGTCCCTTCCGCCTATGCCGAGCGTAAGCGTGACAACGGCCCTGGTCGCTATATAGCGGCCGTTTCCGGAGTCATAGAAGCGTTCAAAGCCCACATTAAAATCCGTAATGTTTGACGCCATGAGATCGGGGGAGTAAGCGGCCGAGCCTATGGAGCTGTAGCTCAGGCTGGAGCCGTCCTCCCCGATGACGACGTCCTGCCTGTCGAAGAATAACTCGTCGCCGTCGAGCTTAAATATCTGCATGGTATAGGAAGTACCGTCTGTATCCAGCGTAAACAGCGCTTTCTCGCCGGCGTCGAAGAAAACGCCGCCGTTGCAGTCTATCACATATTCCTGGAGCTGCGCCAGCGTCAGCTGGGACTCGTACTGGATAGCCGCCTCCGAGGACACGGAGCGGAATATGTTCGCGCCCGCCCCCATGAAACCGAGCACGGAAGCGGAGACGACCGCGAGTATGGCGAATGAGATAATAAGCTCCAGAAGCGTAAAGCCCTTGTTGTTTTTAACCATAGCTTATCTCCCTAGGATACAACGACTGAGAATTTACCTGTGCTCGGGACCATACGGACGGTATAGGCCTTCCCGCCGCTCGATACGGTTATGCCGTCGTAATACACGTCGTCGCTCAGGGCGGGAAGACTGACTCCGGCGAGCGCCGCGGATTCTTTGATAGGGAGGAAGGCGCCCGAGGTCCGGTCAAACGAGATAAATATGTCCTCGTCCGAGTACGAATTGCCGTCCGTCCCTGTGCAGGAGAAATTGAGGCTGCTCTTCCCGATGAGCTCGTCCTCGCGGGGAATGTCGTTTATGTAATACCTGGCGTAAATGCCGTCGCTGTTTTTGAAGATCATAAGATAATTGTCGCCCGTACGGGACATGGCGTCCACCTTGCACTGCGACAAAAGGCTCGCGGTTTTTTTCGCGCACTGCCTCGCGTTAAGCGAAAAAATCGCAGAGATTGACATGGAAACGAGCGTAACCGCTATGCCTATAATGACAATCGCCACAAGAAGCTCGATGTAGCTAACGCCCTTATTGCTTTTCATAGACGCCCCCCTTCCGTAAGCGTGTCGGAATCGTCAGTGCTTGCGCCAGTTCTGGTAACTGACAAGCTTTTCAAGGCCCCACGTCACGCTTTCCAGAGAGCTGCTTCCGGAAGAGCCGGTTCCTATCTTGAGATAGTCGAGCATGGTTCTGTCTCCGTCCTCCGATTTGCCGAGCAGGGCGGTGGAAACCGCGTAGTCGTCAAGGCGCAGAGAATTCTGTATGTATATCGTTCCGCCGGCTATGATAAGCCCTTCAAAATACCTGTCTACAGTAATGTCGCCCGTCGTGACTATGACCTTTACGTCGCCGCCTGAGTAGTTCGAGCGGATCGCGCTCACGCTGGTGGAAGCTTCCCTGGAGATTACGCCGACCACGGTAGTGCCGTCCGGCCCGTAAAACGGTGTCTGCGCGTTGGCCGGGAGCTCCGCTTCTATGGCAGCCTCGTCCACCACGTGCGAATAAACCGTTCCGGTATCGGAGACGACCGGGGAGAGCGTAACGCTCAGGCAGGAATACTGGTTATCATAGTAAGAAACGATTGTGGAAAAATCAGAGTGCGTCGGCGGCAGCAGCGCCGCGCTGCCGTCCTCCAGATAGAGGCTGTTGCCGGACGTGAACCTGTCCGCGGCCTCGGGTATGCTTAGCGTGTCGCAGTAGAGCTTCAGATATTTTTCAACATTGTCGCTGTTGTGCTGGAAATAATCCGAGAAGTAGGCGCTCGCGTCGTCCGGCGAAGCGAACTCCATATAGAAATACACAAGCGTCTGCGATCCGAGAGGCAGGTAGACAAGCTGCACCGCCGCGTTATAGTCGTCCATCGAGCTGTTTGCGCCCCAAAAATCCTTCGACGTGTCCACGCAGGCCATGAGCGCGCTCCTTGAAGGCGTGCTGCTTGTGTAGAATATGGCCGGGTTTGTCGCCAATTCCTCGTATACGGAGGTATTCAGGCATTCCGGCGGCACGAGGTAGGCGATTTGCGCGCTTTTCGGGGCTATGGACTCTCCCGTCAGGACGTTGCCGCCTATCCCGAAGTTGCCGCTGCCTATGAAGCACTGCCCCGCGAGGAGGAGCGTTTCCAGCGAATCAGTGAGAATCAGCCGGGTGTCGTGCCCGTTGGCTATAATTGAGCTGCTCCTTGAAGCGTCCGTCGTGCTGCTGCCGAAGCCGAAATACTTGCCGGAGAGCGTGGCCATGGCCCCGTCCCCCTGAAGCACAAGGTCGTCGGCGACGAAAGAGGGCCCGTTTAGGTAAAGGTCGGCGTTTTGCCCCACCGAAAGCCTCTTTGCCCAGAAGGACACGCCGCTGCCCGCTTTAAACGAGGAGTGCATGCCGAGGCTGAGTAGCCCGCTGTCGGCGGCATCGGAGCCTGTCGCGGGGTCGAGCTTTCCGCCGGTTATAAATATGTAGGACGCGGACGGGTCGTCGTCCCCCGTGAGCGGGTCGCAGCCTACGGCCATGGAATTTGCGCCCGTAATATCGACCGCGCCGGCGAAGACGTTGCCGTTGAGTGTGATGCTGCCGCCGCTGTTCTGCGTAAGCGACTCGTTGGCTATTATAACGTATTCCTGTATCGCGGTCGTCACGAGTACTGACGGCGTGTACCTGAAATCCGGTATGTTTATGGCTATATCCGTGGTCACGTTTGTCTCAAACCCGTTTTCCACGTAATTCACGCTGACGTTCTTAAGTATCAGGGCCGTGACCGTACCCTCGCCGTTCTGAAGAAAAGCGACATCACCCTCGTCGGCGTTGTTGTTGACTGTCAGGCTGCCCGCTGCGGGCGCGACGAAAGACCTGAGCACGGCGCAGTTATAGCGCGCGTTTGAGACGTCGGGGTCGGGAGAGCCAATGAAAAGCGTCTCGGCCAGTGCGTTGCCGTCCCAGCTCCATATGGCGTCCTTGAAATATACCTTGAAATCCACCTCGACGCTGGCGGACGGGTCGTTATACCTCTCAAGCGCCAGCGTGTTCGCCACGGCTATGGAATCGGAGACAGCCTTCTGAATGCCGACGCGTATTTCGTTAATCGCGGCCTCGGCGTCGTAGAAATTCTCCTTGCTCTTGCGCTCCGTCACCTTCATCGTGTATCCGATGTAGGACATATAGAGGAGGAGGGTTCCGAGCACCGATATGAAGGCGACGGATACAAGCACCGTAATTATGCCCGTGCCCTTGTTGTCGCGGATTAATCTTTTTAAACCGCCGCGTTTTTTTTCCATTCGGCCCCTCCTTTCTTAAAAATCATCGGAATATGTCTTTCAGTCTACCTTTGTGGCTTCAAACGTATAGAGTTTGTCGCCGGAAAAACCGGAGCCGGGGCTGTATAGCTCCACGGTGACGGCGTATAGCCTGTTTAAGTCGTCCGTCAGCACAAGCTCCTTGTTGATTTCCTCCTGCGACCGGAAAATCGCGTTATACCAGTACTGCACGGAGCTGTCGTCAAGATTCGTGCAGAGGTACAGGGTAGGCTCGTTGTTTATATTGAGCGGCTCCGTCAGCGTGAGCTTTGCCTTGTATCCGGGCATGGGCGCAGGCATTGCCTGCTTAACGAGGAACAGCGTGAATTTCAGCGCGCTGCCGTAGCGGTTTATATCCCCGTCGGGCGTGTAATAGTTGTTGTAGATGTTGATATTGTCGAAATAGCCCGGCCTGTAATTCGGGTAATAGAAGAAATAGAGGTTCGAAAGCTTGCTTGTCTGCCCCGTGTAGATATAATGCTTGTCCGTCTCGTAATGCAGGCTGACCGGCACCTCATAATAATCGGAAACGAGGTTGCCTTCGTCGTCGTAAACCGCCTCGACCCTGTCGATATAGCTGGCGTCGTATATGTACTTCGCGGTGACCGTGGCGCTCGTGCCGCTTTCGACGACGTTGATTTCTATCGTCCTGTTCATAGCGTTCTTAAAATCCACGATCTCGCCGGTCGACTCGGCCTGCGAGGAGAAGTATTCGGCGGCCACGGAATCCGAATTTAGGGGGATTATCGTCCCGTCCTCTCTATACTTGTCGTTCGGCTGCGTGAACACCGCGTCCATGTTTGTGTATATGGACACGTGCTCCTCGTTGAAGCTGTAGGCTCCCGCGTCCAGCGTCACCATGGCGTCGTATGATTTGCCGCCGAACGAGACGTTTTTAAGCCCGATATGGTACTTTTCTTCGCCGTAATTGACGCTTTCCGGCGCGAGCTCGGAGTAGGCCGAGTCCTCGTCGATAATATACACGCCCGCGTCATTGGAGATTCCTTTTACCTCGCCCCTGATTTTTATGTCCGAGAGGATATCGCTAATTTCTGACGAGTTGAAGGCCTCGGCAATGTTCTGCGCTGTCAGCGTCTGGCTCTGGAGCTCGCGGCTTTTCGCCGCCGTCCTCATGGATGTGACCATGGAGTGCAGGAGCGGCCCGGCGACGACGCCGAGTATCATGATAGCGACAAGCAGCTCGACAAACGTGAAACCCTTATCGCCGATTCGCGTTTTCAATTGTCGTCCGCCCCCTTTCTTATCCGTTCGCTGAAAGCGTATGCGTTTAACGCCTGCTTAGTACGGCGCTCTAAGCCCCGGGCGTCGGCTCCTCGGGTACTATAACCTCCGTCGCCTCCGGCTCCGCGGCCGGCGGCGGCAGAATTGTCCCGAATATGTTGCTTGTGCCGAGCGGCATCGGCGGCACGTAGGTCTCGTAATACGTGTCGTCAAGCCCGGTTATAAAATACTTGTCGATCTTCACGCTGCCTGTAAGCTCGCCAGTTTCGGCGTCGTAGCTCACGGCCAAACTGTTGAGCCTTGTGCAGTACGGCGTGTAGTTGATGTATTCGATGGTGTTTTTAAGCTCCGGATATGTAAGGCTGCAGGCGACGTCCATCGAGCTGCGGTAGGCTGAAACGGCAACCGTCTCATAGCTCCCGTCGGCCTTTTCCCGCACGCTGCGCAGGTCCATGATATATTCGGCCTCTGTGAAGGCCGCGGAGGATACGTTAAGCCCGACCTCGTTTTCCAGCTCCACGGCGTACATCAGCATATCTTCAGAGCGCACATCGTTTGGATACTGCCCCAGCTCGGCTGAGATTATTTCCTTTGCCTCATCAATCCCGCGCCTATACTCCTCACTTTTGTCACGGTAAGCCTGAAGCTCGCTGAGCCGCGGCTGCAGGGCCGCCATCTCCTGCTCGAGCGCCTCCGCCTTCTTGTCGTAATTCGAGTAGACGCCCAGATATACGCCTATGAAAATCACGATCCCGAGAAGTATAAGTATCAGTTTCTGGTCTCTTACGGACAAATTCATATTCCTGCCTCCTTATTCGGCCGCTTCCAGCGCGTCTCCGCTTTCGGCCGGAGCCGCGGCGGGCGGCTGTGCCTCGGGCGCGGGGGAGGTGTCTTTATATACGCAGCTTACCGCGAAGGTAATGAAGCTTATACCGCTGTCGTCCTCGATTTCGGCTATCGCGCCGACAACCACGTCGCTCAGACTCTCGAACCTGCGAAGCTGCACGATTACCATGGCGGCCTGCTCCAGGCTGTCCACGGTCACGTTCATATCGACGCCCGTCGTCGTGCACATGGCGGAGAGCACGCGTATCTCCCTCGGCATCTTTTTCTCAAGCTCGCCAATGAAGCTAAGCAGTTCGTCGTTCGGCGAGTCAGTCAGCGCGGCGAGGCTTTCAAGGTCAGTCACGCCGCTCTGGTAATCAAGATAGGCGAGGTATTCGCCCTCGGCCGGGCTGAGGTCGGTTATCTTCTGCTCAAGCTTCTGCTTCTCATTTTTGACCATCGTGTAATTCCATACCGAGAAAGCCGACATGGCTCCGGACACGAGCACGCATAAAACGAGTATGAAGACCGCCGCCTTAATCGACTTCGGCTTCTCGCTCCCTTTCTTCTTGCCTTTTATGAACTGGCGGGGCATGAAGTCGACCGGCTTTATGGAGCTGCCCAAGCAGCATATATAGGCCGAAATCGTCTGTGCCGCTTCCTTGCCGTATCCCGCGAAGCCGGGAAGCGCATCTAAGTACACTGTCGGCAGGGAGACGGCCTCGCTTAGCTCCTCCCGCAGGCCCGCGACGTTGCCGCAGCATCCCATAAGCACGAGCTTCTCGACGGGCGTTTCCCAGTTGCTGGAGTTGAAATACTCCGCCGTGCGCACGATGTTGCTGACAAGCCGGCTAAGGCTCTCTTTTACGTCGGCCTCGGGCAGCACCTGGCAGACGTCCTCGATATTGCCGGAGGAAAGCTTCTCCAGCGCCTCTATATAGCTCTCCTCGCTCATGTTCGCGGCGCTGATGTAATTGAGAACAAGCTCCTCAGCGCCGATTGAGAGGAAGCGGTGCAGCATGAGGCTCTTCCCTTTGATAAACGATATGCTTGTCGTGTTGCAGTTGACGTTAATGCACATCGTGACTTCGTCGCCGCACTTGTTTTCCAGCTCGCGGAACTGGCTGTTCCCGCCGTAGTCGATAGCCTCAATCTGGAGCCCCGCCGCCTCGGCGAGCTTGAAATAGCCCTCCAGTATCGAGAGAGGCACGGCGAGGACAAGCACCCTGTATCCCGCGTTATCGCCCTTGGGCACGAAGTCCAAAATCGTGTACGAGATATGGTACTTGCTCATATCGACGGGGAAGTACTCCGAGGCGTTGTTTTCAATCAGTGTTTTGAGCCGGTTTTCCTTTATCGGGGGAAGCGTTACTTCGCGCGCGGCGACCTTGCCGGAAACAAGCGAGAAAACTGCCTTGCGCAGCTTTATGCCTCTTTGCTCCAGCTCGGCGCAAAGCGCCTGCGCCAGAGCCTCCGGATCGTTTATCTGCCCGTCGGCCACGGCGCCGGCGGGAGCGAGGAACGTGAAGCTCTGGGCCGGCAGCCTTCCCTTCTTCCCGGTAACGCACGCCTTGACAAGGCGCTCGCCGACTTCTATGCTCAGTTTCCTTTCGGCCATTAAACAGCCCCCTTAAAAAGTTTGTCGCTGATATATGTAAATTTATATTATATTCAGTATTAAATCCGCCCTTTGGTATGTTTACCCCGGGCGTCTGCCGGAAGTCAGCGCGGGCGCGCTGCCTCCTATAAATCTAAAGAAGTCCTAAATACCATTCAACGAGTTTTTCTCCCCAGAGCATGGAGAAAAAGATTCCGGCGGAGAGGTACGGGCCAAGCGCCAGCGCCC
The DNA here is from genome assembly GCA_050944055.1 of Oscillospiraceae bacterium. Classification (GTDB taxonomy): domain Bacteria; phylum Bacillota; class Clostridia; order Oscillospirales; family Oscillospiraceae; genus JBMNQI01. The sequence continues at coordinate 23,197 of JBMNQI010000006.1, read as the reverse complement.
TGCCCGCGCCCGCAATTTTCATGCGGATAATATGTATGACGGCGCCTATAACGCACCCTGCGAAAAAAGCGAGAAGTATGAGCTTCCAGCCCAGAAACAGCCCGCAGGCGGCCATGAGCTTTATATCGCCGCCGCCTATCCCGCGGCCCCGCGTCAGGAGCAGGATGATGTAAAGCGGGAGGCTGATTGTAAAAAAGCCGGCGGCATATGCCGGCCAGCCGCCTGTGTCGAGCAGCAGGCGGCATATGCCTAAAACCAGTATGAATATGTTGATTCCGATGGGGATTTCCCCCGTCCTGCCGTCTATGACGGAAAGCGCCAATAGCGCCGACGTCAGAAAACAGCATAGCAGGGCATACGGCGTAAACCCGAAAACTGCGAAAACGATTACCCATAATAGCCCGTTTCCCGCCTCAATCAGGGGATATTGGGCGGGAATACGCGTTTTGCACGTGCGGCATTTGCCGCGAAGGAAGATGTAGCTTATAAGCGGGATAAGCTCAAACCAGCGCAGCTTCCTCCCGCAGGACACGCAGTGGGAGGATACGGCCACGATACTCTCCTTCTTCGGCATGCGGATGATAACGACGTTTAAAAAGCTGCCCGCCGTTATGCCGAAGAGGAAGACCAATATGTATAGGAGTATCGAGACCGTGTCCATTAAATGTCCTTTCTGAGGTAGCTGGATATGCGGGGATAGCGAGATTAGGAAGCCCACACGCCTTTGATTGATGCGGAAGTTCCGGCCCCGTCATTTGTGTATGTTACTGTATATGGGTCTTTAGCCTTGTATTTTGTGGACTTAACTTTTGCAACTTCACCAGCGACGCCGGTGGGAGTAATTGCAATTCCAAGGGATTCTTCAAGAGCGGCTTCAAGAACATTTTCAGTATCACCAGTGATTTTTAGGCTGCCGTCTTCGGCCCATGCTACTGCAGCTCCTGAAGCTATAGTAATGTCGGGATCTGATGCGGCAACCTGAATTGCTCTGAGAAGTTCATCTGCCATTGCTTCATCCGCGGTTACGCGCGATTTCTCAACATACTTGAGGTACTGCGGGGCGAGTATGGCGATGAGGGCGGCCATAATCGCGACTACGATGACGAGCTCGATAAGTGAAAAGCCCTTGTTGTTCATACCGCGCCTGGCAAGTTTTTTCATTTTTATCATTCTCCTTCTTTATTTTTGTATTATTTCCGGCGCCTGCGGCGCCTTGGCGTTGATTTATAATAAACCGGGTTCTTCCCCCAAAAAGCGCCCGGATTATTTTAGTTCTTGTCCCGTAAGTCAAAAGGACTCTTACAGCGCGTCGAGGCCCTCGTACATCTTCGCCATGGGCAGTATGACGGAGACGACTATAGCGCCTATTATGCCGGCCAGAAGTATGATTATCATGGGCTCCAGCGCCGCCATGAGCGACTGCGTGGCGATCTCCACCTCGTCGTCGTAGTAGTCGGCGAGCTTTGTGAGCATCGTGTCTATGCCGCCCGTCTCCTCGCCTATCTTTATCATGTGGCAGACAAGAGGGGGGAAGAGCCCGTTTCTTATAAGAGGCTCGCTGAGCGTCGTCCCCATGGCGACGCTGTCCTTCGCTTCGAGCAGCGCCTCCTTAAAATAGACGTTCGACATCGTCCCGGAAGTGATTTCCAGCGCCTCAATAAGCGGTATACCGGCGCCTATAAGCGTGCTGAGCGTTCGCGACATGCGCGAGGACGCGCTCTTGACTGAGAGCGGGCCGACAAGCGGCATTTTAAGCGCTATCCTCCCGAAAGCATGGCGGCCCGAATCTGTTTTCGCGTAGCTTCTGAGTATGATAACTAAGGCGACAATTCCGACTAAGACAAACAGCACGTAATTCTGCATGAATTTGCTGATCGCGATTACCGCCTTCGTGATGCCCGGCAGCTCCGTGCCTATCTGGTCGAACATGCTCTGGAACGTGGGCACGACGAAGGTCATTATGCCGATAATAACCGCCACCGCGACTACGCACACGACGATCGGGTAAATGGACGCTTTTTTGACTAGGCCTTTTATATGCGCGTCCTTTTCAAACTGCTCCGCCATGCGCGTAAACGATACGTCGAGGCTGCCCGAGGCCTCTCCCGCCTCCACCATCGTTATGAATATGTCGGGGAAGACGCGCCTGTGCGGGCGCATGGCGTTTGCCAGGGACTCGCCCTTTTCTATCGAGCGCTTTGTCTCCGCGATGGCGCTCCGGAGCATTTTGTTCTCCGTCTGCTCCGCGAGCATTTCCAGCGTGGAGATGACGGAGACGCCGGCGTTAATAATGCTCACGAACTGCCGGCAGAAAACGGAGAGGTCGCGCGGCTTCGGCTTCTTCGCGAAAAGACCGATGGATATGTCCTGGGAGAGTACGCTCTGCTCGTCGATGGAGATGATGTAAAGCCCGGATTTGGTAAGCTCCTCCGACGCCTTCTGGAGGCTGTCGGCCTCCACCGCGCCCTTGACCTCTTTGCCGTCCTTCGCTGCGGCCCTGTAATTATATTTCGGCAAAATATCACTCTCCCGTTTTGTGGATGGATTACCAGTTTATTCCGGAATTATCAGACGTGACGACGCCGGCGCTTTTGTTCCTGATTTGGTCTGCGTTGGTACGAGCGTCGTATTATTCGGCTTTATGCAAATGCAGGCCTCCGTCAGAACGCCGGACTCGCCCGGGGCCTAAAGCAGGATCCTCTTGCCCATAGCTATCCTGTCCTGCGAGTACTGGAGGGCGTGCTCGCCGCTTATGCGTCCCGAGGAGTAAAGGTCGTAGAGCGCGTCGTCCATGGTCTGCATGCCTATTTTGCGGTTTGTCTGCATGACGGACGCTATCTGGAAAGTCTTGGCCTCGCGTATGTTGTTCCTTATGGCGCTGTTTACGAGCATGACCTCAAGCGCCGCGACGCGGCCCTTCCCGTCCTTCTTGGGTATGAGCTGCTGGGATATGACCCCCTCGAGGACGTCGGCCAGCTGCGTGCGTATCTGCTGCTGCTGGTAGGGCGGGAAAACGTCTATAATTCGGTCTATCGTATTGGCCGCTCCTATAGTGTGGAGCGTGGAGAACACGAGGTGGCCTGTTTCGGCCGCCGTTACGGCCGTCGATATCGTCTCTAAGTCGCGCATTTCGCCGACAAGAATCACGTCCGGATCCTCGCGCAGGGCGGCGCGCAGGGCGGAGGCGTAATCCCGCGAGTCCGTGCCCATCTCGCGCTGGTTGACTATGGATTTGTTGTGCCTGTGGAGGTATTCCACAGGGTCCTCGAGCGTAATCACGTGATACGGGTAGCGGTAGTTTATGACGTTGATGAGCGAGGCGAGCGTCGTTGATTTGCCGCTTCCCGTCGGCCCTGTAACGAGGACAAGCCCCCTCTTTTTTGACGTGAGGTTGACTACGCAGTCCGGTATACCGAGCTCCTTCGGGCTCGGTATCGTGAGGTTGAGTACGCGCACGGCTATGGCGGCGCTGCCTCTCTGGCGGAAGACGTTTACCCTGAAGCGCCCCAGGCCCGCTATGGAGTAGGCAAGGTCGACTTCGCCCTTCTCCTTGAATACCTCCGTCTGGTTCCTGTCCAGTACGGAATCGACAATGACGTTGATGATTTCCGGCGTGAGTATGTCTTCACCCATGCGGATTATGCTGCCGTCTATCCGGCAGCAGGGGGGGATACCGGCGCTGAAGTGAACGTCTGACGCGTTGAGCCTGATGGCCTCGTCAAGTAGATCAAAAAAACTTTTCAATTGCCGCCTCCTAATTACTGCTCGAAAGAAACCTTCAGCATTTCGGAAAACGTGGTAATCCCGTCCCGCACGTATTCCGACGCGCTCATCCTCAGCGTGCTCATGCCTTCCTTCAGCGCGACCTCCTTGATCTGCTCCGTGGTGCCGCGCGCGGCGATAATATGCTTCAGGGCCGGCGTTATTTCCATGATCTCATACACGCCGATGCGCCCGTAATACCCGGTGTCGCTGCAGAGGTGGCAGCCGACGGCGTCGTATATCGTAAGCTCCTCGTCCTCCGGTATGCCCATTTGTATCTTTTCAAACTCGTTGGCGGGGCGCGGCCTCCTGCACGCTGTGCATAGCCTCCTCACCAGCCGCTGCGCTATGACGCCGACGACGGAGTCCGCAATGAGGTAGGATTCGACCCCCATGTCCAGAAGGCGCGTAATAGTGGCGGCGGAGCTGTTGGTATGGAGCGTGCTGACGACGAGGTGGCCGGTGATTGAGGCCTGCACGGCTATGGAGGCCGTCTCGTAGTCCCTAATCTCGCCTATCATGATAATGTCCGGGTCCTGCCGCAGTATAGCGCGCAGGGCCGTTGCAAAAGTCAGCTCGGCCTTCGGGTTTACCTGAACCTGGTTGACTCCCGGTATATTGGCCTCGACCGGGTCCTCTACCGTGATTATATTGACGCCCTCGACGTTCAGCTCTGAAAGCGCCGTATAAAGCGTCGTGGATTTGCCGCTGCCTGTCGGCCCGGTTACGAGTATTATGCCGTTGGGGTTGGACAGTATATGGTCAAACTTCTCAAGCTCCCAGGGGCGAAGGCCCAGCTCGGATTTGCTCCGCGTGAGGGCGTTGGCGGCGGCAAGGCGCATGACCACCTTTTCCCCGTACGACGTCGGCAGCACCGAAACGCGTATATCGTATTCGGCGAGGTCGACTGTCATAGTTATACGCCCGTCCTGCGGCTTGCGCTTTTCGGATATGTCCATGCCGCCCATTATCTTGACCCTCGTGACTATGGCGGCGAGAAGCGCGATGTCGTACCGCATGCGCTCGACAAGCACGCCGTCTATGCGGTACCGTATGCGTATCTGCTTTTCAAGCGCGTCTATATGTATGTCGCTGGCCCTCTGGCGTACGGCCTGCTCGATAATCGTCTTGACGAGCTGGACTATCGGGGCGGAGGAAAGCTCGCTCTCCTCCTGAAGCGCGGTCTCCTCCAGAAGCTGGAGCTGCTGCTCGCGCTCCTTGGTGTATTTTTCCGCGGCGGACATTGCCTCTTCCTTGCCGAAGTACCTGTCCAGAACCGAGTTTATGGCCCCCGCGGTGGCGACGCGTGGCTCTATCCGGAGGTTGGTGATTATCGCTATGTCGTCCTGCGCGACCATGTCGAGCGGGTCTGCCATGGCGAGTATGAGTATGTTGGAATCCTGCTCGTCGAAGCCTATGGGCAAAACCTTGTGCTTTCGCAGCATGGAGCCGCTCACAAGCCTTACGACTTCCGTCGGTATCTTGATCCCGCGCAGGTCCACCATCTCGATGCCGAGCTGGAGGTGCAGCGCCCTCGCGATCTCGTACTCGCTCGTGAAGCCCTCCTCAATCAGTATGTCGCCGAGGCGGCGCTTGGTTTTCTGCTGTATGGCCAGGGCGGCCGAAAGCTGTTCCTCGGTTATGACGCCCTGGACGATCAAAATGTCGCCTATGCGCAGCTTTTTTCTATCGAGCGCCACTTTCAAGCCTCCCAAGTTTATGTTGATTTCCAACGATTGTACTCGATTGATAACTAATCATTTAATTATGGAAACTATCGGTATCAAATTTATAGCATACAATATGTAATATTTCAACATATTTTTCATTTTTTTCAGTTTTTTTGTAATATCTATGTAACGCGCGCAGGAATATTATGTCATCTCGCTTAAAGCCCGCTCTCCAGTTTGTTCCAGCAGCCTTGTCCGGACCGGACGACAAAACCGGTCAAATTGCTTTACACGTAAGTATAATAATGGTATAATCGCAGCGTCAGTGTCGGTTTATGCCGCTAACTGTTATACTGCAAGCAGATTCTTTGGACTCGGTTTGCAGCCTGCGTTTAAACAGTACTGATGTTTGCGGGGAAATTACATGAACAGGATGCTAAGAAGGATATTTGCGCTGCTGCTTGCCTGCATTCTGCTGGCCGGCGCCGCGTCGGCGGGCGCGGGTGTTGAAATTGACTACCGCGCCGTTTCCGCCTTCTCTTCCGAGGAGGAATACGCATCGTACCTTAAGCAGCTGCTTTCCGGCCTCGGCGGCCAGGTGAGCGAATCAATAAGGGCGGAGCTGAGTACATACGTGGAGACGGCGGTTTCCGCGCTCTCTTCCATATCGATGGACGCGTCTTTAAACAGGCTCACTGTTACTGGCGAAGATATCGGCAGCGCTTTAGCCGAGGCGGAGGGCATAAGAAACAGGCTGCAGAACATCCTGCTGGAAGGCGGCGTGACATTCAATAAGCCGATCGGCGTCTGCCTTCGCATAAGCGGGGAAGGCTTCAGTCTCGACCGCCCCGGCGAGGTGACGTTCTCCTCGGGCGCGGCCGGGGAAATGGGCCCGGAGGCCTCAATCAGCGTCCTCCTCGGGGACAATAGGCACAGCGTTTCGATATCGGCGGACTCGCTGCGGGAAATATCGGCTCAGTGCGGCGATCTGACCGTGAGGTTTCAGCAAAACGGATTTAGGAAGTACGCCGTTTATTTAATGGACGGGGAAGGAAACGGCATAGATAAGCTCCCCTCTCCCATTTCGCTCGCGCTCCCGGCAAACAGCGAGCTTGCCACAGTGCTGGCCACATATCAGGGCGGCGTGGACAACTGGGGCGGGCAGTACGACGCGTCGAACGGGGCCATCGGGTTTTCGACACGCTTTTCCGCCGAGTACGAGGTTCTTGAAAACGCCGTGAGAATTTCGGATACGGGAGATTTGCCGGACGAGGCCCGCTCCGCCATAGAATTCATGGTTTCAAAAGGCTGCTTCACGCTCAGTGGCGACAGGTTTGAGCCAAACCGCAGCCTCACCAAGTACGATTTCACGGCCGCGCTCGTCAAAATGTTCTTCGCGCTCGACAGGCAGGCCAAAACGGGATTCCCGGACGTCCCGGCCGACAGCGTTTACTATGCCTATGTCGCCTCCGCGGAGGCCGAAGGCATAGCCAGAGGCGATGAAAACGGCAACTTCAGCGGCGATAAGAGCATAACGGTTCAGGAAGTTGTCGCGCTCTGCGCGCGCACGCTCGCCGAAAAGAAGGCTTATACATATCCGGAGGACGCGGATGAATACCTGAATTTCACCGACGCCGGCGAGATAGGCGGGTGGGCGAAGCAGGACGTGGCGCTCGCCGTGCGCGAGGGGCTGATCGGCGGTGAAACAAAGCTTAACCCGGCAGGGGAGATGAGCCGCGCGGAAAGCGCGCTTATACTCTACCGCCTGTTCATGCTTTTATACGAGACGTCCCCCATAGCTTTTGAACTCGGCTCCGGCCCGGCCGCGGAAGGCCCGGCCGAAACTGACGCGCTTGCGGAAGAGGCGGCCCCGGAAGATGGAGGGGGCTTTGAGCTTCGCGACGTAATGGATATATTCCTTAAGCTGGTCGTCGTTGCCGCCGCCGTGTTTCTCGTTGTCTGCGTTTACCTGCTCTTTTTCAGCAAGGGCAAAAAAAGGTGGTAAAAAAGCTGTACGCAAAAGCATACAGCATAACCTGACGCATATGGTTCCGGCGGCTAGACTATCATTGCTTTCGCTTTAGACCCTAGGCTTTGCGTCCCTGCCTTTCAGTAGGTTTGCCATTATCGGTTTTGGTGAGGTATCATTTTACATAATAATTCGTTGAAAAGCAAGAGAATTTTCTATAAAATATGTAAAACATACATTTTTTTTGAAACTCGCCCGAAAAACCTCGGTTCCGAAGTTTATCGCGGCGATTTTCGCAACACAGAGGCGTAAAGCAGAAGCGGAGAGTGCGGCAGTTTGAACATTATCGTATGCGTCAAGCAGGTACCCGAAACAAACGAAGTCAAAATGGACAAAAAGACAAACACGCTTATAAGAGAAGGGGTGAAGTCTGTAATAAACCCTTTCGACACGTACGCCCTCGAGGAGGGCTTAAGGCTCAGGGAGAAGCACGGCGGGAAGGTCGTTGTGCTCAGCATGGGCATAGCGTCGGCGGCGGAAATGCTCAAAGACGCGATAGCCCTGGGAGCGGACGACGCCGTTTTGATGACGGACAGAGCCTTCGCCGGCGCGGACACGCTCGCGACGGCCTACGCCCTTTCGACGGGCATAAGTAAGATAGGAGAATACGACCTCATTATCTGCGGCAAACAGGCGACGGACGGGGACACGGCCCAGGTCGGCCCCAGCCTCGCGGAGCAGCTTAATATCCCCCACACCACAAACGTTAGAAATATAGCGGAAGCGGGTAAAGGCTTTATAAGGTGCCAGAGGATGACGGAGGACGGTTACGAGGTCGTCGAGATGAGCTTGCCCGCTCTTATAACCGTCGTCAAGGATATAAACCACCCGAGGCTGCCTTCCATCAGAGGCAGGCTGAGGGCGAAGAACACCGTCATAAGAACGCTTTCAGCCGACGATGTCGGCGCGGACAGGACCCGGTGCGGGCTGAGCGGCTCCCCCACGCAGGTCATACGCACGTTTGTTCCCGAACGCGGCGTAGAAGGCGAAATGCTTGAGGGCAAGCCCCGGGAGCAGGCAAGGCTGCTTGTGGACAGGCTTCTTTCAATGTCTGTGCGTACAGGAGCGTGAGCTTATGGCCGGTATAAAAATAGCTTCGGAAAAATGCGCCGGCTGCGGGCTCTGCGTCCGCTCCTGCCCGTTTCGCGCCATAGAAATAAGGGACGGGAAGGCCGTTATTCTTGATAGCTGCACGATGTGCGCCTCCTGCGTATCCTCCTGCAAACTCGGCTCCATAGAGCTTCAAAAAGACGGGGGAGCTCCGCCCGGCGATGCCTCGGCTTACTCCGGAGTCTGGGTCTTTGCGCAGCAGGAGGAGGGAAATGTCGCCTCCGTCGCACTTGAGCTGCTCGGCGCGGGGAGCAGGCTGGCATCAGAGCTTAACGTGCCGCTCTCCGCCGTGCTTCTCGGCCATAATATGGATAATTCGGCAAACACTCTCATAAGATACGGCGCCGACAAGGTCTACGTTGTGGACGACGCTTCGCTCGAGCGCTATAACGACGAAGTCTACTGCGACATATTTGTACAGCTTATAAAAGACTATAAGCCGGAAATCGTTCTTATAGGCGCGACCACGTACGGGCGTTCGCTGGCCCCGAGAGTGGCCTCGCGCCTCTCGACAGGCCTGACGGCGGACTGCACCGGTCTTTCCATAGATTCCGATAAGAAGCTGCTATTGCAGACTCGCCCCGCCTTCGGCGGCAACCTGATGGCGACTATTGTCTGCCCTCACAGGCGCCCGCAGATGTCCACGGTGAGGCCCAGGGTAATGAAGCCGCTCCCGCCGGACGATACAAGGAAGGGCGAAATAATAAGGCCGCGCGTCAGCATAAAGCCGGAGCCTTCAGTCAAGCTGCTTGCAGCCGTGAAAACCCTGGCGGAAAAGGTCAGCCTCGCGGAAGCGGACATCATAGTGGCGGCCGGCAGGGGAATGGGGGAAGCGAAAAACCTCAGGCTCATAGAGGAGCTGGCAGGGCTGCTGGGCGCGGCCGTGGGAGCCTCCAGAGCCATCGTGGACGCGGGCTGGATAGACTACAGCTATCAGATCGGCCAGACGGGAAAGACTGTGGGGCCGAAGATTTATATTGCCTGCGGCATATCCGGCGCCATACAGCACCAGGCGGGAATGTCCTCCTCGGAAACCATCATAGCGATTAACAAGGACCCCGACGCTCCTATATTCAGGCTCGCGAAAATCGGCATAGTGGGCGACGTGCTGGAAGTGCTGCCCGCCATAATAGACGAACTGAAGTCAAGAGCCGGCTGATTGCCAAATAAGTGAGAATATAGCGGCAGGCGGCGGCCGGGAAACCGGCAGCCGCCTGCTTATAATATTATGTTAACCTACGCCTCAGCCGTCGTGTCCGCCGAAGAACGTGCCTATGCCTATGTTCCCGATTATGCTGCCCTCTCCCTTTCTCCGGCCGCCGCCTGCCATGCTCGCTGCGTAAATCCTGTCGGCAAGGCGGGAAAACGGCAGCGACTGAAGCCAGACGGTGCCCGGCCCCCTGAGCGTCGCGAGCGCCAGCCCCTCCCCGCCGAAGAGGGCGGTTTTTATATTTCCCGCAAACTGTATATCGTAGTCCACCGTCCGGGTAACGGCCACGAGGCAGCCCGTATCGAGCCTGATCATTTCGCCCGGGCTCAGTTCCTTTTTGATGATGGTACCTCCGGCGTGCATGAAAGCAAGCCCGTCTCCCTCGAGCTTCTGCATAATAAATCCTTCGCCGCCGAAAAGGCCGACGCCTATCCTCTTTTGGAACGCTATGCCGATGGATATGCCCTTCGCGGCGCAGAGGAAGGAGTCCTTCTGGCATATAAGCGCCCCGCCGTAGTCGGAAAGGTCAAACGGGATGACCTTGCCGGGATACGGAGCGGCGAAAGATACGCATTTTTTCCCGCTGCCCCTGTTTGTGAACGTGGTCATGAACAGGCTCTCGCCGGTAATGACGCGCTTTCCAGCGGAGAACAGCTTGCCTACAAAATCGCTTCCGTCTCTCCCGGAGCCGTCCCCGAACGTAGTGTCCATTTCTATCGAACTGTCCATATACATCATAGCCCCGGCTTCGGCTACAATGGTCTCGCCGGGATCGAGCATTATCTCGACAAACTGCATGTCGTCTCCGTAAAGCTTAAATTCTACCTCATGCGCCCTCTGCATAATTTGACCCCTTTCGGCTATGCAGCCTCTAATTCCAGATTACTGGTGATGTTAAACTCATATTACCATATATGACGGCCTATGCAAGCATAATATGCGGGATTGGAAACGTGGCTTTGGCGGGCAGAAGAAAAACCGCATCCCGGATGGCCGGGAATGCGGTTTTCAGGCCGGCATATTGATTGGAATTCAGGTTTTATCGCAGCGGGGGCAGGGCTCCACCTCCGGCGTCCCGCATATATGACCGGCTGGGTCAACCTGCGCTTCCACTGAAAAGTTGAGGGGTATTTTAACGAAAATGGTCTCGACGATTGAAAACTCGCAGCGGTCGCGCGAACAGCCGACCTGGCTGCACTTGCCTATGCGCGGCTCCGAGCAAATCGTCTTAATATCGCCGACAGTCACCTTTGGGTCGATTTTGACGTCTGCCTGAATGCAAACCTGGTTGCTGACGATAACAGGGCATTTTATCTGGGCGCGTTCAGTTTCAGGGTCTTTATGATCGGGATCAGGACCTTTTGAAACGGCGGTCAAAGTATCTTTAATGTATGACAAGAGGAATTCCTCCTAACCTCATTGTTTTATTCGGTTGTTTACCGTCCGTATACACCGTTTATGCGCGGACATACCGTACGCATATACATTATATTATATTGGGCTTGGGAGGAAAAAGTTCGCCGCCCCGCCCGTCCGTATGAGCCGAAAGCACAAAAAGCGCAAGGCCCGATTCCTCTCGGAACCGGGCCTCTGGAGCGGGAAACGGGACTCGAACCCGCGACTTTCACCTTGGCAAGGTGACACTCTACCACTGAGTCATTCCCGCGCATATTTTCAGTAAAGCGTATTATAAAGCAAAACGTCTGCGATGTCAAGGCCGGATAGATAAGATAACAAGGCATGGTGTAAAAACAATACATAAATGCATAACAAAAGTAAATATTTACTTGACAACGGACATATGATATTTTAAAATCACTTTTAATATCAAAGACGATGAAGGGAAAAAGACCCGGGTAAGGATTTCAGAGAGCCGCCGTTTGGTGAGAGGCGGTATCGGAGCCCGCGGTGTATAGCTCGTCCCGGAGTTGCCCTCCTGATAAGGGAGGGACGTGTGACGGCGTTATACGTCGGAGCCTTGCTGGAGGCTCATGAGGGCGCCTTGCGAAAGCGGGCGCTGAACAGGGTGGTACCGCGTATTATACGCCCCTGACTATATTTTTAGTCGGGGGTTTTTCATTTCCCCCGAGGATAGGAGGTTTTTGCATTGAAAGCAGGCTGCAAGAAGTACGTCCCATTTAATCCCGTAAAGATGACACAGCGTGAATGGCCGTCCAAGGTACTCGACCGCGCGCCGGTTTGGTGCAGCGTCGACCTGCGCGACGGCAATCAGGCGCTCATCGACCCGATGAACATCGAAGAAAAGCTGGAGATGTTTAAGCTGCTTGTCGATATCGGCTTAAAGGAGATCGAGGTGGGCTTTCCGTCCGCTTCCGAAACCGAATACGACATATTGCGCGAGCTCATAGAGGGCAATCACATTCCCGACGACGTGACTATACAGGTCCTTGTTCAGGCGCGCGAGCACCTGATTGAGAAGACGTTCGAGGCCATACGGGGAGCAAAAAACGTAATATTCCACTTCTACAACTCCACATCGACTCTCCAGCGGAAAGTGGTTTTCAAGACCGACATGCAGGGCATAATCGACATCGCCGTTGAGGCGGCGCACCTTATCCGCAGCCTCAGCGAGCCGTATATCGAATCCGGCATGAATCTGCGCTATGAGTACTCGCCGGAGAGCTTCATGGGCACGGAGATGGACAACGCCGTCGAGATCTGCCAGCGCGTTCTTGAAGAGCTGGGGGCGACTGAGAAGCGGAAGGTGATACTCAATCTGCCCACAACTGTGGAGAGCAGCATGCCGAACCAGCACGCCGACCAGATCGAGTATTTTATAAAGCGCCTGCCGTGGCGCGACAGGGCGATAATAAGCCTTCACCCTCATAACGACAGGGGCACGGGCGTAGCCTCGGCGGAGCTTGGCCTTCTGGCGGGCGCGGAGCGTGTCGAGGCCACGCTCTTCGGCAACGGAGAGCGCACCGGAAATGTAGATATTGTCACGCTGGCCATGAACATGTATACTCAGGGTATAGACCCCGGCCTCGACTTCTCAGACATCAACCGTGTGCGCGAGGTCTACGAGCGCACTACAAAAATGAAGGTCGGAGCGCGCCACCCCTACGCCGGCGATCTGGTCTTTACCGCGTTCTCCGGCTCGCATCAGGACGCTATAAACAAGGGCTTCCAGTACATGAGAGAGAGCGGCACCGAATACTGGGAGGTCCCGTATCTGCCGATTGACCCGGCCGACGTAGGCCGCCAGTACGAGCCAATAATTCGCATAAACAGCCAGAGCGGAAAGGGCGGGGCCGCCTTCATAATGCAGCACTACTTCGGCTTCGACCTGCCCAAGGCAATGCACGCGGAGTTCGGAGCTATTGTGCAGGCCGAGACGGACAGACTGGGCAAGGAGCTAAGCCCGGACGCCGTATTTGAACTATTTAAGAACGAATACCTTGAGCAGCGCCCGACCTTCTCCTTAGTCAGGTACAGCTTTATTGAGGAAAACAGCGAAAACGGCGATTCAAAGGTCATTTTCAAGGGCATAATCAACTGCCGCGGCGTGGAGACTGAGGTCACGGGCACAGGCAACGGCCCCATCGACGCGTTTTTCAGGGCGGTCAGGGGGCTGGAGCCGTCTGAATACACCTTCCTCGATTACTCCGAGCACGCAATAGCCGAGGGCTCCGACTCGATGGGAGTGGCCTACATCCAGCTACGCACGCCCGACGGGCGGGACCTGTTTGGAGTCGGCGTATCGCACAATATAAACCTCGCGCCAATAAGAGCCATAATAAGCGCGCTCAACCGCGATGCTTTTATAAGAGGCGTGGAATAGGCTGCCGCGCAAAACTCAGGCCTGCGCGCCATTAAATAACGCATAAAAACGGAGAGATGAAACATGCTTATGCGCCCGTTCACAGACGAATTTGCCGAATACCTCCGCGACGAGTCCCGCTCTGCAGGCGAGGCCGAGAGCATATCCTTCCCGCGGACGGAGGCGGAGGTAATCGAGATCATGCGCCAAACGGCCGCCGGGATACCCGTAACAATTCAGGGTGGCCGCACAGGGCTAACCGCCGCGTCCGTGCCGCGCGGCGGCCATATACTGAACCTCTCGCGCATGGACAAATTTACGGGCGCGCGGTACGACGAGGAGGAAGACGCGTTTTTCCTGCGCTGCCAGAGCGGCGTTATGCTCTCCAGATTGCGCAGGGCGCTGAGGGAAAAGGACTTCGATACCGCGCTCTGGGATGAAAAGTCGATTAAGGCGCTCGGGCGCATGAAGCCCGGAGAGTGGTTCTTTTCACCGGACCCGACCGAGACATCAGCGACAATCGGCGGCATGGCCGCCTGCAACGCTTCCGGCGCCCGCACCTTCCTTTTCGGGCCGACGCGGAACTATATAGAGGAGCTGAGAATAGTCCTGTATGATGGCGATACGCTCAGGCTAAGGCGCGGCGAGCGCTTTGCCGAGGACGGGTATTTTTCAATCACAACGGATTCAGGCCGCATAATTGAAGGGCAGCTCCCGCTGTACCCGATGCCCGAAGTAAAGAGCGCCGCGGGCTACTATATAAAGCCCAATATGGACCTTATCGACCTCTTCATCGGTTCGGAGGGAACTCTCGGCATCATAACCGGGCTTGAAATACGGCTTCTGCGTGAACCGGAAGAGATTAACTGTATTACGGCGTTTTTCAGAAATGAAAAAACCGCTCTTGACTATGTATATGCCCTGCGCGGTCTGAGCTTTCGGCCCGCCGCCATCGAATATTTTAACGGCGACGCTCTGAACCTGCTTGAGCGGCAGCGCGTGAACAACCCGGCCTTTGCCGCCATTGAGCCTATCGCGGACGATTTTAAGGGCGCCGTTTACTGCGAGTTCCACAGCGAGGCGCCGCTCGAGGATTTATGCGACATCATCGAGAGCCTGGGGGCGAGTCCAGACGATACGTGGTTCGCGCGGACGGAAGCGGACATGGAAAAGCTCCGCTTTTTCCGGCACGCTGTGCCCGAAAGCGTAAACATGCTTATAGACGTCCGCCGCCGCGCCGACCCCGGCATAACCAAGCTCGGCACGGATATGTCGGTGCCCGATTCCGAGCTCTACTGGGTCATGGATATGTATAATAGCGACCTGCAGGAGGCGGGCCTGGAAAGCGTCATTTTCGGGCATATAGGCAATAACCACCTGCATGTCAACATCCTCCCGCGCGATTTAGCGGAGTACCGAGCAGGGAAGCAGCTTTACGCAAAATGGGCGCGCGAGATTGTCCGGCGCGGCGGCTCCGTATCGGCCGAGCACGGTATAGGCAAGCTTAAGACGGATTTTATGACAATAATGTGCGGCATCGAGGCTGTCGGGCGCATGCGCCGCTTCAAGTCCCTCTTCGACCCGCCTGGCATACTCAGCCCCGGCAACATCTTTGCTCCGGAAGAATAGCAATATGAAAGCCGCGGCGCTCCGGAAGGCGGAGCGCCGCGGCTTTTTTTATAAAAACAGCCTGGCGGCCGAGGTGAAAGCGAAACAGGCTGCGATACCGGCAGCCGTCGGTATCGTAAACGACAGCGCCGTCCATTTCCAGCTCCCCGTTTCTTTTTTAATCGTAAGCAGCGTTGTGGCGCACGGCCAGTGAAAAAGCGAGAAAAGAATCATGCTGACGGCCGTCGCCCAGGTCCAGCCGTTGGAAACGAACAGCTGTTTCATTTCCATCAGACTGTCCATCTCCAGTATGCTGCCCTGAGCCGTATAGGCCATGATGATAATAGGTACAACGATTTCGTTGGCCGGAAAACCGAGTATGAACGCGATAAGTATTACGCCGTCCAGACCTAACAGCCTGGCGAAGGGGTCGAGAAACGCGGAGCAGTGATGCAAAAGGCTTGAGCCGCCGACAAAAGTATTGGCCATGGCCCAGATAATGAGGCCCGCGGGAGCCGCCACCGCCGCGGCGCGCCCGAGCACAAACAGCGTGCGGTCAAATACGGAGCGGATTATGACTCGCCCAAACTGCGGAATCCTGTAAGGCGGAAGCTCCAGCGTGAAAAAGCTGGGGACTCCTTTGAGTATCGTACTTGACAGCAGTTTTGTCGCCGCAAACGTCATAAAAACCCCCAGAACTATGACAAACGTCAATAATACTGCCGATAAGACAGACGAGTAGCCTGCACTGCCCGCAAAAAACATGGCAAGAATCGCGATAAGCGTCGGGAACCTCCCGTTGCAGGGCACAAAGCTGTTCGTAAGTATGGCCAGCAGGCGCTCGCGCGGGGAATCGATTATGCGGCAGCCTATTATCCCCGCCGCGTTGCAGCCGAAGCCCATGCACATCGTCAGAGCCTGTTTCCCGCAGGCATTGCATCTCTTAAACGGCCTGTCAAGATTATAGGCCACGCGCGGGAGGTAACCGGCATCCTCCAATATAGTAAAAAGCGGGAAAAAAATAGCCATGGGAGGCAGCATGACGGAGATTACCCACGCCAGAACCCGGTAGATCCCCATCACCACTGCGCCGTTTAGCCAATCGGGAGCGCCGGCTGAACGAAAGAGCTCGGTCAAACGGTCCTGCACCCAGAAGGAAGCGCCGGCCAATGCCTGAGACGGGTAGTTCGCCCCCGCCAGCGTCAACCAGAAAACAAGCGCCAGCAGCGCCAGCATTACGGGATAGCCGGTCCATTTGCTCGTCAGAAACCTGTCGATTTTCTGAGTGCTTCCGCTGTACGCCTCTTTTTCGCACTTAACCGTATCCCGGCAGATCTCTTCCGCCGCTTTTACAAGGCCGGAGACCACCATATCCTTCATAATATCCGGCGTAACTCCTTTTGCGTAAAGCTCTCCGGCCGCTTTTTCAAGAGCTTCTGTCAATTCCTTGTCGTTTAGAAAATCCTCGCCGATGAATGCGTCGATCTCATCTGTAAGTGATTTGTCCTTATCCAGAAGCTTCAGGCTCAGCCACCTGCTGTTTAACCTGCCGGCGGTTTTTTTGCTTACTGCCGGCTCGACAGTCGACACGGCTTCCTCTATCTCGCTGGGATACGCAACCCGGAACGGTTCTGCGCTGTATTTTCCGTCTATTACATCCTCAACTGCCTGCATGAGGCCCGTCAGGCTCTTCTTTTTGCGCGCAACCGTTCCGACAACCGGCACACCGAGCCTTTCGGACAAGCCTTTTATATTGATGCTTATATTTTTCCGCCTTGCCTCGTCCATCAGATTGACGCAGACGACGACATTGGAGGAGATTTCGAGTATCTGTAAAACCAGGTTCAGGTTCCGCTCAAGGCAGGTGGCGTCGCATACGACCACAACGGCGTCCAACTCCCCGAAGCATATAAAATTCCGTGCGACCTCCTCTTCGGCTGAATTTGCCATGAGCGAGTAAGTACCGGGTATATCCACCATAACATACGAATGCTTTTTGCCTGTGTAGTAACCCTGCGCGTTTGTCACCGTTTTGCCCGGCCAGTTGCCGGTGTGCTGATTCATTCCCGTCAGGCTGTTGAACAGAGTGCTTTTCCCCACGTTCGGATTCCCGGCAATCGCGACAACCCGGTCGTCCGGCGACAGTTTGCGGATCACCAACCCCGAATCAACCGCTTTGATCCCAACCGCGCTGTTCGTAAGGCCCATCTCTTCACCGTACTAACAGGTCCCGACCAGTATATCCGCGCAGTCCTCCGAACGTATCGCGATGACTGCGCCTCTTATCAAAAAAGCGGAGGGATCTCCTCCAGGGCTCCGGCCCAGGCACTGCACCGTGGTGTTCTCTATAAGCCCTATATCCAGCAGACGCCGGCGCATTTTCCCGCTGGCCAGCAGCTTTTCAACGACCGCCTTTTCCCCGGGCTTAAGGCTGGTCAGGGGTTTCAGTTTTCTCATATATTAAGCCTCCATAAAATAGATTTAGGATACGGAAACATTTTCCCTACGACATGGTATTCTGGCTTCCGCCCAACGGTTACATTGCTACCGTAAGCTTGACGTGAGGTGATGACAATGGGTAAAACCGGGGATTTTCACACATTGAAAGGCTACCAGGCGTCCGAGCAGGCCGAACTGACGCCCGCCATGGAGGATTATCTTGAGATGATCTGCCGCCTGCTTCAGCATAGCAAGGCGGCGAGGATCGGCGAAATCGCGTACAGGCTCAACGTGAGGCCTTCTTCGGTTACAAAAATGATCCAGCAGCTAAAAGCCGCCGGTTATGTCAATTTTGAACGCTACGGGCACATCATGCTGACGGACAAAGGCCGTCAGGCCGGGGATTATCTGCTCTACCGCCACGACGTGCTGCAGCGATTTTTATGCATGCTCAATAATTCGGAGGACGAACTGGAGCAGGTGGAAAAGATCGAGCACTTCATAAACCGCGAAACCGTCGAAAATCTCGATAGGCTTATTGCCGATATGGAAAAGATGAAACAGGCCTGATTTTTCAAAGAAAAGTGGACATATCGCAGCATTTGTTTTATCATTATAATAATAAGCGGAACTTTCGGAGAAGGAGAGTTTTTACATGGAAAATTACCGGATGTATATCGGCGGCAAGTGGGTCGATTCTCTGGGCGGAGAAGTATTTGAGGACTTTAACCCCTATACCGGAAACGCTTTCGCAAAAATCGCGGGCGGGGGCGGAGCGGAGGCGAAAATGGCGATTGACGCGGCCCGGGACGCCTTCCCCGCCTGGGCGGCAGTTACATACAGGGAAAAGCAGGAATTGTTCAACAAGGCTGCGGAAATACTAAATAGAAGACTTACGGACGTCGCTGACATGCTGGTCCGGGAGTCCGGGGCAGTCTCCTTCTATTCCAGGTTCCAGGCCGCAAGCGGGAAAGACCTGCTCCTGGAATCCGCGGTTCAGGCGAGCAGGATGATAGGTGAGATCCTCCCGTCTGCAAGCGAAGGCTGCATGTCCATGTCATGGCGCCAGCCCTGCGGCGTCGTCGCCTCCATCTCGCCGTGGAACGCGCCCTTCGTGCTCTCCCTGAGGGCCGTCTGTTTTCCGATAGCCTACGGCAATACCGTGGTTTTAAAGCCTTCGTCGGAAACGCCCATATCCGGCGGAGCATTGATAGCGGAGATTTTTGAGGAAGCGGGTTTCCCTGAAGGCGTCCTCAATGTTATATACAACGGCCCCGGAAAGAGCAGTGAGATTGGGGACGTATTCACTTCCGATCCGAGAGTCCGCAGGATAAGCTTTACAGGCTCCACAGATGTGGGAAGGCATCTTGCCATGCAGTGCGGGCAGAATCTCAAACGCATAGTTCTTGAGCTGGGCGGGAGCTGCCCCATGATAGTTCTTAAGGACGCCGATATTGACTACGCCGTGAGAGCCGCCGTTATGGGCAGGTTTGTCCATCAGGGCCAGATTTGCATGAGCACAAAGAGGTTCATAGTTGAAAAGCCTGTCGCCGAAGAATTCACCGACAAGCTGGTTAAAAAGGTCTCCGGCCTTAAATACGGCGATCCGGCCGCGGCCGACACGTTTGTCGGCCCGATAATCAATAAATCCCAGTTTAATAAAATCCGTGCCCAGGTGGAAAGAGCTATCGAACAGGGGGCCAGATGCATTTGCGGCAACGACGCTGAAGGCCTCGTATTCAAGCCTACCGTTCTCGCGGGCATAACCGAAGATATGGATATAGCGGGCGAGGAGGTTTTCGGCCCGGTTGCCTGCGTTATTTCCGCCGACGACGCGGACGACGCCGTGAGGCTGGCTAATAAGACAAGCTTCGGCCTTTCCTCCGGCATTATAACCGCCGACACCGCGCTCGCCTTCGATATCGCGGGCAGGCTGGAGGCCGGCTGCTCCCATATAAACGACTGCACGGTCAGCGACGAGCCCAATGCCCCGCTCGGCGGTATGAAGGACAGCGGCTGGGGCAGGAACGGAAACGCGGGCATTGACGAGTTTACCGAGCTTAGATGGGTGACGTACCAGAGGAAGGAAAGGCATTTCCCGGTCTGAGCGGGCGGCCGTAAGCAGCACTTACAAATACAATAATAATAGAATAATAGAAATATTACTTGCTTTTATAGAAGTTATATGGTATTATTCCATTTGCTCTTTATACTTGTACAGTGGCCTGAAAACCAATACGGAGGTTTATGATGTCTGGAATTAGTCTGGTTATTACTATTATACATGTCTTATGCTGCGTCCTGCTCACGCTTATGATACTTTTTCAGTCAGGGAAAAGGTCCGGTCTTTCAGGGGCCATCGCGGGGGCGGCCGAAACGTTTATGTCAAAAAACAAGGCCAGAACGCTGGACGCCAAGCTGGCCAAGGCTACAAAGTACGTTGCGATTGTGTTCGCGGTGCTGACGATAGTGATGAATATTATAGTTTAAGACCAATTAAGACGCCCTTCCATTTTCGGGAAGGGCGTTTTTTTCGAATAATCGGGCATTTTTCGGCAAAATTCAGATTGTGATTGGATGCGTTTGCGGGAGGCTCCTTGATGGACTATATAGATGAGAAAATTCTGGCGCTGTTCGGGGGCGAGGCATGCGTGAGTTTGACGCAGCGGGCGCTGACCGAGTATTTCGGCGGCGAATTTGAGCCCGGCCTGGTCTTACGGCGTCTCGCCGGGCTTGAAAGCGAAGGCCGGCTTATACGCGTGAAAAAAAACGCCTACGCGCTGCCTATTTTCAACGGGCTTGTGGCGGGCACATTCAGCGATTCGGGCCGGGGCTTCGGCTTTGTCACGCCCGACGGAGGCGGCGCCGATTACTTTATCCCGCCGCGCCGCACTTTAGACGCCTGGGACGGCGACCGCGTTATGATTCGCCCCGAAGAAAGCGTTTTGGAAGACGGCCGCCAGGCGGCGGCTTCGGTCGAGAGAATAATCAGGCGGTCGGGCGAAATTGTAACCGGGCGGATAGAGCGCTCGAAAAGGAAAGCCGTATTAATTCCCCGCAACAGCCGTTTGCCGTCGGATATAGAGGTTTCGCTAAGCGCGCTGGGCGACGCGCGCGACAACGACATGGCGGCAATCAGGATAACTGACTTCGGGGACGGGCATAAATCGCCGCCTTCCGGCCGTGTCATTGAAGTCCTGGGGCGCGCGGACGACTGGAGAGCCTCCGTGGAGGCCGCGCTCTATGAGGCCGGTGTGCATGAGAGCTTTGGCAAAAAGACAATGGCCGAGGCCGCGGCCGTGCCTTTTGAGCTTCCCGATATCTCCGCGCGGCTTGACCTGCGGGACAGGTTTATATTTACGATAGACGGGGAGGACGCCAAAGACCTCGACGACGCGGTTTCTATTGAAAAGCTGCCGGGCGGCTGGCGCCTCGGCGTCCATATAGCGGACGTGTCGCACTATGTGAGGGACGGTTCGGCCCTCGACAAAGAGGCTTTTTACCGCGGGACATCCATATATTTCGCCGACCGCGTGATACCAATGCTGCCCGGTGCGCTCAGCAACGGCATCTGCTCGCTGAACCCGAACGTGCCGCGCCTGACTTTGTCCGCCTTCATTAGCTTCGGGCCGGACGGCGAGCCCATGGATTACAGCCTGCATGAGAGCGTTATAAAATCGAGCTTCCGTATGAGCTACTCTGTTTGCAACCGTCTGCTTGACGGGACGGCGGGAGAGCTCAGCCCGAGGTATACGGCCGTAACATCCGCTCTTACCGAGATGAAGCGCCTAGCTGATATTTTATCGTCGAGGCGCGCAAGCCGTGGGGCGCAGGAGTTCGAGACAACGGAAGGCCATATTCTCTGCGACGAAACGGGCGAACCGGTAAATGTCGTACCGCGCGAGCGCGGCGCATCTGAAAGAATAATAGAGGAGTTCATGATAGCCGCAAACGAATGCGTTGCAAGACACATGGAGAAAAGAAGGCTTCCCGCGCTTTACCGCGTCCATGAAAAGCCCTCTCCCGAAAAGCTTGAGGTTTTCCGGAAAGCCGCCGCTCTCTACGGCCTGGATGTCGGCGACGGCATTGACACTTCTCGCCTGCGCAAAGCGCTGAAAAGCGCCGAGGGCAGGCCGTATGAGCCGGTGCTTTCCGCCCTGCTCCTCCGGGCACAGAAAAAAGCCCGGTATTCGGTTGAAAACATCGGGCATTACGGGCTCGCCTCGGACTGCTACTGCCATTTCACCTCTCCGATACGCCGATATCCCGACCTTATGGTACACCGCGTGCTGAAGCTCTCGTTTAAAGGCACGGTGCCCCGCTCTGTTTTTATTAAGGCCGCCGAGGCCGCCCAGCAGAGCAGCATGCGTGAAGTAATTGCCGAAAACCTTGAGCGCGACGTTGAAAAGTTCTATAAGGCCCGGATTATGGAGTCGAAAATCGGCCGGGAATTTGACGCCGTTATCTCCGGCGTCCATCGTTTCGGCATTTTCGTCATGCTGCCGGACACCGTCGAGGGGCTTGTGCCGATTGAAAGCCTGCCGGGCAATTCTTTTGAGGTCGACGAATCAGGAATTACGCTGACGGGGGCCGGCGTTAGCTATACACTCGGCATGCCCCTGCGCGTGCGCTGCACTGCCGCAAGCGCGGTTTCAGGCCTTGTTGATTTTGAGCTGGCTGACTGAGCGCGCAGCCCGGACGGGGTCCGGCGGCGCCTCAGCGCCCGCCGCCGCGCCATAAAAGGCGCGCAAAAACCCGCACAAATCTGTACGGGCTTCTTTTTTATTATCCATATTAATTGTTATCCACTGCGTACATATATTCAATAAGGCGCAGTACCATGTTCGAATAGCCCATTTCATTGTCGTACCAGGATATGAGTTTAACGAAGCTGTCGGTCAGCGCTATGCCGGCGCCTGAGTCAAAGACGGAGGCATACGAGCTGCTGATAAAATCAGAGGAGACGACCTGGTCCTCGGTGTAGCCCAGCACACCCTTAAGATAGGTTTCCGACGCCCTCTTCATAGCCGCGCATATCTGATCGTAAGACGCGGGCTTTTCAAGGTTCGCGGTCAGGTCGACGACTGAAACATCCAGCGTCGGGACTCTTAAGGCCATGCCGGTCAGCTTGCCGTCGAGCTCGGGTATGACCTTGCCGACAGCCTTTGCAGCGCCGGTGGACGACGGTATAATATTTGCCGAAGCGGCCCGCCCGCCGCGCCAGTCCTTTTTAGAGGGGCCGTCTACCGTCTTCTGCGTGGCCGTCGTGGAATGGACTGTTGTCATCAGGCCCGTAACGATTCCGAACTCGTCATTGAGAACCTTCGCTATTGGAGCAAGGCAGTTTGTCGTACAGGAGGCGTTTGACACGATATTCATGTCCTTCCTGTATTTATCGTTATTAACTCCCATTACAAACATAGGCGCATCGGCCGACGGCGCGGAAATTATCACCTTTTTCGCTCCCGCGCGCAGATGGCCTGACGCTTTTTCAATAGACGTAAACAGGCCGGTAGACTCCACGATATATTCCGCGCCCACCTCCTTCCACGGAATCTCATCGGGGTCTTTTTTGCCGAATACCTTTA